>JBIKKW010000118.1:0-8545 GCA_044360115.1 Bacteroidia bacterium
AGGAAATTGTAGATGTGAGCGACGCGGTGGTTGAGATACCACAGTTGGGTACCAAACACTCGTTGAATGTTTCAGTAAGTTTGGGGATTGTTTTGTGGGAGCTAATGAAAGGACGAATGAAGAATTAAAAAAAGGTCCTGTTTTTAGCAGGACCTTTTTAATTTTAGTAATTGAATGCTATCCCCGAATTTTTGGGTGATTTGATCTGATAAGATAAGGTGAACTTTTTGTTATCCTTAGCTTGAACGGTAGTGCGCCATTTTAATAATCCGGTTATTTCATCATACTTGCCTCCTGATAATTCTTTTCGTTCGATGATCACGTTTTTGTCTTGCGATATTGGTAATTGATCTTCAATATCTATCTCAATTTTGGCGTTGCGTGAATTTTTCATAATGAATTCATACGTGTATTGGTGAATTTTATCATTGTCTAGGAATTTCTCGTAGGATTTGTCTTTTACTTTCTGACGTTTCACAGCTATGTTCTTATCAATTCCTAAAGATATCTGAACAGTATCTTCGGTACCACCATTGTTCAATTGCGTTAAGCCAATATAAGAACCATCATAGTAAATGGATGCCGGTCCGGCCATAGAGATCACATCTTCCCAATCCGGTAATACTGCTGTTAAATAAACATTGCTATTCAATTTAGGAATGGCTTTATAGCGGTATAATGTTTTCAGATCTTTAACCATAATGGCTGCAAAATGCTCCTTACCATCGCTTGGTATATTGTAATTTAATTTGATCTCATATTCTGTTTCAATTAAATTTTCACTAACGCTGGTATAGTTATACGCGTTTTCCGCCTCTGCTAATTCTCCAGCAGCACTTTGTTCTTTCGATTGCATGTTTTTATCGGCATATGAAGAAGATGCTGGTAAATTATAATAATCGGTTTTGTATTTGTGTTTTGTGTTCGTAAATCCTAAATACCATGGCGTTAATTCGGGCATAGTATATGAGCGATTAGGATTGGCGGTTGATAGAATAAGTTTTGTATTAGCCCAATCAATGCCAGATTGTTGTTGAATTTGAGCCTTAAATGTTAATTTAATATTAGCATCGGTTGATGTTGCTCTTAAGTCGTATGATGGAACCCAACTCGCATTTGTTATGTAATAATTGAAATTTATAGAACCCTGTGTAGTTTGATCAGCAATGATATTCACTACTAATCGGTAATCTACTTTTTCAACTTCGCCATTGCTGTTTAAATTGGCCAACTCGTTGTGGATATTGATCTTTCGTTGATTCAAGCCCTCTTTTTTCAGTTCGATCTTTTCTCTTTCTTTTTTTATTTTTAGCTGTTCAGAATTAATGTTCATGAGTTTTTCACGTAAAAAAACCAAGCCATCTTTTAGCAATGCAATACTGTCTTTTTTAGATAAACCTTTGTACAAACCATAATTCAACAAAACATTTTTTTCTGTTGTTAATGCATCTGAACGCATGGTAAGATCTTCCAAAACATAGTCCAGTTCTTTGATGCTATCAGTTACATTTTTAAGGTATTTTTTAAATCGCAGATCACCTGTTTCTTTTGCCTTTTCCAGTTCAGGATAATAAACCAAGTGTTGAATATCGGTTATGATAAAATTACCGGTACCGCCAACTTGTATTGCGGAGGTGTTAATGCAATTTTCTAAGCCTGTAAAAACAAGCGTGTTTTGCCCGGCAACCAGGTTTACCAATGCATTGCGGTGTACTTGCGCACCTTGCGTATAAACAATTATCTTTTCAGGTTTTGTTTTTATGTTCTTTTCGTTTTCGCTTGCAAAAGCACTGAATATATTCATGCAAATTGCTATGATCATCCATTTTTTCATATCCTTGGGTTTTTAGTTTAAATACTCGGGTTTTGTAATTGAGATGACGCATATTTTGGTTTTCCATAAAAAAAAACATAAATTTTTTCTAAATGGCCTCAATTGAACCATATATATAGTTTTCGGGCCATTTGAGATTGTTTTTTATGGTGATCGGTCTTCAACAAGCTTAGGTTAAAAACATTTTGTTTCATTTGCTTCTGATGCCGCCCTTTCATTTAATTTTAAATCTAAATGGCTACCGAAAAGAAGACTGAAAAGAAAAATAAATTTAGGGAGACCCCTATTTTGGAATCTACTTTTGTTGAAGAAAAGATAGAAGATAATGATATTGAGGAGGCAGAAGCGATCACCAAGAAAAACAAGGAGAAAAAAGTAAAACCAAAAGCCGAGAAAAAGGTTACAACTCCTGCTGAATCCGCTACTCCTAAGATAGATCTTAAGGAACGCTTGGAAAAAGCGAAAGCAATTTACAATGCCGAACAAACGCAAAAGATCATTGGTTTGGTTCTTATTTTATTTTCGGTTTACATTGCTGTTGCATTTGTGTCTTATTTCTTTACGCGCGAAACCGATCATGATAAAGTGATGGCGCCATTCAAAGAGTTTTTTAGCAGTGATGTAAAAGTGCAAAACTGGTTAGGTAAACTTGGCGCATTATTTTCTCACATTTTAATTTACAAAGGTTTTGGTGTAGCCTCTTTTATATTAGTGCCTGTTTTGGCCATGTTTGGTGTTCAAAAACTTATTCAGCGAAAATTTGTGAATATATCGGCATTTAACGCTAAGTGGTTATTTAT
Source organism: Bacteroidia bacterium (assembly GCA_044360115.1). GTDB lineage: Bacteria > Bacteroidota > Bacteroidia > B-17B0 > Aurantibacillaceae > Aurantibacillus. The sequence continues at coordinate 2,635 of JBIKKW010000118.1, forward strand.
CATGGTTTGGTCGTCACTGGCCTTGTCATTTTTCTTCAAAGATAAATTGAATTTTATTGGCGGTGGATACGGTTATTACATTAACGATCAGGTTCAAAACATTGTTGGTAATACCGGATTACTAGTTCTCATAGGTTTTTCGATGCTTACATTTTTAGTATTGGTAATAAATTTGTCGTTTAAGTTACCTAAACCAAATTTTAATGAAGGACAGGATGAGATTGAAAAGGAAATTGATGCTACCAATAATGAGCCCGTGTTTGAAGTAAAACCAAATGTTGTTGAAAATGAATCTTCAGGAATTTCAAAAGAAGAGGAAGAACGCTTATTGACCTTTGAAGTAAAGAATACAGCAACAGCACCAAAGGAAGAGACCAAATTAAATACCGAAGAAAAAATTGAATTAGTGGTAATTGATTCGCAAATTGAAAAGAAAGAGGAAGCAGAGGTTAAGGATATTTTATTGAATACCGAACCCGAGGTTGTTGCAGAACCTGCAAATAAAACAGGTGAAGCGGAGTTTGAAGTGAAGCCAATGGTTGAAGAACCTTTGAATATCGAAGAAGAGAATAAAGCGGCCAGTTTGGTGGAGCAATTTGGCGAGTTTGATCCTACATTAGATCTTGGATCCTATAAATTCCCTACGTTTGATTTGCTAATTGATTATGGTGTTGGGCAAGGAAAAGTAAATAAAGAAGAGTTAGATGCCAATAAAGATCGTATTATAAATACGCTAAAGAATTATGGTATTGAAATTGAAAAGATCACAGCTACAGTAGGACCAACAGTTACGTTATATGAAATTGTGCCTGCTGCCGGTGTTCGTATCTCCAAGATCAAAAATTTAGAAGATGATATTGCCTTAAGTTTGGCAGCACTTGGTATTCGTATCATTGCGCCTATTCCGGGCAAAGGTACCATTGGTATTGAAGTACCAAATCAAACACCTGAAATGGTACCAATGCGCAATATTTTAGCATCTGAAAAGTTCAATAATTCAAATTATGAATTGCCAATTGCATTAGGTAAAACCATCAGTAACGAAATTTTTATTGCCGATCTGGCAAAAATGCCACACTTGTTAATGGCCGGTGCTACTGGGCAGGGTAAATCGGTTGGTTTAAATGCAGTATTGGTGTCCTTATTATATAAGAAACATCCTGCGCAGATCAAATTTGTTTTGGTTGATCCAAAAAAGGTGGAATTAACTTTATTCAATAAAATTGAGCGACACTTTTTGGCAAAGCTTCCTAACTCTGAAGATGCCATTATTACTGATAATACTAAAGTAATTCATACACTAAACTCTTTGTGTATAGAAATGGATAACCGCTATGCCTTATTACAAGATGCGCAAGTTAGAAACATTAAGGAGTACAATGCCAAATTTGTTCAACGTAAATTAAATCCTAATGATGGGCATAAATATTTACCATATATAGTTTTAGTGGTGGATGAGTTTGCCGATCTGATCATGACAGCAGGTAAAGAAGTGGAGACACCTATTGCACGTTTGGCGCAGTTAGCGCGTGCCATTGGTATCCATTTGATAATCGCAACGCAACGTCCTTCTGTAAATATCATCACGGGAACAATCAAAGCAAACTTCCCGGCGCGTATTGCATTTAGAGTTAGTAGTAAAATAGATTCACGCACCATTTTAGATGCTGGCGGAGCTGATCAATTGATAGGAAGAGGGGATATGTTATTAAGTACCGGAAATGATCTGGTACGAATACAGTGTGCTTTTGTTGATACACCAGAAGTAGAGAAGATCTGCGAATTCATTGGTAATCAACGTGCCTACCCAACGGCATTCTTATTGCCTGAATATGTGGGCGAAGAAGGTGATGGCGGAAAAGAGGATGTGGATTTAAGTGAGCGCGATAAAATGTTTGATGAGGCCGCTAAATTAGTTGTGCAGTTTCAGCAAGGAAGCGCATCATTCTTACAACGTAAATTAAAATTAGGATATAACCGTGCCGGCCGAATTGTAGATCAATTAGAAGCAGCCGGATTTATTGGTCCGTTTGAAGGTTCAAAAGCGCGTGAAGTTTTAGTAAAGGATATGGCACAGATGGAAGAAATTTTACAAAAATTAAGAAATAAATGATCTTTTTAAACCATTTGTAAAAAGAGTTATCTAACTTTGGCACTGAATTTGAATCACCTGGAATAAACACCGTATTATGAAAAAGATATTAGTAGTTCTTAGTTCTTTTTTGATGTTAAGCACGTTTGCGCAAGATCAAGATCCAAAGGCAAAAGCCATTTTAGATGATCTGAGTAAAACAACTAAAACATATAAGACCATTACTTCTGATTTTGTTTTAACCATGTTCAACAAGGATAAAAAACAAACTGAGAAACAAACCGGAAAGGTTGTGGTTAAAGGGCAAATGTTTAAATTGGAAATTCCTGGAAACAATATTGTTTGTGATGGTAAAACCATTTGGAATTACAATAAAGATGCTAAAGAGGTAACCATTAAATCGTATGACCCGAATAATAATGATCAATTAAATCCAAGTAAAATATTTACCATTTATGAAACCGGATTTAAATATAAATATGTTGCCGAAGAAAAAGTAGGAACTGTACTTTGTCATGCCATTGATCTTTTTCCTTCTGTTGATCAGGGAAAGAAAAAATACCACTCGATCAGAATATACATTGATAAAACCAAAAAGCAAGTGGTTAAAATGAAAGTGACCATGAAAGATCAAAGCACAAATGTATACGATATAAAAGGGTTTAAACCGAATTTAGAAATTACAGATGCCTCATTTACATTTGATACCAAACCTTTTAAGGCCGATCAAATAATTGACGAAAGAGACTAGACCAAAAACCGTTGAATTGTTTATAAAAGCATGGATCATTTTCCATGCTTTTTTATTTAAATATTTTTTTTTAATTGAATAAATGACTATACTTGTACTGTAATTCAGTTTTACCTATTCCGGTAAAAACCAATCAACAAAAAAATCTGTAAAAACCTTTTCAAAAAATAATCATTCAATTTATGTTTGAAGTAATGGACCTAAGCGGGCGTAGTTTGCCTGAATTAAAACAAATTGCAAAAGAATTTGGTATTGATGCCAAAACCCTTTCAAAGCCCGACCTGATCTTAAAGATCGTGGATGCTCAAACTGCCGATCCTAAATTAGCAGCTAAGGTAGCTTCTAAAAACAAAAAGGGTGGAGATTCAAAAACATCAAATACCGATGCAGGAGCAAAGGAAAAACGCCCAAGAAAGGTTAAACTTGAACCAATAATTGAAGACAATATTGAAGAGGCAACACCGGTTGAGGTGAATGAAGATGTTGTTGAAGCGCCGGTTGCAGAAAAGGTTGAAGAAAATGTGACCTCTGAAGATAATGCCGGAAGTGATTCAAATGAAGGAACCGGTATGCCTGAGCCTGAAATGCCACAGGAAGAGATCAAAAAACCGGAAAAGGTTTATTACAATTTTGATAATTTGGTTTTTGCCACCGGTGTATTAGAGATCATGCCTGATGGTTATGGTTTTTTACGCAGTTCAGATTACAATTACCATAACTCACCCGATGATGTTTACGTTTCTCAATCACAAATAAAATTATTCGGCTTAAGAACTGGCGATGTTGTTACCGGAGGTGTTCGTCCGCCTAAAGAAGGTGAAAAATATTTCCCGTTAATTAAGGTTGATAGCATTAATGGTCGCGAGCCATCTTTTGTGCGTGATCGCGTGATGTTCGAATATTTAACGCCATTGTTCCCTAACGAAAAGATCAAATTGACTGGTCACCCTCAGGAGAATATGAGTGTGCGTGTTATGGATATGTTTGCGCCAATTGGTAAAGGTCAGCGTGGTTTAATTGTTGCGCAGCCAAAAACCGGTAAAACAGTTCTCTTAAAAGATATTGCCAATGCTATTGCTTACAATCACCCTGAGATTTATTTGATCATCTTATTGATCGATGAACGTCCGGAAGAGGTTACAGACATGGCTCGTAGCGTTAAAGCTGAAGTTGTTTCATCAACCTTTGATGAGCCTGCAGATAAACATGTAAAATTGGCTAATATTGTTTTAGAGAAATCAAAACGTATGGTAGAATGTGGGCATGATGTGGTGATCCTATTAGATAGTATAACACGTTTGGCACGTGCATATAATACTGTTTCTCCTGCGAGCGGTAAAGTATTATCGGGTGGTGTAGATGCAAATGCTTTACACAAACCAAAACGTTTCTTTGGAGCTGCTCGTAAGATCGAGAATGGCGGTTCGTTAACTATTATTGCAACGGCTTTAACGGAAACCGGAAGTAAAATGGACGAGGTGATCTTTGAAGAATTTAAAGGAACCGGTAACATGGAGTTGCAGTTAGATCGCAAATTATCTAATCGACGCATCTATCCTGCAATTGACTTGTTGGCTTCATCTACACGTAGAGATGACCTCCTGATCGAAAAAGATATGCTAAGCCGTTTATGGATATTACGTAAACATTTGGGCGATATGAACCCACAGGAAGCAATGGAGTTTTTGTTGGATAGATTAAGAAGAACTCAAACAAATGAGGAATTCCTGATCAGTATGAATGGTTAAAAATAATTTACATGAACAAAAAAGCACTCTTAATTGCCATCATTTATTCTGCCCTTGTGATCATTTACAAAATGAGCATTTGGTTCAGCGGAAAAATGTTCAACGATTTTAATTTTAAGTATTCTCATATTTTATCTGTTCTATCAATTATCCCATTTTTGATCGTTGCCATTAAATTGGTGCGCGATAAAGAGAATAACGGCGCAATTGGAGGAAGGGATGCTATGCGTGTTGCTCTTACGGTAGTTGGTATTTCTGCCATTGTATTGTCTGTTTATAATTACATTGAATTTAAAATGAACATGGAAGCTTTCGCTGATTATTACCGCAGTGATACCTATATGTCCTATATGCTTAAAGATCCGAAAGCAAAACAGTTAGGTTATCAAAAGATCATTGATTTTCAAATATCTCAACTTTCACCAATAAAGGCTACCACCGGAAAGTTATTTCCTTTCTTGTTGTTATCCTTAAGTGGTTCGTTTATTTGTGCCGTATTCATGAAAAAAAATCCTGCTAAATAAAGCAGGATCTTTTGTTTAATCACTCACCTTGGCACTCGGGTTTGCCAGGTTTTTGGCACTTGTAATATCCATTTTAATACTACCTATGATAATATTGGCCTGCACCCGCATAGGAATGTGATTCATGTCATCGCTTATCCACACATTCAGATCTTCTTCATGCTTAAATACACGTCCTTTTTGTACAACGGGTCTGAATTTTAAACATTTATATTTTCCAATATCAGTTTTAATTTCTTCACGTCCAATAAATTTGATCTTTAATGGCCAAATTTCTTTATCTACAAAACTATTCAAAGTAAAGGTTTCGCCGGCTTTGGCGTTGCTTAGATCAAGACTTCTGGCCGTATAGAACGCACTTACCATATCTTGAATTCCAATTGGGAAGTCAAACTTTTCACCATTTCCAACATCTACCTTTTTGGTATAATGGTTAAATGCGTAATCCTGACTGAATTTAAAACCACCTTCATCAACTCTGCGCACAAATAACCAGGGCACCATCGCATCTTTATCCAAATAGGTTTCATAACGGTCGCGCACCTTAAAGAACCAATCGGCGGCCCCATTTGTGTAACCATTTGCAACAATGTGCATCACCTTGCGACCGCTTATATCCAAAATTTGAGGTTTAACTTCCAATACGGCAATACCGGCATTTAAAGCGCCATAGTGCATTCGATAAGTTAAGATCTCACCCTCCTTAAATGCAGTGTTTGTTGCATTCGGTAAATTTTCACTCTGACCTGATCCTATTATTTGTTGTTCAATAACTGATGTTCTGGTCAATTTATAT
>JBIKKW010000119.1:0-8438 GCA_044360115.1 Bacteroidia bacterium
AAAATTTCATCTTAATTCTTCTTTACAAACTTGCAAAGGATCACGATCGTTTGCTCGTTCACTTTACCTTCAATTTGTTCTGGATTATCGACAACCAATTTAATACGCTTTACTACGGTGCCTTTTGACGCAGTGAAATTAGTTCCTTTCACATTTAAGGCTTGCGTTAAAACCACATTATCACCATTCTCCAACACATTCCCAAAAGCATCCTTATGCACATCGGCAACATCAAATGCGCTCATGGCCCATTGCACAGTATTCTCATCCAGATCAACTAAACCGATCACATCCGCTGCCCACGATTGTTCTTTTAACTGATTCAATAATCGGTAACTTAATGCTTGTACACTCGCTTCGGTACTCCAAATACTTCCTTCTAAAAAGCGCCAGTTATAAGAGGTGTTGTTTTCGGTTATGGCATTTAAACAAGCGTCACACAATGCAACTTGGTTTGCAACATCGTCATCTTTTTTAGGAGTTACCGTGTATTCATGTTTCGCTTCGTTTTCGGTACATAGTTCGCACATACCGTTGCTGCGTACTTTTAATTTTTCGCTGAGTGCCATGGTTCAAATTTTAATTATCAATTACCGATCACTGCTTTGCATGATCTTATTACTTCATAAAGGTAGAAGTTTATTTAACACTAATAATTTATGTTTTAAACACACAAGCTCATTTAAAATTGATCATCTGTTTTTATTTCTCAACTACTAACTTTTCGGTGCTGCTCTCTCCATTGATGATCAAACTAACAATGTAAACACCATTTGGCAAATTGGTTCCATCAAATGGTATGTGATAAATACCAGTATGCTGGTTTGCCTGATTCACAAGTGTTTTCATGTGTTTACCGCTTATATCAAAAACATCTAAACGCACTGTTGCCTGCTTTTGTAAGTAATACTGTATTGTGCTCAAGCCATTACTTGGGTTTGGAAATACTTTCCAATTGGTAACAAGTTTTAAATTTTGATCACTGATAGAGGTGATTTTATTCTCTATACTGTCATTCACATTATCCTTTTCAAAATAATCCTCTACATATAAACCACCCAACACCAAAGGACTTTCCATTATTGAATCATTTTTAATTAGTGGCGGCGAGAAGCCTACTACCTCAACCCCATCAAAACTACAGGAATCTATTGGGTTAATATTCGGCTCCTCAACCATTACCACATCTCCGGTTAAAGTATCATCATCAATTTCATATTCATAGGCAACCGCTCCCATCATTTCACCTTCCTCATAACCAATCATCACAGGCGGTGGTGATATTTCATTTTTATCTATTGTATCTGCCACCAATTCAGGAGGTGGAGGCATCACCATCATTCCCATCACATAGTTTTTTTCATCGTTATTCTCTATTTGGATCTCTTTCACTTTTTTGCCATTTTGGTCGGTACAACTAAATAAAAAAGTGCCAAATACAATAAACAACACCATCACAAATTTGTAGGTGGCATTCATTTGACGAGGCATTTGCTGCAGATCAACGGTGATGGTTATTGGCTTGTTTAATTGCGTTCGCTTAAAATGTCCACAGGTTTTCTTCCCTTTATTCTCTATTAAAAAATACTTGAGTTCATCATCACTCATTTTACTGAAATCAACTACTGAAGTAGCGCATGATGCACAAAATCTACCTTTTTCATCCGGATCCATTTTGTTCCAGTCTTCGTGACATGGCTCCGGTACACGAATAATTACTTGCTGATCTTTCATAAGATTATGCTTTGTAATTTAGACGTGCGTATGAGTTATTTTCCACAAAACACTTAATGTACACACGTCCTTAATTAAAGGTATGAACGTTATAAAAGATAAAAAGTAACACTTGTTAAGTGATGAGATTTTATTTACAAGTGGTAAATACTAATAAAAATTTAGTTATTAATTTTAAATCAAAGAATGTTTCTTTTTTACGAAAACAGATCGATGTTCACACAATAACACTTAAAAAACAACGTTAAAGTAAGCATGGCAAAACCAATTTTAATTTTATCATTATTCTTTTTACAATTTGTTTCTTTTGGTCAAACAAAATATACCATAAGTGGCTATGTGACTGAAAAAGGCAGTAAAGAAAATTTACCGGGTGTAATTATCTATTGCCCTAAACTAAAGTTAAGTACCACTTCAAATAATTATGGTTTTTATTCCATTACCTTGCCAAACGACTCAGTTGAACTGTTTTACAGTTATGTGGGTTTTAAAACTAAAAAAACAACTTGCTTACTTAACAAAAATCTTTCATATAATATTGAACTTACTCCTGAAGAACTCCAAGAAGTAGTTGTAACTGCAGATCAAAACAAAAAGATCAGTGATGAAGTTCAGATGAGTACAGTAGATATACCTATTGAACAAATAAAGCAAATCCCAGCGCTTTTAGGAGAAAAGGATGTGTTAAAAGTTATTCAATTGATGCCCGGTGTTCAAAAAGGTAGTGAGGGAAGCGCAGGGATTTATGTACGCGGCGGTGGGCCTGATCAAAATCTCATTATTTTAGATGAAGCAACTGTATATAATGCCAATCATTTGTTTGGCTTTTTCTCTGTTTTTAATGGTGATGCATTAAAAAGTGTTGAGTTAGTTAAAGGAGGTTTTCCAGCGAGATATGGTGGAAGATTGTCTTCTGTAATTGACCTTCAGATGAAGGATGGTAATAAAGAAAAAATTCATGGAGAAGCTGGGATTGGTATTATTTCATCAAGACTAACTTTAGAAGGACCGATTTTAAAAGATAAATGCTCTTTTTTAGTATCGGCACGTCGTACGTACATTGATGCTTTAATTTATCCGTTCCTTAAACCTGAGGCAAAAGGCGGGTATTACTTTTACGATTTAAACGCAAAAGTTAATTATGTATTTAATGATAAGGATAGATTATTTTTAAGTGGATATTTTGGAAAAGATAAATTTTACTTCAGATCGAAATATGAGAATACGGAAAGCAAAGCAGGCTTAGATTGGGGTAATGCCACATCAACCTTACGATGGAATCATTTATTCAATAGTAGATTATTCTCAAACGCATCGCTTATATATACAAACTATAAATTAGGAATTACCAATACCGAAAAATATGGATCTGATTATTTCACACTTAACTATAAATCAAACATTCGTGATGTAGGCGTAAAATACAATTTTGATTTTATCCCAAATCCAAATCATTATATAAAATTTGGTGTCAATAGCATATGGCACAACTTTATTCCTCAAGCTTTGGTAATAAAATCATCTGACCCTTCAAGCAATCTTAATAATAAATCAAAACCAATAGACACCTTTGAAAGTGGTGTATTTATTGAAGATGATTGGAAAGCATCAGAAAAACTAAGGATGAATTTGGGAATTAGGGTCTCTGCCTTTTCCAGCAATGGCGATAATTTTTTCAATCCGGAACCCAGAGCTTCTTTAAGATACTTACTGGGTAATGACTTTTCCTTAAAAACCTCATATGCTTTAATGAATCAGTATTTGCATCTATTATCAAATACAGGAATTGGATTACCTACCGATCTATGGGTTCCGGCAACAAACAAAACAAAACCTCAACAATCGCAACAAATCGCATTAGGATTAGCAAAGGACCTCACCGAAAATAATTTAACTATAACAGTAGAAGGCTATTACAAATGGATGAAAAATGTATTAAACTACAAAGAAGGTGCAAGTTTTTTTGCTATCAACGACAACTCAAGCACCAATTCAAATGTTGATTGGCAAAATAATGTTGTTTCAGGAAAAGGTTGGAGTTATGGTGGAGAATTACTCATTCAAAAAAAGGCAGGAAAATTCACCGGTTGGATTGGGTATACATTATCATGGACCTGGTTACAATTTGATTCACTTAATTTCGGTGAAAAATTTCACCCTCGATTTGATAGGCGACACGATATTTCACTGGTTGGTATGTATAAAATAAATGATCGGATCAATCTTGCGGGTACTTGGGTATACGGAACAGGCAATGCCATTACGTTACCACTTTCATCATATGCTGTTGAACAAAACACACCTTTTCAAACAAATAATGTCGGTTTTTACACTTGGCCAAACTCTGTAAATGATTATGGGAAAAAAAATTCGTTTCGTATGGCGCCTTATCATCGTCTCGACTTTGGAATTCAATTTCATAAACAATATAAAAAATTTGAAAAAATATTTGAGTTCAGTATATACAATGTATATAGCAGGCAAAATCCATTCTTTTACTATAGTGAATACAGCACAAGCGCTAAAAAAAATAAATTAATGCAAGTATCTCTTTTCCCAATTTTACCAAGTGTATCTTGGACATTTAAATTTTAAACTATGAAAAATTATTTAATACTCACATTACTTTCCATTTTACTTTTCTCATGTCGTAAAGAGGCAAATGTAAAACTACCGGTTACTAAATCATTACCAGTAATTAATTGTTTTATTTGTCCGGAAGATACTATTTACCGAGTTAAGGTAACTTTGAGTCAACCATTGTATGCAAATACCGGAGCCGACATATACACTCCAGTGAACAATGCAATTGTTGAAATAAAAGGAAACCAAGGTAACGCTCAATTCATCTATAATTTGAATTCAGAATATTATGAACTAAAAGCAAGCTCATACACTTTGGTGCCGGGCGAAAAATACAAACTCACAGTAACTACAACCAACGGCGATATTGCAAGCGCAGAAACACAAATACCTTTGAATTTAATTTCAATAGATAATGTTTCATTTGAAAATGTAAAAGATCAGTATTCGCTTATAAAAAACTTTAAAGTTTCATTTACGGATGATACGGTTAACAAGAATTACTACAACCTTTCAATTGCTGCCTTATTTAAGTATAGTAATGGCGACACGCTTTATAATGATAGTGGGATCAGAACTTTGTATGACGATATTAATAACAACGGCAAAAACACAACACTAAGCGGGAGGTTCTATTACAATGAAGGTGATACTATTCCTGCATTTGATGTTTACCTCCTAAATTGCACACCTGAATATTATAAATACCATTTATCTTTACAAAACTATTCCGGTGATAATCCTTTTGCCGAACCCACTTTGGTATTTAATAATATAAAAGGAGGGTATGGCATTTTTGCATCCTATCGAAAATTCAGAAAAAGGATAACGATATAAATTTTATAAATTATCTTCATATCCTATAATAGGAGACTTGTCAGAGTGGTCGAACGAGCAAGCCTGGAAAGTTTGTATACGCGCAAGTGTATCGAGGGTTCGAATCCCTCAGTCTCCGCGGAATATATTAAATGAAGGCCTGCTATTTTGCAGGACTTTTTGTTTTTAGGAGAAGACTGAAATTTTTTCACTTTCAAGGATTCGGAGAAAAATAAAAACAATCCCGCTTTTTGCGGGATTCATTTAATATTGACTTTGGGAAACCTTGGGATCACATTGTAATCCCTCAGTCTCCGCTTCTAAACTAAGAACCCCGCAAATTGCGGGGTTCTTAGTTTGCAGTGTTGCTTAAAAAAGAAAACTTTCATTTATTGAGTGATCACTGTTTAATTAGTTTTTGTGTTCCCACTACTTTCTTATCTTTTAAAACCTGAATGAAATATACTCCGGCAGGGTGATAAGACATATGAAATGAAACGTGCTGTAAATTGTTAGCGTTTTCACTTGCTATCACCTGACCTAAGGTATTCAACACTTCCACTCTTACATTTTCATATTCCACACCAAACTCAACGTTTACAATTCCACTACTAGGGTTTGGATACACTCTAACATTTGGAATTTCTGACACTGATAGTTCATTTGAGCCTGTGCATGGATCCACTGTGATGGCAAGGCTTGCGCATATAGCGGCACTCCCTACACATCCTCCTTCACCACGCACATAATAAGTGGTTGAAACAGAGGGTGACACACTAACACTGTTACCTGTACCTACAGTGCCTGATCCACAGCTTGCATTATACCATTGCCAATTTGTTGCACTATTTAGTGATCCGCTTGCAATGCTTAAACTAGTGCTGCTACCTGAACAAATGGTAGAATTCACGGCAGAAAGAACGGGAGTTGTTGGCAAACTGCAGAGATCACCAATTAATGCAAAACAATACCTAGGAAATATATTACCTATTGACATAAAACTTCCTGCTAAATACAAATTGCTTCCTGAAAATAGCATATCGTAAACAATACCGTCCACATTCGGATTCCAGGCGACATCGGCAGTGCCTGCACCGGTAGTGTTTATTTTTGCAATTCCATTTCGGGACTGACCGCCAATGTTTGAAAACCAACCTCCAACATACAAATCGCTGCCTGAAAGCAATAATGATTCTACAGTTGAACTCGCATTGGGATTCCAGGTTGCATCAGCTGTACCCGTGCCAGTTGAACTCAATTTAGCAATTCTATTTCTAGCTTGTCCACCTATTGTTATAAAACTTCCCCCGGCATAAAGATCGCTTCCTGAAATCGTTAAAGCCTCCACAGCGTTACTTGCATCAGGGTTCCAGGTAGCATCCGCAGTTCCTGTTCCTGCTATATTCAATTTTGCAATATTATTGCGCGATTGTCCACCGATTGTTGTAAAACTACCTCCCGCATAAATATAATTACCTGATAGTGCCAATGAGCGAACTGCACCGCTTGAATTCGGATTCCATGTTGCATCTGCGGTACCACTGCCAATGGTAGTTAGCTTAGCAATTCTATTTCTTGTTTGTCCGCCAATGGTTGTAAAGTCACCAGCTGCATACAAATCGGTTCCTGAGATTACTATATCTCTTACACTATTATTTGCATTAGGAAACCAAGTTAAACTGGCAAACCCAGGGCTAGATGTGCTAACCTTAGCAATTTTATTTCTAGATAAACCTCCAATATTTGAAAAAAATCCGCCCACATATAGATCGCTACCAGAAATTGCAAGTGTAAACACCTGATTATCTGCATCCGGATCCCAGGTGGCATCTGCTATACCGGTAGCTTTGCTGAATCGCGCAATATTGTTCCTATTAAATCCACCTATGCTTCTAAAACTACCCCCTACATAAATATCACTTCCTGAAATTGCTATGCTGGAAACCCAATATGTAGCATTCGGATTCCAACTTGCATTAACTGTTCCGGTGCCTGTTAGACTTAATTTTGCGATGTAATTTCTGGATTGCCCGCCAATGTTAGAGAATTGTCCACCTACATAAACATCATTACCTGAAACAGCAATTGCTCCAACACCACCATCTGCATTTGGATTCCAACTTACATCAGCAGTTCCGGTTCCTGCGGTAGTTAATTTAGCAATTCTATTACGTGTTTGGCCGCCAATGGTAGTAAAAGTTCCTCCAACTAACAGATCATTCCCTGAATTAATAAGAGCCATTGACCATACCTGACTATTCGCACTAGGATCAGGATCCCAAGTTGAATTCGCTGCGCCTGTGCCAGTTGTACTCAATTTGGCAATGTAATTCCTAGATTGCCCACCAATGTTTGTAAAACTGCCACCTGCATACAATGCTCCAAAAGTATAAACCAATTCCTGAACAATATTATTTGCATTAGGATTCCACGTGGCATCAGCGGTACCTGTACCTGCTGTAGTTAATTTGGCAATTCTATTACGAGGTTGACCACCAATTGTAGTGAAACTACCTCCTGCGTATAAATCAGTTCCACCAACCTCAATTGAATAAACTATATTACTCGCATTTGGATTCCATGATGCATCTGCAACGCCTGAACCGGCTGTGTTAAGTTTAGCTATGTAATTTCGGTTTAAACCACCAATGTTTGTAAAATTTCCTGCGGCATATAAACTACCCCCGGTAACTGCCATTGAATTAATAACTCCACTTGAGTTTGGATTCCAAGTCAAATCCAACTGTCCATTACTCAAGATATGTGCAATATGATTTCTTGTCACCGTTGTGTTGGATGATGTAGTTATTGCTGTAAAACTTCCGCCAATATACCATCCTCCTGAGCCATCAGATACTGCAGAGAATATAGAACCATTGGGCCTGCAATAAGTTAACACCGGATCAGTACTTAATGTGGTCATTTTGGCACCACTTCCGGTAGGAGGTCCAACAAATGAAAAATTACCACCCACGTAAACGTACGCAGCATCTTCTGCAACTGCATTAAGGACACCATCCGTTATCCAATGGTTGTAGTGCGCATAGGGCGACTGACCCATGAGTGATTTAAAAAATAAAAATGAACCTACAATTAAATTAAAAACAACCTTAGATGTAATATTTCTCTTCATAAATAAGCAATTAATGCTACGCAAAGGTATATGACCATTAAAAGCATTGTATGACATTCCTCACTCAGCAACATGATAAACATCAACATATTCTTGCGTAAAGTCTTAAATAATCTGCTTCTATATACTGAGCAACATCAATTCATCTTAATTCCAATATGCTTCATTCTAA
>JBIKKW010000212.1:0-3514 GCA_044360115.1 Bacteroidia bacterium
ATGGTACACCATCTTCGCAATCAAATAATTTAAAGGTGTTATGATCAATTACATCTGTTGGTGTGGCTGTTAAGCCGAGTGTAATGGTATTAAAATAATCTAATATTTCTCCGTAGGTGTTGTAAATACTACGATGACTTTCATCTACCACTATTAAATCGAAAAAATGTGGAGAAAGAGGTTTTTTTTCATCGCGTATAACATTCAACATGGTTGGATACGTTGAAACATAGATACGTCTATCGGTTGCTATTTCTCGTTCACCAACTTTTGGCCAGCGAGGTTCGTTAGGTAAAAATTCTTTAAACGCATCTAAAGCTTGATTTTGTAAAGCAATTCTATCTACTAAAAACAATATACGTTCTGCCCAACCTGCGCGCATTAAAGCATCAACAAAGGCAATACACGTACGAGTTTTACCGGTACCGGTTGCCATTACTAACAAGAATTGCTTTTTGCGTTTTTCTATTCCTTCTAATACAGCCCGTATAGAAGCAATTTGATAATCACGACCTGCAATATCTGTATTAATTAATTCGCCACTTAATGGCTTTCGTGCTTTACGAAGGTATTTGTAGCGTTCTAAATCATCTCGAGTAGGAAAACCGTACACCTTTTTGGGAGGGTAATTTCCTAAATCCCAAAAGTAAATATCATGTCCGTTGGTATAAAAACAAAATGGTAATTCACCACCGTGTTGCTTAACAATGTTTTCGCAATATTGTTTTGCTTGTTCTTTTCCGATGTTGGCATCAACAGATGATTTTTTTGCTTCAACAACCGCTAGAGGCTTGCCATCTTTTCCTAACAATACATAATCGCTAAACTGCTTTCCTGCATAAGGTGTTGGAGCTTCAGCAACAATATTTGAATCAACTATGATGTTATATTCTAAAACTACTTGTGTTGGGTCACTCACATTCCATCCCGATTCAGCTAATCGCTTATCGATAATTTCTTTACGGGTATGTTGTTCGTTTTTCAAGTTTTTATTAGTACAACTCTAAAATATCAATTACTAATGAACTTTAGAATTTTAATTTTAAATATATAATGTTATTATTCTATAAGTTTCTTTATGCCATCTAAACCGATATTTAATCCAATAAATGCGCAATAATTTGGACTTTGTGCTGCAAATCCTTTTTTAGGTATAACGCCTCTTAAATCCGCCCCCATAACACCGTCTATATTATTAGTAATTTTTTGTCTTAAGTTGATCCTAAATAAGTAAAACATGTCAGTGTTTCCTGAATATTCCCTTAATTGCAGATTCCGGGTACTTATTGAATAAGGGTTAACATAATTAATAATTTTACCCCAAGTTGGTTGTATATATATATGTGTTGTTTTCCAAGGTTTAATTAAGGCTGTAAAGCCCCCACCATAATAGTAACTTAAGTTGGTTAAATTTGTGGTTTGGGAAAATGTTTCTGTTGTAGATTTGGAGAATTTATTAATTGTTGATATTTGAACTGGATTAGTGGTAAAAATTCCTGTGTCTTGTTGAATGTTATTTATTGTAAGATTGAATGTCCAACGGTTTACAAGAATTTCAAAATGCCCATGTAAAAACAAATTAAAATTGTCTTGATAGGATAATTGAATTAGTGGCTGACAATAAAAGCTAAAAGCTAAATTTTTCGCGGTGTTATTCACTTGATTATATTGTCGCAAATATTTTCCTCCAGCTTTTGTACTATCTAATGGGTTCATTAATGCATTTTCAATTGTGTTATATTGCGTATTTATGCTATCTCCATTTAATGAATAGTTAATTTTCATGGCGCCAATATTTAATCCTAGCCAATTTCTTTTACATTTGCCTAGTTTTGTAATTTCCTTTGCTAGTACATTAAATACAGCAACATAATTTGTATTTGTATTTTTGTCAAAATCAAAATTTGCTGCATTTATAAATGTAATCCAATCCTTCTCTTGTTTTTTTATTTTGATTTCTTCTTCATCAATCTTTTTTGTGGTATCAATTTTATTTAATGGAATTTCTTTAACTATAAACACACGATGTTTACCTTTATTCACAGAGTCTGTTTTTGCAAATTCTATATCAAAATATTCGGGAAGTTTAAATTCATTAGCGTTTAAGCGTATGTAAACCGGAATATCAATTGTGTCAGGAACTAAGGTTACGCTTTCCTTTTTTATAATTGAATTGGGCTCTTTCATGTCTAAACTTACAAGACTATCTTTACTTATATTAGTTATTTTAAAATTAATTTTTAGATCATTTATTGTGGCCCCAAAGTGTGCAACACGCAAATTCACTTTCCTTTCTATTGAATTTGGATTACCTGTTTTTATTGGGTAATATTCAATTTGAGAATTACCTGGCACAATTTGAACAGTTGTTTGACCTTTTTTTGTATATACTAAAAAAAGTAAAATGATTGTTAATAGTTTATTTTTCATATTGATTATTGTTATTGATTTTAATTACCCCTTAAACCCATCCACCCATTCCGGTGTGCTCATTTGTTTGAGTATGCGCGGCACATCGCCAAAGGCCAGTACCAGCTCGTCGCGGTTTCTACCACTAAAGTAAATATTGCGCAAATTATCGTTGGCTAATGACCAAATAAAATGGGCTAATTTGCTTTTTACATCGTTATTCATCCTTTTATATTATTTTTAAATATATTTAAAAGCCTTTGATTATTCAGTTAAACCAGTTAATATATTATTCCAGAATTCTCCTTTGTCTTTCTTTAAAATGGTAATTACACGTTGATTAAGTTTTTCGTCTTTTTTCAAGATCGTTTTAAGCTTTCTCCCAATCACATGCGCACAAATACTTGATTTATAGCCTTTGATATCTTCTACATCATATAATTCTAAAAGATCGTAGTTTTCACTGTAAATAACATCGCTCTCAACATCAAAATAGAGTTTAATGATACTTTGTATATCAGCAAGATCTTTTGTTCTTTGTGGGCGCTCGTCGTTTGCTATTAATTTCAATAATATGATCCCTTCTAGTGAGCAAATTCTTACTTCAACTTTGTTGTTCCACGGCGTTTTTTCAGTAAAGTTGTTGAGTAATCCAAATCCTTCAACACCAAGTACAAAGTTTGTTTGTTTTGTTAGTTGTGTTACCCCCTCGTTTTCTATATCACCGAAGGGTAACAAATCAAGTTCAATTGCGTTATTAAATAGTAGTTTAATTGGCTCTTTGTGTTGGATAAATTTCTTTGAAGCAATTAAGGATTCTTTAAGTTTAATATATGTTTCCTCATCAGCAACCATTACTGCAATGTCAATATCTGCTGTTTTGCGAGATGGGCTATAATCATCAATTTTATTCAAATGATAATCGCGTGCTACAGCACCTGCAATATAAAAATCGATATTCAATTTCGAACAAGCATCATTCACTTGTTGCAGTATTTCATCAAAAGCTGGGTTAAATATGTCGTAGTGTTGGCTCAATGTATTTGTCTCTTATTCGTTTAGCAGCTTCTAAACAGCGGCTATCTTTACTTAGTATTAGTTCTGC
>JBIKKW010000177.1:0-4859 GCA_044360115.1 Bacteroidia bacterium
TGATCTTTCTTTAAACGGTGGAAACATGTATAATACATTTCCTTTTATATCCGGCATCAATTTATATGCTTTCATGATCTCTGAAAGTGTACGTGTAGAATAGATTGTGAATATTTCAGGACTTAAATACAGATCAAGAATATTTGCTGCTGGTTCACCACCCCAAAAATCATTTTTTGTTAGAATATTTTTCCAGTCTTTCAACATCGTTTTATCGGTAAATGATAGGCGTTGTTTGAAGAGGTGAGGGCGCATGGTATTAGCATAATTATTAGCCCAGGTTTCAAATAATTGTATTGGGTCACTTATTGTTTTTTCATTATTTTTTACTTTTAACAGTCCGGCTTCAACCAATGTTTCCAAAGCATTTCCCACGCTTCCTAATGAAATTTCTGCTTTTTTGCTTATGCTTCTAAATGGTTCATTTAACAAGTTTGGCTCAAGTAAAAGTGTGTATGCCAAACGCATAGTATTATTTGTAAAAATACCTGCTGTGTTCTTTACTCTTAAATGCTGTGTTTTAAGGTGATCAATAAAAATGTAAGTATTTGTGTCTTTAATGAAACAATTACCGCTACTTTCTAAATAGTTTATCCCTTGCTCCCTCAAAAATTCTCTATCTGGCTTGGAGATGTATTGAGCAATGATAAATAAATTAATGTACTTACGCTTTTGTTCAAGAAATTTTGCGAGATCATTTCGTCGCACTTCATTCTTGCACTCAACCATCATTACCTTTTTATTTTTATTCTTCTCATCGCTCAACTCTATTATAAGGTCAATGTCTATATCCTTAGCGCTTTGTTTAAAGTTTTTTATATTCAAATGCCAATGTGTGAGCAGCTCAAAGTTGAGTTTTGCTGTATCTATAATCTGAGTTTCTTTCACGTGTTGTTCATTTTTAATTATTGTTCATGAATCTTGAACATTCAAATATAGTGAACATAAATGAAATAAGCAAAACGCTTATATTATTGTAAATCAAATATTTGACAATATGCCAATTCACGCCTTAAAGCCATCCACCCAATCCGGTGTGCTCATTTGTTTGAGTATGCGCGGTACATCGCCAAAGGCCAGCACCAGTTCATCGCGGCCATGTGAGTTGCAAAGGTCGGTTCTAAAATTATTGCCGCTTTGTACAATGTATTCGGCCATTTGTGTGCCAATGGTTTGCATCAGGTCAAAACGCGTTACATCGGCCATATCAATATGGTCTAATATGCTTTCGTCAATATCATGCAGCCATTTGCTTTTGTATTTTTTTTCATCCAGCGTATCCGTATTCGGTATCTTTTTAATGCTGGTAGGGTCAATAGAAATTTGGTAGCGTCTAAAGTTTATGAGCTTGTTCATCATGGGCGAGCGAAACAGATCAATTTGCATGGCGCTGGCATCTTGCGGTGTTTGCGTCATCAACCAATCTAACCAAAACTTAAGGTCAATGCCCTTAGGGTTAATGGTATCATTGGGTTTAATGAACATGCGTGATATACCCGTTCCAAAACTAAACATGGTAACTTGTGATAGGTTATAGGCCGGGTGTTTCCCTTGCGGGTTGCTGTAGGATACCGCTTCAATAAAGGCAGCCATGGCAGGGTTGTTATAGGTTGTAGTGCCGCCATCTACAAAACGTTCGAGCGGATAAAAATACGTAGGAGCGCTCATGGTAGCTTCCATAGCGGCGCGCAGCAAAATGTTGCGGTAGGTGCCGTGGCAGGTATCATCCTCTTGTTTAAAGCAGGTAAAAAATGTTTCTTCGGCAGCAGCCATGTCCTGCGCGGTTATCAGCAGGTCAATATCATTACTGCGGCAGGCGTTTTCTAAAGTTGTATCGCCAACGGTTTGTTTTAATAAGTGGCGGTATTGTTGTTTGCTAAAAGCGGGTGGGTTGGTAAAGCGGTTGCCCAGGGTACGCTTATCAAATACTTTTGTTACCAGGTCAATATACAACTGTTCAATTTGTATGGCGGTGTGTCCGGTTGCTATGAGTCCGGATATGATACCGCCGGTAGAGGTTCCGGCCACCATGTCAAATAGTTGATAGCACGGGATGCCGGCAAGGGCTTCCAGTTTTTTTAAAAGTTGTATAGTGAGTATGCCGCGCATGCCGCCACCATCAAGGCAAAGGATAGCACGGTGTTGGTGATCAATATGTAATGCGTCAAAAGCCTTGCGCCTGGCTTCGCTTAAATGTTCGCCGTTTGGTTTTGCCATAATAAAAAATATGTTGCCGTGTTTTATAAAAGGAATTTCACCTTATAAAACATACTAAATGTATAAACTAATTTACCAAAAGTAAACAGGTATAAATACTCAATTTTAATAATGGTTATGAAAACTTAAAAATTGGTATCGAGGCGGGTTTGCACACCAAAGTTTTGCAAAAAGGCTTTTGCTTCTTCGTAGGTGTTTAGGTCTTTAACCACACGGCCATCTTCAACCACCACGCGGTAATAAATATCGCGTCCGCGATCCAGGTCATCGCTTTGTCCGGCCAGGAACATGCCTTTATACGGATCAAAGTTGAGCAGCTCGTAATTTTCGGCTAAAAACAATTCGTTCCATTTGCCGGTGTTAAGGTCTATTTTAACCAGCTCCGAGCTGTTGGTGTATTTTTCTACAATAAAAAAGAGGAAGTTTTCATCTTCCGACATTTTTGGTGTTTCAACATTTAAAATTTCGGTGGAGTTGGTAATTTCATCTTTAAAGGGTTTGGTATCGGCAATTACTTTTTCGGTGCCGGTGCGAACGTTGAGTAACATAATTTTGTGGGTGCTGTATCCGCCGGGCAGTTCTTCTTTTTTACGCACGCATACAATGGCATTTTGTTTGGTAATGTAAAAAGGATCAGAGTCGATATTGCCTTTGCTTAATTGTTTTTCTGATCCGTCTTCAAACACCACAAAAATATTGCCTTGCTTTTCGTAAACGTTGGTCACCACTTTTTCTTTTACCTTTTGCGTGGGCGCTTCGGTTTTTGCAGGCGAATTGCTGCAATTACTAAATGTAATTAGAATACTAAGGTTAAACAAAGCGTAAAATATGTAGAGCGGCTTAAGCATAAAAGGACAAAAAATTTAATTCTTGTTTTTAAAGGTATGTAAGTTAAAGTTACCAGTCAACTGTGGAAACCCGCAAGTTTTGTGTGATTTAGATGAATGCGGTGTTTTTTTGGATGAATAAAAACAATTATTCGTTTGGAATACGATAATATTACCGAATAAAAAAAGCGCAGGCCTTGTTTAATGAATTATGTGTGTATTTTTACAACCTAAACAAATTTAGTACTATGGAACTTGAGCACTTTAGTAACGCCTATACGGATATGAGAATAGAAGATGGCGTGTTGGTTATTAGTTATAAGCCGGAGCTGAACATAACCTTAGAAGTGGCAAAAATTTGTGTGGATGATCGCATAAAATTTACCAAGGGAAAAATGTTTCCGTTGGTAGTTTATATGAGGGAGATGAAAGAGATAAGCAAAGAAGCGAAAGCTTACCTGGCATCTGATAAAGGTATGAAAGGCGTAACAGCCGGCGCATTTATTGTGGAAAATCATATGCAGCGTTTGATAGGATCGGTGTTTATTAGTTTGTATATAAACATGAACGAGGTAAAAGTGCCAACCAAAATGTTTAATACTTTAGCTGGGGCCATGGCCTGGGTTAAGCCGTACCGTATGCTTTAATAGTTAAAACGTTTTAAAAAAATAAATGCCAAAAAAAGATCTGCATATTTTAATTTGTGATGTCAGCAAAATATTTTGTTTGGGATTGGCAGAGCTATTAAAAAAAGATAAGCATGTAAAACACATTACAATTTGTCATAATATTATTGATGCTATGCTCCATTGTGAGAGCGAACACATTGATGCAGTTGTGATTGAAGATGTGATAGCCACTTCCAATAAATACTCGCTGGTGAGCAGCATTGCCAAACTATCACCAGACACCGCCATAATTATTACCAGCAGTGCTTGTGAGGTAAAACCAATAGACGATCATTTTTTACGCGGCGCGCGTGGCTTTGTGCCAAAAATTGCAGGCGATAAATTAATTACAGATACGATCATTAAAGTAGCCAACGGCTCGTATGTAGCCAATAAAAAAGTAACACAAAATTTAAAGGCCACCTGTTGCAAAAATGCCATGCTTAATAGTTCGTACGATTTTAAATTATCATCCAAAGAAATGGATGTGCTTTTAAAGATCACCGAAGGCAAGAACAACAAACTCATTGCTAAAGAAATGGGTATGGCTGAACGAACGGTAGAATATCATAAGGCTAACATTTACAAAAAAACAAATAGTAATTCGGTTGCCGATCTGGTGATGCTGACTATTGTATCAAGGTTGATGTAGTGTATTTAGAGGCAGAAACCGCAGAGGACACGAAGTTTTTTTAGCCACAAAGACACTAAGTCCGATAGCTATCGGACACGAAGTAAATTTAAACACGGAGACACGGAGGAAAGTATAAGAAGTAAGCACGAAGCAGGATAAGATCAATAGAAAGAAAAAAATTTAATTACCGAGATGAATTTCCCCTTTTGGAGGGGGTGCCCTCAGGGCGGGGGAGGAAGAAGTTAGAAGTACGAGTGACGAAGTACGAACTGGCAGAGGTGTCATCCTGAGCGCCCGCCTGCTGGCAGGGCAGGGAGTCGAAGGATAGCCACGAAGACACAAAGACACGAAGGGAAGTATAAGTAGTAAGTATAAGAATATAGAAGGACGAGTGACGAAGTACGAACTGGCAGAGGTGTCATCCTGAGCGCCCGCCTGCTGGCAGGGCAGGGAGTCGAAGGATAGCCACGAAGACACAAAGACACGAAGGGAAGTATAAGTAGTAAGTATAAG
>JBIKKW010000038.1:0-24140 GCA_044360115.1 Bacteroidia bacterium
TTAGCAGAGGTTGAAAAAATACTAAACAAATAAAAAATGAGAATTCTTTTATTCATTTTAACCTCTCTTTCTTTAAATCTGTTTCAGGTTTTAGTTGCACAAGATTGGACATTAAAATTAAAAAGCACCGTTGAATTAAGAACATGGCGCTTAACCTCACGCGCCGATAAATCTGAAAAATCAATTCAAGGCGCTTCCATTGTGCTTCACAGTGGAAACGCCATCATTAAAGAAGTTCAAAGTGATCTGGAAGGAAATTTTGAAATTGAAATTCCGGCTCATGGCGACTTCTATTTAACCGTTTCTTATCCTGGATGTAACACAAAGAAATTTTATGTTTCCACCAAAGGTATTCCGGATGATCAAAACAATAAAGATTTTAAACCTTCTGTTAAAATTGGTGGCTTTATGATGTCAAAACCATTTAAAGGTGTTGATTATCTTGGCCTTGAAGAGCCTTTATTAAAAGTAGAATATAAGAACAAAAATGAGGGCTTTGATAAAGACCAAACCATTTCAAACAAAGGAATTGATATTGTAACAAATATCATGGATGCAGAAAATGTGCTCATTGAGAAATTTTGCAATTACAATAAACTTGGTGATGACGCTTTGAATAAAAAAAATTATGTGGTTGCAAAAGGCTATTACCAAAAGGCCTTAGAATTGATACCGAAAGAAGAATATCCTTTAATGCGCCTCGAAAAAGCCGAAGACGGCATTAAAGAAACAGAAGCCAAAAAAGAAGCTGCTGCCGAAGAAAAAGCTGCGCAAGCTGCCGCTGCAAAACTAGCAAACGAAAAAGCAATTGAAGAGAAGAAAGCTAAAGAAAAGGCGATGTTTGACAAAGCTGCTGCGGAACGGATCGAAAAAGAAAAAGCAAAGGCCGCAAAAAATCCTAAACCAAAAGAGGTGAAACCGGCCACACATCCCGCTACTGTTACCCCTGCCCCGGTTGCCGTTGCAAAAATAAACACTGCTTCACCTGCCCCGGCCAAACCAAATAAAGGAAAAGCAAAAAGAAAAGTTCCGGGTAAAATTGGTACCGACAAATACTATGAATTAGTTGATAAAGGCGATGAGTATTTTAAAGACAAGCGCTATGAAGAGTCTAAAAAATATTACGAAGAGGCTATACATTTAAGACCCAACGATCCGGTTGCTACTAAACGATTGAAAGAAATAAATGTATTATTACCTAAATGATCTTATTCTTTGATCTTTTTTAACCATTCCACCGCATCCTTTTCATCATTAAAAACTTTTGTGCGTACGTTAGGCTTCGTTACATTAACAAAAAAATTAGCAACTAGTTTTATTCCTAATGATCTTACCAAAAATGCATCAGCTATGCGATAAGTGTTAATGTATTCTGAGTCTGCATATTTTTTTCTTGCCTCAGTTGTTGAAGTTAAACTACCGCCAAAATCAATTACAGCAAAATGCCGTGTTGGGCCCATAAATTCTTGCACATAACGCAACATTTCTTCCATTTCTGGTAGATCTATATCCTGATCTTGTTTAACTCTGTAGTACAAAATATTACTTTGCTCATCGTACTCCAAAATTGCTAAAGGATAACTTTTTGATCTCATACAAAACTATTTTCCGATACAAAAACGTGTAAAAATTGAATCCAACAGATCTTCATTTGTGACTTCTCCGGTTATACTTCCCAATTCATCCAAAGCATAACGTATATCCAGCGCTAATAGGTCACCTGGGACTTTGGCATTTAATCCATTTGAAACTTTTATCAAAGCCTCGTAGGCTCTTCTTAATGATTCGGCATGACGTGCATTGGTAACAACAGTTTCCGTTGCATTAACCGTTCTGGTATCAAACAAGCTCACCAATCGTTTCTTAAGTTCATTTAT
Source organism: Bacteroidia bacterium (assembly GCA_044360115.1). GTDB lineage: Bacteria > Bacteroidota > Bacteroidia > B-17B0 > Aurantibacillaceae > Aurantibacillus. The sequence goes on from JBIKKW010000038.1 coordinate 1,878, forward strand.
GTTCTTATGTTCCTTGGCAGAAATATAGATCACATCCTTAAAGTCAATAAATTCTTTTCTTAACTCCTCTTCGCCTTCCACATCTATTTTATTGGCTACAATAACCAATTGTGATTTACCAATATGTTGTTTGATCAGATCGATCTCCAATTTCAGATCACCACTGCTTAATTCATGCGAATCAAATAAATAGATAACAATGGCTGATTTTTTAATTACTTCAAAGGCCTTATTAACGCCCATCTGCTCTATGATATCCGTTGTGGTGCGAATACCGGCAGTATCAATAAAACGGAACAATACGCCCTCAATAACAATTTCATCTTCGATCAAATCGCGCGTTGTGCCCGGAATTTCACTTACAATGGCTTTATCATCATCTAACAAAACATTCAATAAGGTTGATTTTCCTGCATTTGGCTTTCCCACGATGGCTACCGGAATTCCATTCTTGATCACATTTCCAACATCAAAACTATCTATCAGTTTTTGAATGATGCCCGAAATTTGAGCTATTAATTTTTTTAGATCACTTCTGTCTGCAAACTCAACATCCTCTTCACTAAAATCCAATTCCAATTCTATTAATGAAGCAAAATTGATCAAATTATCGCGCAAAACTTTTATTTTACTGCTAAAGCCACCACGCATTTGTTGCATGGCTACCTGATGCGAAACAGCCGAGTTACTGGCAATTAGGTCAGATACAGCTTCAGCCTGACTCAGATCTAACTTTCCGTTCAAAAAGGCACGCATGGTAAATTCGCCCGGCTCTGCCATGCGGCATCCGTTCTTTAAGAATAAAGCTATTACCTGCTGCAAAATAAATAAAGAACCATGGCAAGAGATCTCCACAGAATCCTCTCCAGTATAGGAATGCGGATCTTTAAAAATACTTACCAGCACTTCATCAATTACAACACCATCATGAGCGATCACTCCAAAATGTATGGTATGTGAACTTTTATCAATTAAGGTTTTCTTTTTAAGATCGCGGGTGAAAAAGAAATTCTCTACTACAGAAAAAGCTTTTTTTCCGCTTATTCTTATTACGCCAATGGCACCAACACCATTTGGTGTAGCCAATGCAATTATCGTATCGTTTTGTTGCGCTTTCACATAATAAATGTAACCATTTTTATAAAACAAATTATTTAATAATAAGGTAATTAAACATTTAACTGAACTTTTCGTATTTTTAAATAAACTTTAAGAAAAACATGAAAAAATTTTTAGCAGTAGCAGCGTTTACGCTTGTTACATCTTTTGCTTCGGCACAGTACAAAATGGATAGCGATGGTAAAACATTGCGTAATTCAAGCAACTCATCTGTTGGTAGAATAGATAGCGATGGCAAAACCATTCGCAATTCCAGCAACAGTTCAGTTGGGCATGTTGATAGTGATGGCAAAACCATTCGTAATTCCAGTAACTCATCTGTATTGAGAATTGACGGTAACGACATCCGCAATTCAAGTAACAGCACCATTGCAAAAATGAGTGATGTGACCAATGACATTAAAGGAGCTAAGCCCGAAGCTGTTTATGTAGCTTTATGGTGGTTTATTGTTAAAGGAAATAAATAAAACAACTTCTCATTAAAAACTCCTGTAAAAGCAGGAGTTTTTTTTTTACCCTACTTTACTCCAATCGGGTCTGTTCTTATATTTTAAAGCGATCTCGTGTTTATACAAAGCATTTTTTGGTAATGCCAAGTCGCTATCTTCCTCCAATATTTGCTGTGCCGCATTGCGCGCCATTTGTAATATCTGTCCGTCCTTTGCCAGATCGGCCAAGCGAAGATCTAATACCCCACTCTGCTGCGTACCTTCAATATCTCCCGGACCACGCAATTTCAGATCCACTTCGCTGATCTCAAATCCATCATTGGTGCGAACCATGGTCTCCATGCGCGTTCTGCTATCCTGACCTAATTTATATCCGGTCATTAAAATGCAATACGATTGTTCGGCACCTCGTCCTACTCTACCTCTTAATTGATGTAACTGCGATAAACCAAAACGTTCGGCACTTTCAATAACCATTACACTGGCATTTGGCACATTTACACCAACCTCAATCACCGTAGTTGCAACCATTATTTGGGTTTCACCTTTTACAAAGCGCTGCATCTCAAATTCCTTTTGCTCGTTGGTTAGTTTACCGTGAACGATGCTGATTTGATAGTTTGGTGGTGGAAATTCAACAAGCAAATGATCATGTCCTTCTTGCAGATTTTGGTAATCCATCTTTTCACTTTCTTTTATTAATGGATATACCACATAAACCTGACGGCCTAATTGAACTTGCTCTTTCATAAAACCGAACAAACGCAAACGCTGTGATTCGCTGAAATGCATGGTTTTAATTGGTTTTCGTCCCGGTGGCAATTCATCTATCACACTTGTATCCAAGTCGCCATAAAGTGTCATGGCCAATGTGCGTGGTATTGGTGTTGCCGTCATAATTAAAATATGCGGCGGCTGTGTATTCTTTTTTGCTAGGCGAGCACGCTGTTCAACACCAAAACGATGTTGCTCATCAATAACAACAAATCCTAAATTTTGAAAAACAACTTTATCTTCAATTAAGGCATGGGTGCCTATCAGTAAATTTATCTCGCCATTGGCAATACCGTTTAATATGCTTCTACGTTCTTTTGTTGTGCTCGATCCGGTTAGTAATGCAATTTTCACCGGCATATCTTTTAAAAGCTCCATAAAGGTTGCAAAATGTTGTTGCGCCAAAATTTCTGTCGGTGCCATCATGCAAGCCTGAAAACCGTTATCATTAGCTAACAACATGCACATTAAGGCCACCAAGGTTTTCCCACTACCAACATCACCTTGCACCAAGCGGTTCATTTGCTTACCACTGCCGGTATCGGTTCGTATTTCTTTGATCACACGCTTTTGTGCCTGTGTTAATTCAAAGGGTAAATAATTATTAAAGAAATCGTTGAACAACTTGCCAACCTTAGAAAATACAAAACCTTTAACAGTATTGGCTCGCACTTTGTTTAAACGTAACAAGCGCAACTGAACATAAAACAACTCTTCAAATTTTAAACGCAATTCAGCGGCCAACAAATTTTTATAACTATCCGGAAAATGCAATTGATGCATGGCAGCAAACCTACCGATCAACTTAAAATCGCTGCGTATTTCGTCGGTTAAATTCTCATTAATGTGTGATGGTTGAATTTGGAGGAACAATTGCTTCATCATTTTTCTGAATGCATTTGTATCCATACCACGCAGCTTTAGTTTTTCGGTGGTATTATATACTGGCTGAAAAGAAGATGGCGGACTTTTATCCCATTCACTGGCCAGCTCCATTTCGGGATGCGCAATGTTGAACTTTCCTTTGAATTCAGTGGGCTTACCATAAACAATATATTCAACACCAACCTGTAATTTACTGGCCATCCATTGATGACCTTTGAACCACACCAAGTCAATGAATCCGCTTTGATCTTTAAATTTAACCACCAGGCGTTTGCTTTGACGTTCGCCAAACATTTGCATGCCCTCTACCGAACCTCTTAACTGAACCGGAACCGATTCTTCAAAAATACTTTTTATGGTATGAAATTTTGTACGATCAACGTGCCTGAACGGAAAATGAAATAACAGATCGCGAAAGGTAATAATACCCAATTCGGTCTTTAACAGATCGGAGCGTTGCGGACCGATACCTTTTAAATATTCGATTGGTGTGTCAAGCATTAGTGAGTTCTAAAATTACTACAAGCATCTTGTTGAAACAATTAATTACAAAAATTACAATGGAAGAGTTATACACCTAATTTTGTTAGAAATGAAGCGCGTTTTAATTACCATAATTATAATGATAGGTTGTGTTCAGTTACGGGCGCAATTTTTGGATTCGCTTCATCAGATATTTAACAGCAGTAGCAGTATTGATGCGCGTTTAGAATCACGGTGGAGTTTTATTCGAAACGAAGCCATTACTGTTACAGGTGTTCGATTAGGTGTTGCCTATCATCGTAAATTGCGCATTGGCGGCGGCTTAAGCTGGTTGCAAACAAACCGACCTGAAATTTTCAGGGAAGTAAATGAATTAGGCGTTGAACAAGATGTTACGCGCTATTTGAAATTTGGGTACCTGTGTTATTATATTGATTTTGTCTATTATCGCACCAAACGCTGGCAATTGAGTGTACCCATACAACTTGGCACAGGCATGTCGTGGTTTCAAAAAGAACAGGTTTATCACACCAATATAAAAGATAAAAAATACTTCCTTTTATTGTATGAACCAGGGATAACGGTGCAGTTTAAAATTTTCAGATGGTTTGGCTTGGGTGGCGATGTGGCATTTAGGTTTGTAATGCGAAATCAAAAAAAAATAGGCGAACAATTAAATTCGCCTACTTTGAGTGGAAAGATCTTATTTTGGCCCGATCAGTTGTTTTACGAATTAGCTCCTAAAAACAAACTCACAAAGTTATACGGACCTGCCGAATGGTAATATTATGCAATATTGATCGCCTCGTAACACTTTAGATCGCCTGCAGTGCCCATATAATTAGCATCTACATCAACCAATCCGATTTTTTTTACCTGTTCCTTGGTTAAAGGTTTTGCCAAATACCAACGATCGTCCTGTACTTTCAGATCAATTTCTTTATTGGCGATCAATTGATTTAATTGTTTTTGAGTTAAAAACAACACTCCCTCTTCTTCATCTTCACTCTCAGAATTTAATATAGTGCCCACCAATTGTAACTTCGGAACATCCGGCTTATATTTAAATTCAAGATCCTGCGATGCATTGATCTCAATATACTGTATACCTAAAACGTGTAACTCTGCCATTTCGTAAAATTTTATGCAATTTTATAAAAATAAGGCCATTAAAACAATTATTTAAAGCCTCATTTTATGAAAAATTACAAGTTTTTAAATGAATTTTAACCGATTGTTGAAAAGAAAGGCGTTTAAAAATAAAACGCAGGCATTATGCAGACGTATGCTCCTGCAAGGCCAAATAAACTTTTCGCCATTCTAAGCCTTTGGTAGTATTGGCTAATCTATCGCTATGAAAAACAGTAATGAATTCGCCTGAAAACTGTTTTACCTCCTTTAAGGTTTGGTCAATTTTTTCAATGGCCAATTTGGTGTTATTTCCCGAATCTTTTTCAAGCGCCACATCGGTTAGGCAAAACGGATGCAAGGTAAGCGAGGTTTCCTGTTCTTCCGAAATATTGTACCATTTGAACGGAAAACAAACACTGGCGCGGTATCCATTCATATTGGCATAACCCAAACTATAATCGTGTTTAATTCCCGATTGAATAAGCGAACTGTAGGTTTTTGGGAAACTCAGCATTCCAAAATGCTGTCGCGAGTGCATCACCTCTTTATGGGTGATGGTTGCCAACCTTACTATTTCAATTTTTAATTGCTGAATATTAAAGTTGGAAGCAAATGATGGGTGGATACCCGTTAACGAGTAATCTGTTAAATGTTTTATCAACGACTGGAAATTCAAGTTGCTGGATGGGTGGTTTTTGTCATTGATGCCGTAATCACCCAACAAAAAAAAGTAAATAACCTTACTACTGAATTTTTTATGGGTATCAACTAAAAACTGGTAACAATCAAACTCATCCTTTTCGTTTAAAAACACAGTACGAAATCGTTCGCCTAGCTGTTTAAAATTTAACTTTTTAAGATCGTTGTAAAAACCCGCCAATGTTCTAACAAAACCCTTGTATTTATACTTATAGGCGCTATCAATATCAATGGTTGTGGTAATTACAGGTTTATGTTCTTTAAATTCTATTTGAGGTGTTTTTGCAATTAGCAATTTCTTTAATTCTGCCAGCCAAATATTTATAAGCGGTTTGTTCAAGAAATCGTTTTGCCAAGCCAGGCTACTTCGGTGATCAAAAACATTATACTTATTGGCCTTAAATGGTAAATATTCTTCATAACGCGAAAGGAGCCAAAATGAAGCTGCAAAAACATCAAAAGGTACATCGCCTTTTGCATTTTTAAAAAAGTACTTGAAATAGTTTTCGTGTTGGTTAACCTCAATAAAATAATCTTTGATGCCGTATTCAAACAAAATCACATGCGGTAAAACATGAATTCCACCGGTTAAGTTCTTGTTGGAATAATTGATCTTTGGCAGTTCACTCGCATTAAAAACTTCCTCATTGGTTGTAAGCTCATACTTTAACCCCAAAATGTTAACCAATAATGTGTTTAAGGTATAGGATAACCGATTGCTTGATCTAGCTGAATATATAAGCAGATGATGAATGTGAAATTACTTTAAAGCATAATTACATCTTTAAATGACAAATTAGTATTTGCTTGAGCAAAACAAATTAAAAAACACCTGTTAATATGTTATGCTGTCGATGCAATTATGTGGCTGAACTATCTATAAATTAGAGAAAATTATTTATAATGACAGATATATCAACTTTTTTTGCAGCTGTTGATTTTAGCGAGATCGTACAAACCGAATTAAATCCTTTGCAATTCGGAAATGTTTTTCAAATATATAAGCAAGGCGATGATTTTCCGGAATTGGAAAATATTGATATCGCTATTTTAGGTGTTGCCGAAAGTCGCAATGCCATTAACAATCAGGGATGTGAATATGCCGCGAATGCCGTGCGTAAATACTTATACCAACTTTACAGTGGTGAGTTCAATGCCAAAGTTGTTGATCTGGGTGATATCAAAGCCGGGCACAGCACCGAGGATACTTATTTTGCCGTACGCTCAACATTAGATGTTTTAATTAGAAAGAATATAATTCCTGTAATTATTGGTGGCTCGCAAGACCTTACCTATCCGCAGTTTTTAGGTTATAAGGATCTGGAGCAAACTATTAACATTGTAAGTATTGATAGCGTTTTTGATATTGGTAACCCCGAAGAAGATATAAATAATCACTCGTATTTAGGTAAGATCATTTTACACCAACCTAATTATTTATTCAACTACAGTAACATTGGTTATCAAACCTATTTGGTAGATCCCTTAAGTTTAAAAATGATGGAGCGCCTGTTTTTTGACGTTTACCGTTTGGGTCAAATTCGTGATAAGATCGAAGATTCTGAACCGATCATCCGTCAGGCTGATATGATCACCTTTGATATTACAGCAATAAAGAATGCAGATGCACCTGCTAATCCACATGCCTCGCCAAATGGTTTGTATAGCGAAGAAGCTTGTCAAATGATGCGTTATGCGGGCATGAGCGATAAATTGTCATCTATTGGTTTTTATGAATTAAACCCGGAGTTTGATATTGGTGGAAAAACATCACATTTATTGGCACAAATGATCTGGTGTTTTTTGGATGGCTTTTACAACCGTAAGAATGATTACCCGAGCAGAAGCAATGCCGATTATTTGAGATTTCATGTGGTTTTAGAGGACAAATACGATATCAATTTCTATAAAAGTAAAAAAAGCGACCGTTGGTGGATGGAGATCCCTTACCCTTCGCATAAAGACCTGAAGTTTGAGCGACACACATTAATACCTTGCTCACCTAAGGATTATGACATGGCCATGAATAATGAGATACCCGACAGATGGTGGCAAACGTATCAAAAATTGTCCTAAAAAAAATTAGTAACTTGTTGATTTAAAATATTTTATTAACTTTATTAAGTCAAATAAAATAAATACAAATTGAATAATTTAATTTATGAATTTTAAAAAGGAATATTTTTTAATCGTATTTATTTTCAGTTTAACAGCTAAATCAGCAGTTTGGACTGCAACGTCTTGTCCGGCAACTTGGGGTTCATCCCCATATCCATTTTGAAATGGTTCAACCCAATTAACAAGTGCAAATATAAGTTCCGGTGATATTTTAGTAATTCCATTAGGTTGTTCTGTTAGCATTAGCGGAGTAGTCACAATGGCCACTAATTTAACTTTACAAATAAATGGTGCGTTAGTATTTCCAACTTCTGGTGACAAATTAAATTTAACGGCGAGTTCAACAATTACAGCTGGTTCCACCGGTTCTCTTGTGGGAGTTAGTAATTCTAATCAAATTAAAATTGGAACTGGTGGTGCTGAATGGTCAGGTCCTGGCACACTTCCAGGTCCGTTTATTATTTCAAATGGGTTTTTACCTATTGAACTAATTGCTTTTACTGGTAATTTAGAAGTAAAGGTGGTTTTTTTAAATTGGAAAACTGCATCAGAATCAAATAATGATTTTTTTGAAATTGAGAAAAGTTATGATGGTGTAAATTATACCCCAATTCTAAAAGTAGATTCAAAAGCACCAGATGGCAATAGTAGCATAACATTAGATTACACAACTATTGATAATGATTTAAAGCATCCGCTCTATTACTACAGACTAAAACAGGTAGATTTTGATCGTTCAACACAAAGGACCAATCCTATCTCCGTCAAAATTTATTCGCCCGAATTAAAAATTTATCCAAATCCAAACAATGGTGCATTTTGGATTGACGTGCCTACCGCTAAAACAAATCAAAAAGTTAGTTTAAAAATTTACGATCAACTTTCTAATGAGGTATTAAATAACGAATACTCCGTTGTGAACGATAATATTACCGGTGCATCTGTAAAAATTGAACCAAGCAAACCATTAGCAAAAGGTGCTTACATGGCCTTGATCCTTTTTGAAGGAACAGAATACCGCCTTAAAATGGTTGTGAATTAACACAGCGATCATTCCTTTCAAATTACCTTATTTACCTCCGGTGTAAAAACACTGTTTTTATTATGCTATACCTTTAATTTTATATCAAAATACAATTATGAGGTATATTTTATTTTCGCTTATCTTAATAGGCAATATCCTTAACGCGCAATCTGCATACAAAAACGGAAATTCACTGATCAATGCAATGTATCAGAGATATGAAAATAAGTGGTATAAGAATTTTTCCTTCAGTCAAACTATGGAATTTTACCGAAATGATTCCATTATAAAAAAAGATGTTTGGCATGAAATAGCTGCATTACCCGGAAATTTGCTCATTAAATTTGGTGAGAAAGATTCAAAGGACGGTGTTTTATTTAGCAATTTTATGGTCTATTCTTTTCAAAAAGATAAAGAAATGCACTCGTCACCAATGGTTCATGATCTGTTATTGGTTGGACTAGATGTTTACTTTTACAAGCCCGAATTTACCTGTCATTTATTGGATTCGTTGGGTTATGACCTTTCTAAAATAAAGGAAGATGTATTTGAAGGCCGCAAAGTTTTTGTTGTAGGTGCTGAAAAAAACGATCAGGAAAGCAATCAGTTTTGGATTGATGCTGAACGCTTATACATGCACAAGATCATTTACAAAAAGAAAAGTAAAGTTAGCGAAGTGGTTTTTGCGGATTATGAGAAAATGAAAAATTACTGGGTATCAAAAACCATTATCTTTAAACAGAACGGGAAGTTGAATTTAATTGAACGGTATTATGATATTAAATTTCCGAAAAACACTAATATCAATTACTTCAATCCTATAATGTTTGATAAAATAACATTATAATAACCCCTTTTTGAAAATTCGGAATATCTATGTTTAATTCGAAGAAATAAAAACCATTAAACTATTAACCTAAGCACTACAATCTCTAAGATCAATAATGCTTAAATAAGCTTTTCCATTTAATTCGGTAAAATACAATCTTAACATAGTTGTATCTCCATGTTTAGTTACAAAACTAACAAATACACTTTTTTTTAAACTCTGATCTACCTGTTTTAATGAAGCCAGCAATTTTTCGTCTGCCTCAGTTCCTTCCCTTGAAAAATTATTAGAATATATATCCTGTAATAAACTTTGTGAGCCTTTTAAATTAAACAGATAATAACCTTCTAAATTCTCGCTGCATGGATCGATATTTATTGAATTGATGAACACTCTATTTTTCACAAAGGATATATCTCTGCACAAAAACAAAAAAGGTGTTTTACCCATTAGATCTTCTTTGCTTTTTAGCTCTTCAATATTTGTATACGGACCTTGATCAGACTCCAAACAATATACCCCATTATTCAGATCAATAAATTTTCCAACCTCGTCTAAACTTGAAAAAAAAGAATGCAGAGAAGTATCTGCTAATGGGAACGTTTTAAATTCTTCATGTGCATCAAATGTACTATCTATTAAAGTACTTGATATAGATCCTTCAGTGCTGCTAACTTTCTTAAATTCAGTCTCACCTCCATTCGAACAACTTGATACGATGAGAACAATACATAAAAAACAAATAATCTTCATTTTATTCAAAAAAATCAAATTCTTTTTAATTCATTCAATAGCACATTCAACATCTCATCCGTAAAATCCAGATGTGTTACCATTCTGATGGTTTGTTTGCCAAAGGCAGCTACTTTTATACCTTTTGATGCGGCTTTCGATATGAATTGCTCTGCATTCATCCCGGGCTTCAGATCAAAGATCACAATATTGGTATCAACCGGCAGTACATTTTCTACAAATGATAAACCTTTTAAAGCCTCCCCTATTTGTTTCGCTTTTAAATGATCGTCCTTTAAACGCGCAACATGATTATCTAATGCATAAATACCAGCTGCGGCCAAAAACCCTATTTGGCGCATTCCTCCACCAAATACTTTTCTAACTCTGCGCGCCTGCTTAATAAATGCCTTATTACCTAATAATACCGATCCTGAAGGCGTACCTAATCCTTTACTCAAACATATGGATATCGAATCAAACAAATCGCCATATTGTTTAGGTGTTTCACCGGTTTCAACCAAGGCATTGAACAATCGTGCACCATCCAAATGCAAATTTATATTTGCACTTCTGCAAAATTCCGAAATGGCCTTTAGTTCATTTAATTCGTAATAACTTCCGCCGGCCTTGTTCACGGTATTCTCAAGACTTACCAATTTGCTTCGGGTGAGCCAATCTTGATCACCATTCACATTATCTTTTATTTGCTGAACATTTATTCTGCCTCGGTTACCCTGTATCAATTTTGCTTGTACGCCTGAGTTACGCGCCAATCCGCCTCCTTCATAATGATAAATGTGACTATTTACATCACAAAGTACTTCATCACCCGGTCTGGTATGAACATTAATGGCAATTTGGTTGGTCATGGTGCCACTGGGGCAAAACAATCCTGCCTCATGTCCAAAGAGTTGTGCCAATTTTTGCTCAAGCTTTATAACGGTTGGGTCTTCATTAAAAACATCGTCACCCACTTCCGCCATCATCATAGCTTCCAACATGCCTTTAGTTGGTTTAGTAACTGTATCACTTCTTAGATCTATTATCATTATTTCTTTCTTAAAATCATTAAACCATCTCTAACCGGCAGTAACAAACTTTCTACTCGCGTATCCTTTGAAACCGCCTCATTAAAGGCATGTATCAACTTTGTATCCGCATCCATCTTGCTTTCATCCATTATTACTTTACCGCTCCATAATACGTTATCTGCTATGATCAATCCGCCCGATCTTACTTTATCGATCACCACATTAAAATAATTCATGTAATTCTTTTTATCCGCATCAATAAAAACCATATCAAATACGATATCTAATTTTGGTATTTCAATGAGTGCCTGCCCTTGTATCAAATGGATCTTATCTTTAAAGGAAGATTGATTGAAATAATTTGCGGCAAAAAAATTAGTTTCCTCATTGGGGTCAATGGTTATTAATTTACCATTTTCTTTCAATCCTTCTGCCAGACATAATGCCGAATAACCGGTATAGGTACCGATCTCTAAGATCTGTTCAGGCCCCATCAATTTACTTAAAAAACTTAAGAACCTGCCTTGTAAATGTCCACTTAACATGCGGGGTTGCGGTACTTTTAAGTAGGTTTCTCTGTTTAGTTTTTGAAGGAGTTCACTCTCTTGTTCTGAATGATTCTCTGCATAAAACTGTATAGCCTTTTCAATAAATTCCATATGCTAAATATAAACAATTAAAAAAAATCTAACCTGATTTAACCATATTTGTTACCAAAATGTGTTATAGTATTATAGCAGGTTATTAATGAGTTTCGAAAAGGAAACATATGGTATCATCGCCAATTTAAACAATGAGGTTGTTATACAACTTTATAAGAATTACGCGAAGAAGTTATTACGTTATACATGTAATAAGTACACCATCAATGAAGATGATGCTTGGGCCATAATTTATAAAACAATTTATAAAATGGCCGAGGTTGAATCCAAATACCAATTTGAAAATGAGAACAAACGACAGGCATTTGTTTTTAAAACGCACATTAATTATTTAAGGAATTTTTTCAGAGATGATCGATCCTTTGAAAAAGTTAATCATGAAGTTGAATTACACGAGAATATTATTGAACAGGAAAAAGATACTCATTCACCTAAAAACTTACCTCTTGAATTATTAAGATCAGAATTAGAGCAATTGGAAGACTGGCAGCGCATTTTATTGCTAATGCGAGGACAAAATGTACCCTATAGCGATATTGCAAAATACGTTGATAAACCTGAAGATCAATTAAAAGTATATTATGCCCGACTAAAAAAACAATTGGCACACAGCATTAATGCCAAACTACAAACTTTAAAATCAAAAGAGCATGTTAAATAATAACGATCATAAGATTTCCGAAAAAGAGCTCGATAACCTGCTAAATCAGGCCTTTTTAAATTTAGATTTTAACGAACCTAAAAACCAAAAACTTATGGAAATTACAGCTCAACATGTTTTATCGGATGAAATTACTATGCCGATAAAAACAAAAAAAACATTAAACTTAAAATTGATCATAATATTAAGCGCTAGTTTGGTCATTACTGGAATTACTTTATTTTTCTTATTAAATAGACCAACTCTTAACACTCCACCTAAATTTGATCAAAAAATTATTGTTTCTCAAGAAAATACAAAATCCGACTCCTCAGAAATATTAACCCTCAAACATACCAATGAATTAGTATCAAAATCATCATCAACCATCAACACGTTAAAGGAAAGTGCCATTAATAAAGAAACTAGTTTAATTGAAAAACAGCAACCAGAGACAAATATGGCGTTTTCAAAAGAACCGGAAAAGCTTCATACAAACCCAACCAAAAAATATGAAGATTCAGCTTATATATTTCCTAAACTCACTGAAAAGGAGATCAAGATCACTAAAAAACAAAAGGAAAAAATAAAAAATGCCATTTTAAAACAACAAAAAGATAGATTTGCGCTCATATCGCCTCAAAAAGTGTTTGCCAGTTCATTTACAACTAATGACACTACTGCATCATTTTACATACAAAACTTTGAGGTTACTAATCTTGAATACCGTACTTTTTTGTTCGATCTATTATTACAAGATAGGAAAGCTGAATTTTTAAAAGCAAAACCTGATCAATCTCAATGGATCAACACATTAAATACGAATAAATATGATCTATACCGCGATATATACTTCTCAGAAAAAAGGTTTGACTCTTACCCAGTAGTAAATATTTCACAAGAAGGCGCAGAGCTTTATTGCAACTGGTTAAATGAACTCATTAAGAATTCAAACCAGCAATACCATGTTCGATTACCTTATGAAAGTGAATGGATCTATGCAGCTAAAGGTGGATTAAAAGGCGCTTATCCTTGGGGTACCGATTCAATTCAAAACAAAACCGGATGCTTTTTAGCCAATTTTAATTACCAAGAATCAAAAAACACCTTGCAAAATTCTAAATACAGTAAGTGTGTGAAAAGCATTTATAAAAATTCGATCACAACCGCAGGATTGTTTTTAGGTGATAGTGTTTTACCCGTGGAAGTTTATGCTTACAACCCGAATTCTTATGGATTATATTGTATTAGTGGTAATGTAAGTGAAATGACCTATAACAACATAAATAAGGAACTAACATTAAAAGGAGGAAGCTGGTTTCATACAGCAGAACAATGTCTGATAAACGTTAAGAATGTATATTCAAAACCATTTAAGCCTAATACTTATACCGGGTTCAGACCCGTATTCAAGATCATTACAAAACCATTTATTGGTAGCTCATTAAGAGAAGATAAACAAACCGGTATTCCAACAATTTCACAAGAAGAAATTATTGCTAACAACAAGCAAAAGAAATTAATGATCGATGATCTCATTAAACTGAATAAAAAAGAATATACTTTGATACCAACCGGAACAACAGTTTATAAAAACGACACCATTTCTGTTCAAAGTTTTTATATGCAAACTACCGAAGTAACAAATTTACAGTACCGTACTTTTTTAATGGACCTTTTAATTCAAGGCAAAACCAATGAATATATTGAAGCAAAACCAGATCAGGAAATGTGGGTAAAAAAATTCCCTTTCTCAAACAACCAACCAATGAGCAATTTATATTTCTCACATCCTGCATATAATGATTACCCTGTTGTAAATATTTCACGAAAAGCCGCTGAAATGTATTGTAAATGGTTAACTATTGAAACAAATAAAATTTTAAAAGAGAACAATAAGCCACTATTGAATGATTTGCGTTTACCTGTTGATGTGGAATGGGCTTATGCAGCCAGAAACAACGCTAATGAAAGTAAGTACGCTAATGGCCATAAATTTTTAAGAGATAGTAAAGGAAGATATGAAATCAATTTTAACTGCTTTACGCAAACTGAATGTAAATTTGATACCGCTCTTAAACTGTATGTGCCGGATAAGAACAAGTTGAACAAACAAGACCTTGACCGCTCAATTGCTGATGATGGGGGGTTTCATACAGTTTACAGCCGATCATATCAACCAAATAAATATGGTCTTTTTTGTATGGCCGGGAATGTTTCGGAAATGGTTTATATTTTTAATAAACCCTTAAAAAAGATTAATGGTAATGGAACAAAAGGCGGAAGCTGGTTTAGTTGTGATTATTATTTAGAAATTGATGCCGATGAGGAATTCCCAAATGAAAATGGGCCAAGTCCGTTAATTGGCTTTAGGCCTGTAACAACCAATTCCAACAAGTAAAATAATGTAAAAACTATTTTATACTAAATTATTATTGCATGAAAAATTTATTTTAAGAAATTTGTAAAGTAAACTAAAAGCAATTTTTGGAAAACACAACCATTAATATTCAATCCAGTTTTCTTGATATCAAAGATCAATTGGCATCTTACTTATATCGCCTTACCGCGAATAAAGAAGACATGGAAGATCTTTTGCACGATACGTTCATAAGAGTGAGTGAGAAAATTGAGACCTTTGAAGCCAGATCAAGCTTTAAAACCTGGGTATTTACCATTGCAACCAATTTGGCAAAGGATAATAAACGGGTAAAGAATCGCTGGGAGATAGATGCGCAAGACAAATGCAAAAATGCGGCCGCCGCCAACCTGGCCTATCAGGATCGCATGATGAGCGCCTATAACAATCAACTCGAAAAACAATTTGACATCAAAGAGCATATCAATTTCTGCTTTACCTGTATCGCCAAAAATTTAAGTCTCGAAAAACAAATTACCATCGTTCTAAAGGAGATATATGATTTTAAACGTACCGAAATTGCCGAAATATTAGGCATTTCAGAGGGTGTAGTAAAGCATTTATTATTCGATGGCAGAAAAGAGTTACAGGAAAAATACCAGAACAGATGCGCTCTGATCAATAAAAATGGCGTTTGTTACCAATGCTCGCAACTCAATAATTACTTCCAAAAAGACAATTCGGCCACAAATAAAATTGCACAACTTGGTTTAGATAGTTCAAATAACACCGAACAAAATTTGGATAAGCGTTTTGAACTGATCAATAAGATCAATCCACTTACCTCTAATGGCGCCAACTTGGAAGATACCATTCTTCAGATCTTAAGGGAAACCATCAAGGATAATTAATTTCCGACCGTTTTTTCGTGCTTGTTCGTCTAAATAAAAAAGACCTATAAAAATGAAAAAACCTTTATTAATTATTTTAATACTATTTGCCATGAATCAATCTACTGCTCAACAAACAACTTATCCTAATTGGCTCGATCGCCAGGAATACCCATTTAACAGTCATTACATCAATTTGCCAATGGGTAAAATGCATTATATTGATGAAGGACAGGGCGACCCAATAGTTATGGTGCATGGCAACCCCGGGTGGAGTTTTGAGTTCAGAGACATTATTAAAGAACTTTCGAAAACAAACCGATGCATAGCCCCCGATCATATTGGCTTTGGGCTTTCAGATAAACCGGCCGACTGGAGTTATTTGCCCGAAAAACAAGCAGAAAATTTTGAGAAATTAATGGATAGTTTGAATTTGAATAATATTACCATTATTGTGAATGATTGGGGCGGACCAATTGGTCTTTCTTACGCCATCAAACATCCTGAAAAGATCAAACGTATTGTTCTTTTGAATACCTGGTTATGGAGTGTTAAAGGAGATCCGCATTTTGAAAAGTTCAGCAACATGATGGGTAAAGGCGTAGGAAAATTCATGATCAAACACTTTAATTTGTTTGGTAAAAAGGTTGTAAAAATGGCCGTAGCCGATAAACATAAACTTACTAGACACATCCATAAACACTATTACAAACATTTGGATAAACCTTCTCATCGTAAAGGTTCCTATGTTTTTCCGGGGCAGATCATTGGTTCGAGTGAATGGTTAGAAAAATTGTGGCAACAAAAAGACAAGATCTCCTCTATTCCAACCACTATTATTTGGGGAGAAAAAGATATTGCCTTTAAGCAAAAAGAATTGGATAAATGGCTTGCAACTATGAAAAACAATACGTTGATCAAACTTAGCAATGTTGGCCATTACCCGCAGGAAGAAAGTCCGGAAACCTTAATTACTGAATTAAAGAAATAAGTTATCAGTTCAACGCAAAAGGAAAGTCATAATTGCTATTTTTGTATGGATCGATCGAATAACTGATCGCTTTAATTCAATAAAAAATGCGTTATAATAGATCTCTAACTTTATTCTTTCTATTGCTATTAAGCAATTGTATTTGGTCGCAAACAAAAATGCCTCCTATTAAATATTATACGGTAGAAGGTTATTTAACACACACATCCCAATATTGTGGTGGCATTGCTCCTTCTCATGAAGAGGAACAAGAATTGCATACACCAAAACCTTATTACTCTAAATTATACATTCGAAAAGGTCATAAGAATTCTACCAAAAAACCGATCATAGATAGTGCTGTAACGGATAATACCGGTCGCTTTGAATTTAGTTTACCCGTTGGCGATTACCTGATCATTATGCCTTATCAAAGGGATAAGAAAATACTTTCAACTTTAGGAAAGTTAAAAAGTAAAGACATGAAGGTGAATGATCTTTGCTTAAATGGCTGGTGGAATGGTGGTTTATTTAAAATTACCGTTCGCGATTCATCCATAAAAGGACTAAACTACAACTTTCATAACCGCTGCTTTGTACCCTATCCTTTTCCGTGTATTGATTATAACGGACCAATGCCGCCGTGATAACGATTATTTTTAGAACTAGTAATTGCTTATTATTTACAATAAGGCTTCGCTTAATTTTTGAAACTTGAATTTAAAACCGGCATCAAGTAATTTTTGATTACTGACGCGGCTTCCCTCCAATAATATATCTGACATTTTACCGAACAAGAGTCTTAAGACAAATGCAGGCACATTTGGCATAAAAAAAGGTTTGTTCAATGAATGTGCAAACACTTTTGAGAACTCGTAATTACTAATGTGTTCTGAAGAAACAGCGTTGTAAGTATCGCTTGGTATTTTATTGAATAATGCGGCGCAAAATAACTGAACCAGATCATCAATGTGTATCCATGGCATATAGTGTTTACCCGATCCTAATGCAGAACCTAGTCCGCTATTAAATATCGGTCTTAGTTTTTTATACATTCCGCCATCCTTAGCCAATACCAATCCAATTCGAATGATGGATACCGGAATACCCATTTTTTTAATAGGCTCGTAGCTCTTTTCCCAATCAACACAAATAGAGCCCAATATATCAGAGGCAGGCGGATCTTGTTCAGTGAAAATTTTATCAGAGGTAACGGCGCCGTAATATCCAATTGCCGAAGCACCCACAAACGTTTTTACAGGCACTTTAAATTTGGAGATATAAGATTCTAATAAGTTTGTCGTGTTAATTCGAGATGCTTTTAATTCGTTGATCCGTTTTGCACTCCAGCGTTTATCTGCAATCCCCTCACCCGCTAAATGCACAATATGCTCAATACCTTCAAAGGCTTTTTCGTTGATGTAACCATTTTGAGGTTGCCATTCAAATATCTGAACAGAAGAACTTTTTTGAGGATCTCTGCTTAGCAAAACCACTTCATGGCCATTTTGCATTAAACATTGCGTTAAATGTTTCCCGATCAATCCTGTTCCGCCCGTAATTAGTATCTTTGCCATAATAGTATTACAATTTACTTTAAATTTTGTTTATGAAGGTATTTGATGTTCACATTTTTGTTTGTACCAACCAACGCACCGGAAGCGAGCGCTTGAGCTGTGGCGAAGCGCATGGTTTAGAATTGGTAGGTGAGTTTAAAAAACAGTTAAAAGACTTGAACGTGAATTTAAAAACACGTGCCAATAAAAGCGGCTGTTTGGGTATTTGCGATTTTGGTCCAACTGTTGCCATTTACCCTGAAGGTGTATTTTATGTGGGCGTTCATAAAAACGATGTGAAAGAGATCATCGAATCACACATTTTAAACAACAAGCCGGTTGAGCGTTTATTACTAAAGCAATAATGACCGATCAACTTCAAATATCACAACATTTAGCTACGCGCGAGCTTTTTGAATTGTTTAAACAGCAATTAAAAAAAGATTTTAGCGAGTGTGGATGCGAAAGTGATTTTGTAGATCAACTCCCGCAAGATTTTAATGAGATCAAACGTGTTCTTGCTTTTGAGATCAAACAGAACGAAAAACGATCGACCTTTAATTTGCAACAACTCCTTTACCGTATTGATATCAACGAAAAGCGATTAAGTAAGGAATTAAAAACACAGGCAAAGGAAGATTACTTGATGGTGATCTCTGAATTGATCATCAAACGGATCTTACAAAAAATTGTTATAAGAAAATATTACTCGAATAATGACGATCAGAAAAGGCTCGAAGAATGATCTGCCAAGCGTTTTGGCACTCATTAAAGAATTGGCTGAATACGAAAAGGCACCAAATGATGTTGAAGTAACCGTTCCTCAAATGGAAGAATGGGGCTTTGGCAATGATAAACAATTTGATTTTTTTGTTGCCGAAAAAGAAGGTAAGATCATTGGTATTGCCGTTTATTATTACAAATACAGCACCTGGAAAGGAAAATGTTTGTTCTTAGAAGATATTATTGTAACTGAAATTGAAAGACAACATGGTTACGGAAAATTGCTTTTTAACGAAGTTGCAAAAGTTGCCAAAGCGCAAAAAGTAAAACGTATGGAATGGCAAGTACTGGAATGGAATGAACCGGCTATTAAGTTCTATAAAAAATACAATTCGGTATTTGATAGCGAATGGATCAATTGTAAACTCACTTACGATCAACTCCAAAACTTTAATGGTTAAGCATCAACACGCCCCTCACTTCTAACTCCTTATACTCTTTCTCCTAATCTGCTAATCTGCAATCTGTAATCTGCACAATCTGCAATCTGCCATCTGCTAATCTCCCCCCTCACTTCCTCTCCATCTCCATTTGCGCCTTAAATCCTAGTATACACTTCGGGATGTACCATTTTCCTTTATAAGCCTTCAGATCTATCACTTGATTATTGCAATCTAAATAGTTGCCGTTATTATCAATGGCTAAAAAATGGGCATTACCTTCATTCACTAAACCGATCACCTTTTGTTTGAGTTCTTCATAACTCATTTTTTTATTTTCTCGTCCCAACTTCACGCCTATTTCATTATTCAACAGATCCATCACGCAACTGATGCTATCCGGCACCAAGCCGTGCTCATCCTTATTCCGTTTGAATTGCAAATAATTTGTTCTTTCATGCGCTTTACCCAATTTGATCAGTTTCTTGGCTTTCACTTTTTGACCAAAGGCTGCCATATAAAAAACATGACGGAAGGCATCTAACTTTCCCCCTGATGAAAATCCGTCTAATTTCAATTTCAATTCAGCTTCATTATAATAGGGTGCCAACTTTTTATGAATGCGTTTTACCTTAATTGCAGCAAAGGGGTGCCCCAATGCCCACCAGAACTCGTATCGCGAGGTAGCCGGCTTATTGGCAAAATAGCTGCTTACCATGAAACAAACCAATAAAATAAATAGACTAACTCTTTTCAATTTCATAAAAACAAATATACCCAAATTAACAATCGGATGTTTGAAACCTATTCTCGCAATAAAAGTATACAAAGGTAATTACACCTAAATTTGTTTAAAATGGACTCAAGCAGAGACATATTAAGTAAGTTGTTTTCTAAATCAACGCGCACATTAACCAACAGTATTAATGATCTGCGTGATAAGGAATTTAGTGGTGAAAAACTAAGCTCTGAAGAAAAATTTGCATTGTCGAATTTTGATAAATACCGCATCAAGGTTTTAAATTCACAAGAAAGTGAAGAAGCCTTTCATGAAGCATACCGTAAGATCCAAGTGATTGCCAACTTGGGCGATTGGCGAGATTTTCTGAATGAAGATCTGATCAAATAAAACGGTTTAAAACTTAATTTTTTCTTATTATTTTATTAATATACATTTGGTAAATACTTTATTATTTATCTTATGAACGTTAAAACTTTAGGTCAGTTTATCATCGAAAAACAATCTGACTTCCCATATGCAAAAGGTGAATTATCTCGTTTGTTGCGTGATATTGGCATTGCTTCTAAAATTGTGAATCGCGAGGTAAGCAAAGCCGGATTGGCCGAGATCTTAGGTGAAACAGGCGAAACCAATGTGCAAGGTGAAAAAGTTAAAAAACTGGATGTTTTTGCCAATGAGCAATTTATTGCTGCATTTAAGGCCGGAGGCGAAGTTTGTGCCATTGCCAGTGAAGAGAATGATGATATCATCCCTATTGATTCTGAGATATCAAAAAGTGCTAAATACGTAGTAGCCATCGATCCATTGGATGGTTCGTCAAATATTGACGTGAACGTTTCTGTTGGAACTATTTTTTCTATTTACCGTCGTAAATCATTAAGCGGTCCGGGTACACTGGAAGATTTTATGCAACGTGGTACGGAGCAAGTTGCTGCCGGTTATGTAATTTACGGAAGCAGCTGTATGATGGTTTATACAACCGGAAAAGGTGTTAATGGGTTTACGTTAGACCCAAGTATTGGCGAGTTTTGTTTATCGCATCCAAACATGCAAACCAAAAAAGATGGTAATGTTTATTCGATCAATGAGGGTAACTACTTACACTTTCCTGATGGCGTAAAAAAATTCATTAAGTATTGTCAGGAAGAAGACAAGGCAACCAGCCGTCCGTTCTCTTCACGTTATATTGGTTCCGGCGTTGCCGATATTCACCGTAATTTAATTACCGGTGGTGTATACATTTATCCAACCACTACTAAATCGCCAAACGGTAAATTACGTTTGTTGTATGAATGTAATCCCTTAGCTTATATTTTAGAACAAGCCGGAGGTAAAGCTACCAATGGCGAAAAACGCATCATGGAAATTGACATTAAGGAGCTTCACCAACGCACGCCATTATATATTGGTAGCGCTAATATGGTTGAGACCGCAATGGAATTCATGAAAAAATATTCAGAACAAAAAGTTTAATTGTCCCTTAATTATGTACAAAAGTGATAACATCATCCTAACCTGTAAATGGATAGTGTTATCACTTTTTTTATTTGCAGCTTGCACACCATCGCGCATTGTAAAACCTTTAAAAAAAGGCGAAAATGCGGTTTCAGGAAGTTTTGGTGGTCCCTTAATCAAATTTGCCGGCGCTCCCATTCCAATCCCTTTTTCAACCGTTTCTTATGCCAATGGCTTAACTGATAAGGTAACTGCTTTTGGTGGTTTACACACCACTGCTTTACTATTCGGAAATTTTCAAACGGATATTGGTATTTGTGCAGACGTATATAAAAAGGATAAGATCGGTTTCTCCATTACGCCTGCCATTCAAACTGCCGTTAGTTATAAGGATATCAGCTCCTTTAGACTTTGGCCAAGTCTGGATATGAATTTGCGATACGAATTGAATAAAGGATTTGTATATACCGGCATGCATAATTGGTTTGAGCTCAATCGAACAGGCGTTAACAATACCGTGCAAGAAAGATGGTTATTACCAAATTACCA
>JBIKKW010000202.1:0-3841 GCA_044360115.1 Bacteroidia bacterium
GTATTTATTACCCGGTCAGGCTATTTACCCAGGCGTGGTTGATTATATTGGCATCAATAAAAAAGGAGCCATGGGTATTTATTATTGTTTAACAAGAAAGTTTTAATGCAAATGAGAATTGGCTTCATAGTTTTAGTTTCATTGATCGTAAGCTCTTGCTTAAAGCTTGACAGTAATTTATTTAATAAAAAAGAATTAGAGGAATATGGCTTTGAAAAATACGCCGGATTGCAAGAGGTAAGTTTAGATGGATCTTATGCTATCCCTGATTCCATGATCCATTTGATGACCTTACCATCAAAAGGCGAAAATGAAAAAGCAAGTACCGACATTTACGCAGTATACATTGGCAACCTCAATAAAATTGCAACAGATACGGTTATAGTATATTGCCATGGAACAAAATGGCATATGGATTATTACTGGAACAGAGCAAAACTATTAGCGCACTTGGGCGGCAAATATAATTATGGTGTAATGATGATGGATTACAGAGGTTACGGGATGAGCAAAGGCACACCAACTGAAGAAGGGATGTATAATGATGTGGAAGCCTGTTTGAAATTTTTGAAGGAAAAAGGTTTAACCGATTCACGTACCATTTTCTATGGCTTTAGTTTAGGCTCCGCTGCAGCAACTGAATTAACATGTAAACCCCGCAGCTTAAAACCTAACAAACTTATTTTAGAATCGCCTTTTGCCAGCGCTGATATGATGGTTCAGGATGCATCGCAATTAACCATGCCCGGAATTTATTTTACAGAATTAAAAATTGATAATGCCGAAGAAATAAAAAAAGTGCAACAACCTTTTATGTGGATACATGGCGAAGAGGATCAGTTCTTAAGCGTTGAAACACACGGGCAAAGCATTTACAATAATTATAAAGGAACATACAAAGAAGCGCATCGCATACCAAAGGCCGATCATCCGAATGTACCGGTTATTTGGGGTATTGATAACTACAAGGATGCGGTTTTAAAATTCATTAGAAGACCTTAAGGTTTCTTCTTAATGATAATGGTATCAAAGGCCGGAGAATAGGCTACAAAAGCACCAAACACTTCTTCATTTTCACCAAACATACTTTTAATGTTTACCGGTGCCGAAAACGGATTGGAGTTGCTAGCTTTGTTTTGGTAATAGGTATTCCAAAAATCATATTCCATTTTTCCAATATGACAAAACTTAACCGCTACCGTATCTCCTACCCTGAAATAACTTCGGTTAGGGTCGTCGCGCCAAGCTTGTATGTTGTTGGGTTGCGGACCTCTGTCGTATGAATAATCAAAGGCTTTTCCATCTACAAACTTATCATCAAAAACCGAAAAAGGTGGTGCAGCAAAAAACTGATCCTGATATTTAGGGTTCAAACGTTTTGCAAACCAACGGTAATTATTTCCTAAACCTATTGGTTCCTTAAAATGTTGCCAAATAAAGCCAAGTGAATCAGCTTCCCATTTAAAATACAAACTATCCAATTTCACTTGCGGCAATATGGTTGAACTAACACTGTATTCATTGTTATTTACGCGAACCTTCAAAGTATAGGTTTTTCCGGTCTGGCCAATAATTTTACTACCTATGTAAAAGTATCCAACAGACTGATCAAGTTCCTTCAACGTATCAATAACACTTCCATCGGTAACCGTTACAAAAGCACCTTTTACAAATGCTTTTTCAGGAGTTGTAAAATCAAAATCACCAAAATAAGGAACCGATCTCGACAACATCACATAGGGCACTAAACCTGTTTCTATAGCTCCTTCAACCACCAGCTTTTCCTTATAATCCGGTAATTTCACATTCACATCTTTTCTGCAACTAATTGTAATGGCTGCAATAAAAGTGATCAATATGTAAATTATCTTTTTCATTCTTTTAATAGTCATATTGTCCCGATTGCTATCGAGATTGTTTCGTCATGCTGTCCCGAAAGCATTCGGGATTGTTTCAGCATCTCAGTACTATTGTATTGAGAACTGAGACCCTGAATCAAGTTCAGGGTGACTTTATCATTTTTAAAAATTAATTTTATATTAAAAAAGTTAATCATATTTTTTTTATTCAATTTTCATTCTTTTTAATTAAAACTTAAAGTTCCAGGTAAAACTCGGTAATATTGGAAATAGCGATACTTGCTTTGCTCCCACTTTTAATGTGCCGTTAGTAAAATCACCTTCTCGTGTAAAATAAATAAAGTAAGGATTGTAACGGTTATATACATTAAATACACTTAATGTAAAACTGTTGCTAAAATGCTTCGCCCATTTTTTGGTCACCTCAATTTTCGTCGTGTCTTTTCCTTCTAACTTATATTGCGCAATTAATTTCTGTTTGCGTCTCTCCAGTTTCTTCTCGCGATCAGGTGTGAAGGTTACATTCAGATCCATGCGATGGTATGGTATGAACTGATACGAGTTTCTTAAACCGTAATCATGACTTTGGCTTCCTTCAAATAAAAAGAAACCATTCGGTAAGGTACCTCTGTTACCACTGCCGTATACCCACACTGCGCCAAAATTCCACATTTTGCTTGCATCGTAAGTTAACACCAACGATGCATCATGTCGCCTGTCATACTTCGCTAAAAAATCACGTCCGTAATTAATGTTATCAAATTGTCGCCATGTCCATGATAAAGTATAGCCTATCCAACCGGTAAACTTGCCTTTACTTTTCTTTACAAAAAATTCTGCACCATAAGCCCATCCTTTACCATAAGTAAAGGCGTTATCCGGATTATCATATACATTATCACTCGGCTGTGCGCCTTCTTTGTACTCAATTTGGTTCGACATGGTTTTGTAATACACTTCTACACTGGTCTCATAACTGTTATCGGCAAAGTTTTGAAAATAACCCAAGGCATATTGGTCGCCAATTTGTGGTTTTATTTCCTCGGTACAAGGCATCCACACATCGGTTGGTAAACTTAATGAAGAGATCGTTGCTAGGTGAATGAATTGATAATTTTTGGTGTAAGATGCTTTGATAGATGACTTGGTGTTGAGTGAATAGCGAACAGATAAACGCGGTTCCAATCCATCATAATTCACCACCTTTTCATTGGCTTTATAATTCACGGTGTCATTCACAACACCAAACATGTTTTTCTTGTAGCGGGTAAACGGACCAATTTGCGTGAAATTACCGTAACGTAAACCGGCATTAACTTTAAATTTTTGAGTTACATCCCAATCATCGCCAACATACAAAGCTACATCATGCGAATATAATTTAATGATCTTCCCCAGATCGAAAGTGGTTTCGCCTTGTTTGGCACTTACGTTGGTTGGTGTAAAGATGTGGTAAATGTAATTGATACCGGTTTTAATATTGTGACGTGAATTCGGGAAATAATTAAGGTCGTATTTCAAATTAAAATCGCGAATGCCTGATTTGATCTTAAATTCAAAATCATCCTGAGTGGCACCAAAACTAAAATCATAATTTGAATAAACAGCTGTAGCATTCGAAAATAATTTGGGATTAAAAATATGATTCCATCTTAAACTGGCAGTGGTATTGCCCCAAGGAATGCGCGTTCTGAAATCGGATTCGCCATCCTTAAAATCAAAAATATCTTTTCCGTGATAGGTGCTAAAGAACAATCTGTTCTTATCGTTGATCATGTAATTCAACTTCGCATTAAAATCGTAAAAGAAATAAGAGGTTCCTTTAAAATCCGATTTATCTAACCAGGGCTTCGCTAAAACATCCACATAGGTACGGCGTGCACTAACAATAAAGGAAGCCTTATTTTTTACGATCGGACCTTGAATGGTTAAACGCGATGCGATGATACCAATACCACCATCTACTTCAAAATTCTGGTTGT
>JBIKKW010000146.1:0-6559 GCA_044360115.1 Bacteroidia bacterium
CAATAAAGGTCGTATCTACCGTTCAACTGATGCAGGTGTTACTTGGAATGTTACTACAGTTAATGCTAGTAATTCTATCAGTGATATCGCGTTTTACGATGCAAACAACGGTGTTACTGTAACTTTCCCTGCTTCAGGAACTGTTGCAACTGTTTACAGCACAACTGATGGTGGTGTTACTTGGACAGCAAACAACGCAGGAAACGATCCTAACTTTGGAAGAAATGATGTTTGTGCAATCCCTGGTACTTGCTGGTTCGCTTCAGCTGGTGCTGGTGCTGGTAACAATATTATTTCATTCTCAATGGATGGTGGTGCTTCATGGAGCAGCTGGGGTTCAACTAACATCCAGTACTTAACTATTGATTTCGTAGATCCTTCAACTGGTTGGGCTGGTACATTCAGCGATCAAACTAACGCTGCTTTAGAAGGTTTTTATAAATACAACGGAGGAAGCTTATTACAACCTGCTTCTGCTAACTTCTCATTAGTTTCTGCTGCTTGTGTTAGCACTGGAATTTCATTAGGTAACAGTTCAACCGGAAATCCTTGTCCTACATTTACTTGGACATCTTTCCCTCCAACTGCTGCTTTCTCTAGTTCAACTGCTTTAACGCCAACTGTTACATTTAACAGTGCAGGAACATACACCATCATTTTAACTGCTGTAAATTCAGTTACTACTAGTATTGTTACACGTACAGTATCTGTTTCAACCTGTGCTGGTTTAACTTCTCAATCAGCTAACCATATTGATTTCATGGTATCTCCAAACCCTAGTAAGGACGTGTTTAACGTTTCTTTACCATACGCTTTAACACCTTACAACGTAACTGTTACAAACGTATTAGGTTCAGTTGTTTATACTGATAAAGTAGTTGTTACAAGTGGTAACTACGCTGTTAATTTAGCTAACAACAAAACCGGTGTTTACTTTATGACTGTTGAGAACAACGGTGTTAAGTCAACTAAAAAGATCATTATCGAATAACCAATTTTGTTATTCAAATACAAGGGGGCGTTATTGCCCCCTTTTTTTTTGACGTTGACTTTTGAATACCTATATTTAGTTTCTATGAAATGGCAAAGGCTGCCCATATTCTTGTTTCTTTCCTTGTTTAAATTACATGGTCAAAACACATCTATTGCGCTCGAAAAAATTGACGCGGCAGAGATGACCGGTGCCTTTATTACTGCCTTGAGTTCAGATCAAAAAGGTTATTTATGGGTAGGTACAAGTAATGGTTTGAACCGTTATGATGGTTATGGCTTTATCTCCTACCGCAGTTACAAAAATGATACAACCACCTTAAGCCATCCATCCATTAAGGTGATCAAGCAATTTTCAGATAACGAATTATTGATAGGTACTGCGAAAGGACTAAATGCCTATTCGTTTAAGAACAACAACTTTAAACGCATTAAAATTGATACCACTTTAAATGAATACAAAAAAAAGAATTCTATACAAAGTATTATTCAGTTAAAGAATGGCACAATATTAATTGGAACACAAGCCGGCATTATGAAATATGCCCCTGAACAAGGTAGCATTATTACATTTGAATCAAAAAAAGAAACGCTTTTGGATAATTGCATTATTCAAAGCATGTGTGAAGATAAAAATGGCACCATTTGGATTGGCGCTAAATATTTTGCAGAAGATGGTGGCGTACGCTTCAGAGTTTATAAATTCTTTCCGAAAACAAAAAAAATTGATGAGCTCCTTATTAGTGGTTACGGTTCATCAGGCCATATAGGTATTTCAATAGATTATAAAGGAACTGTTTGGATTGGGGTTGACGACGGACTTGTTTCTATAAATCCATACGATCAAAAACAAACATTTTATAAAGCGCCAAATAATTTTCTGTCGAACGTGAGTTATTACCACAGTAAGGATAACTACATCTATCAAGGGTTTTGGAGTTTTGGTGTAACCGTTTTTGACATTGATAAAAAAGAATATAAGATCATAAAAAATGATCCTGACAATCCGTATACTTTGATCAGCAATAAAGTTTGGTCGGTATTTAAAGATGAGAATAATGTTATTTGGTTTGGAACAGATGTGGGCTTACAAAAACAATCCAATAAGCGTCCTAATTTAGAGATCATTCAGCGCCAAGCCGGGTCATCAGAAAACACCTTCACTTCCAACCAAATGTTGAATGCCTGGGTGAGCCGTAAATTAAAGGATAAGATCATTGTAGGAATAGATGGTAATGGCTTTGCGATATACGATAAATTAACGCGCAAAACCGAAAATCATCCATTTGGTAATCGCAGCGAAAACGCTTCGGTGGAAGAACGCTTTGTTGCGCAGTATTATGAACACACCGACGGATCAATTTACATTGCAGGCCAATATAATTTTTTAAAAATTGATCCATCCAAAACGCCGGCAAAGATCAAACATTACTTCTTTCAACAACAACACCATTTTACTTCGGTTTTTCAGGATCGGTTTGATAAGAACATTTTATGGTTAGGTGGCCTTGGGCAGATCATAAAATTTAAAATAGACACCGAAGAATCGGAATTCATTGCAAAACCTGCAGGTTCTTCATCCATCTTTTTTTCTGGTGTGTCAACAGTTAAAGGAAATATTTTTGCGTCACAAAGTTCTATCTTAAAAATAAAACCCGATAACACCATGCAACTCGTGAGTGTAACAGATGCCGGCAACATCACATCTATTGAAATTTATGATGATGATCATGTGCTTTTAGGTACCTCATTTTTAGGCTTGATCAAATATAATTTGAATAAAAACACCTATGAGATCATTCGAAATAACCGTAATAATTTTTTCTCGGAAATACGCTGCATTAAAAAAGTACGTAATGCTTTTTGGATAGGCACCAATGAGGGTTTATACCAATATCACCCTTACTCAAAAGAAGTTATGGAGTTTAATCTGGTTGATGGTTTGCCATCTAATATTATTCAGAACATTGATTTTTTTGAAGGATTTATGTACATCTCCACTTCAAACGGAATGGTGGTTTTTAATCCAAATTCACTTGTTTCTCATTTTACCATTCCACGTATAGATGTTACCAGTATCCTTGGAATTGGTAACGATTTGGAGATCATCAGTAATTTAAATGGTCAGGAAATTGAAATTCCTCAATCTAAAAACTCCTTCAAAATAAATTTTACGGTACTTGATTTTAATATCCCTCAAAAAAACGCTTACCGTTACAAATTAACTCCAATACAAAAGGAATTTAAAAACAATAATCACGAACATTCGGTGTCATTTAATGAATTGGCGGTTGGCGAATACGCGTTTCAGGTTATTGGCGCAAATAGCGATAACACTTGGTCTGAACCGGCCATCATCAAAATAAAAATTGTGCCTCCTTTCTATCAATCAAAACCATTTTACTATTTACTTGGCTTTATACTATTAACCATTGCCGGGGCAATCATGTATGGCCGATACCGTCGTACAAAACGATTACAAGCTTACCTTGAAAGAACCATTGAAGAACGTACCGAAGAAATTCGTTTAAAACAAAAACAACTCGAAAAATCAAACACCGAATTAATGGACGGTATTACCTATGCACAAAAAATTCAAACGGCGTTTTTAGTTGGTGAAAAAATTCTGAACGATATACTCCCTGATAGTTTTATTTATTTTAAACCAAAGGAAAAGGTTAGCGGCGATTTCTTTTGGATAGGCAAAGAAGATGGTTATTTGATTATTGCGGCCGGAGATTGCACAGGACATGGTGTGCCGGGAGCTATGTTGAGTGTTATTGGCACAACGCTTTTAAATAAAATTGTACACGAAGAAAAAGTTTTAATGCCGGGAGGTATTTTAACAGAACTAAATTATTTATTCTACCATCAATTAAATGTTGGTGAAAAAGATGTACGAGATGGTATGGATATTTCCATCATCACCATTAATATGAACGAAAACCGCGCCTATTTTTGCGGCGCCCGTAATAATGGTTCTATAATTATAAATAACAAGCTAACCGAAATAATAGCTCAACGTGAAACCATTGGTGAGAACGAACATGTTGAGTTTAATACGATTGAAATTGATTATAATGAAAATGCTACTTACTATTTATATAGCGACGGTTACAAAGATCAGTTTGGTGGACCTCAAATGAAAAAGCTAGCATCAAAGGCATTTAAAGACACTTTATTAAAAACTAGTAAGTTAATGATGAACGGGCAAGCAAATTATTTGGGTCGCTTTATTAAAGATTGGCAAGGGAATAATTCACAAACCGACGACCGCATGATCATTGGATTTAAACTTCGGTAAATTCCTTTTTTTCTAAGATCTCATCCAAAACATCACTTATCTCATTGAAGGTTGGCGTCATCACCAACTTGGTTCGCGTTTCCTTAAAATGAGGTATGCCTTTAAAATAATTAGCATAATGGTTTCGCATCTCTAAAATACCCAGCTTCTCGCCTTTCCATTCAACCGATTTTTTTAAGTGCGTTCTGCAAACCTCAACTCTATTGGCCATTGTGGGCCTTGGCAAATGTTCGCCGGTTCTTATAAAATGTTTTATCTCGTTAAATATCCACGGGTAACCAATGGCAGCGCGGCCTATCATAATGCCATCAACGCCGTATGTGTTCTTATATTCCAATGCTTTTTCCGGACTATCAATATCGCCATTACCAAAAATGGGGATCTTTATTCGCGGATTATTCTTTACATCGGCAATATATTTCCAATTCGAATGACCTTTATACATTTGCGCGCGTGTACGCCCGTGTATAGATAATGCTTGAATGCCAACATCCTGCAAGCGCTCGGCCACTTCCATAATATTGATACTGCTCTCATCCCAGCCTAATCGCGTTTTTACGGTTACCGGCTTGTTTGTGCTTTTAATAACAGCTTTCGTTAATCGCACCATCAGATCAATATCCTTTAAAACACCGGCGCCGGCGCCCTTACACACCACCTTTTTAACCGGGCAGCCAAAATTAATATCCACCAAGTCGGGGTTGGTTGCATCTACAATTTTAGCACACAAGGCCATTGCCTCCTCATCGCCTCCAAAAATTTGAATACCAATGGGGCGCTCGTAATCAAAAATATCAAGCTTTTGCTTACTTTTAATTGCATCGCGTATCAAGCCTTCACTGCTAATAAACTCCGTATACATTAGATCGGCGCCATACTGTTTGCAAACATATCTGAATGGTGGATCGCTCACATCCTCCATGGGTGCAAGTAAAAGCGGGAAATCAGGAAGTTCTATGGGGCCTATTTTTACCACACCGCAAAGGTAGGTAAAATAAAAGTTACTTGGTGGTTTTTGGTTTTTCCTTTTCTTTCTTTGGCTCTATTGCCTCTTCAGGTTTACAGCTTTTACAAGCTTCATAGCCCTGTTTTTTGGCATCTTTCAGCTCAATTCCTTTTTTACCTGTTTTAGCGAGGTCGCAGTTTTTCTTGTGAAATTTTTTACCACTCTCGGTTACATAAACAGTTTGTGATCGCATTGTAAAATTAAATGCAACACAAATTAAGAAAGCGAAAATTAGTTTTTTCATGCTCATTTTGTTTCGTTAAGCGGTTTGGCGTTTGCTAATTCTTTATTGTAGCCATAAAAAATATTCAGCCATATTAACCGCGACCAGCGCAAGCTTAATGGGCTCATTAAAACAATACTGATCACCAATCCTACAGCAAACTCAAAGGTATCTAAATTCAAAAAAAAGTTTTGTATGGCATACCAAACAATAAACCATCCTACCGATAGGCCATAACTGGCATACATGGCGCCGTAAAAAAAACCTGTTTCTTTTTCATACAATAAACCGCAATGGCTGCAAGTGCTGTGCATGTTAAATAGATTGCCAAGGTCATAAGGGTTCTTATGTTTAAACACATCGCCATGGTGGCAACGCGGACATTTATTATTAAAAATGGAGTATAAGGCCTTGAACAACTTCATAAAAAAGGAAACTGAACGCAAATTTAAGATTAAAGCAGCTAAATAAACTATGATAATGGTCATTTTAACCTCCAAAAAGGCCAATTTTTATTGGTTTTTATTCATAAAAATTTACTAAATTCGAAACTCTTTTTTAAAAGGTAATAATGAACAAATATCCTGAATATAAGCAACTTAATTTACCGCAAATAAGTAAAGACATTCTCAAATTTTGGAACGAGAATAAAACATTTGAAAAATCGGTAAGCACACGCGACGGTAAAACGCCTTGGGTGTTTTATGAAGGTCCGCCAAGTGCGAACGGAATGCCCGGCATTCATCACGTAATGGCACGCGCTATCAAAGATATTTTTTGTCGTTTTAAAACGTTACAAGGATACCAGGTAAAACGTAAGGCCGGATGGGATACTCACGGATTACCAATAGAATTAGGTGTTGAGAAGAGTTTAGGGATTACCAAAGAAGATATTGGAAATAAGAATAGCCCTAAATTTATTTCGGTTGAAGATTACAACAAAGCTTGCCGCAAGGAAGTAATGAAGTATACCGATAAGTGGGAGCAGGTTACTGCGCAAATGGGCTACTGGGTTGATATGGGCGACCCTTACATT
>JBIKKW010000001.1:0-74769 GCA_044360115.1 Bacteroidia bacterium
TACATTACTTACGATAACAAATACATTGAGAGTGATTGGTGGTTACTTCAAAATCTATACAAGAAAAATTTATTATACAAAGGCTACACCATACAGCCATACTCGCCTGCAGCCGGTACCGGTTTAAGTTCACACGAATTGAATCAACCGGGTTGTTACAGAGATGTGAAGGATAGAACAGCCACTGTTCAGTTTAAAATTACAGATTCCAAATTACAGATTCCAAATTTGAAATCTGACAATTTGAAATCTGAAATCTACTTTTTGGCTTGGACAACAACTCCATGGACTTTGCCTTCAAATACTGCATTAGCTGTTGGAAAAGACATTGATTATGTAGTGGTGCAAAGCTTTAATCCATTTACCGGAAAATTGCAAAATGTTATTTTGGCAAAAGATCTGGTAAATAAATATTTCTCTGAAAAGCACACCGATCTTAAGTTTGAAGATTACAAACCCGGTGATAAAAATATTCCTTTCAAAATCATTGCGCACTGCAAAGGCTCTGATCTTGCAGGCATTCAATACGAACAACTATTGCCATTCGTGAAACCGGAAGGTGATGCCTTTAAAGTTATTGTTGGCGATTTTGTTACCACCACCGATGGTACAGGTATTGTGCACATTGCGCCAAGCTTTGGTGCCGATGACTTTAGGGTTGCCAAACAAAACAACATTGGTTCATTAACCTTGGTTGATAAGCGCGGTAAATTTTTACCGGAAGTGAAAGATGGTATTTTCTTATATGGCGATGAGTATGTGAAAGAAGCATACCTAAGTGATGAAGAAAAGAAATCTGAATTTGAAAATCAGAAAAAAGTTTTAGAAGCAAACGGAAAAATAAAAGATCTTAAAGTTTATTTAAGCGTTGACGAGCGTATCGTTTTAAAACTTCAGGAAGAAGGAAAGTTATTCAAGAAAGAAACATACGAACACAGTTACCCGCATTGCTGGCGAACAGATAAACCTGTGTTGTATTATCCTTTAGATTCTTGGTTCATTCGCTCAACCGATGCGAAAGATCGCATGATCGAATTGAATAAGACCATTAATTGGAAACCGGAAGCAACAGGCACAGGCCGCTTTGGCAACTGGTTAGAGAATTTGAATGACTGGAATTTATCGCGCTCGCGTTTTTGGGGTATACCAATTCCTATTTGGACAAGCGAAGACCGCAGCGAACAAATTTGCATAGGCTCTGCTGAAGAATTACAAAAAGAAATTGCTAATGCCTTGGCAAAAGGTGTGATGAATGAAAATCCATTAGCGCAATTTAAAGTTGGCGATATGAGCGAATCAAACTACAATACGTTTGATCTGCATAAACCATATGCCGATAACTTTGTGTTAGAAAAGAACGGAAAGAAATTATTCCGCGAGCCGGATCTGATTGATGTATGGTTTGATAGCGGCGCCATGCCTTACGCGCAGGTGCATTACCCGTTTGAGAACAAAGCCCTGATCGATGAGAAAAAATATTTCCCTGCTGATTTTATTGCAGAAGGTGTTGATCAAACACGTGGCTGGTTCTTTACATTACACGCCATTGCAACTATGAACTTTGATTCGGTTGCATACAAAAATGTTGTATCAAACGGATTGGTGTTAGATAAGAACGGAAATAAAATGAGTAAGCGTTTAGGTAACGCTGTTGATCCGTTTGAAACACTTGATAAGTTTGGTGCAGATGCAACACGCTGGTACATGATAGCCAATGCTGCTCCATGGGATAATTTAAAATTTGATATTGATGGTATTGGAGAAGTGCAACGTCAGTTATTTGGCACACTTTACAACACTTATGGCTTTTACTCTTTGTATGCGAATGTAGATGGATTTGTGATCGATGAAAAAAACTCGGTGCCGGTTAAAGACCGCCAAGAGCTTGATCGCTGGATCCTTTCGAAATTACACAGCTTAATAAAAGATGTTACCGAACAGTACGAGGCATTTGAGCCACACCGCGCTGCACGCAGTATCGAAGAGTTTGTTGATGAGCATTTAAGTAACTGGTACGTACGTTTAAGTCGCCGTCGTTTTTGGAAAGGCGAAATGAGCACCGATAAAAAAGCTGCTTACGAAACGTTACACGAATGCTTACTGGTTGTATCGCATTTAATGAGTCCTATTGCGCCGTTCTTTGCAGAGTGGATGTACCAGAATTTAACTGCCCCTGCGAAAGCTAACGCCGTTAAGGGTTCTGCGCTGTCATTCGAATCCATTCACCTATCGGTTTTCCCTAAAGTGGAAACTTCTGTGATCAATGTTGATCTGGAACAACGCATGGAAATGGCACAAAAGATCTCATCGATGATCTTGTCTATCCGTAAAAAAGAGAACATTAAAGTTCGTCAGCCGCTCCAAAAAATTCAGATCCCAGTTTTAGATAAGGATATTCAAAATAAGATAGAAGCTGTAAAAGACTTGATATTAGCGGAAGTTAACGTTAAGGAAATTGAGTTTGTTGATGAAAGTAAAACGCAGATCGTAAAAAACCTGAAACTGAACTTTAAAACCTTGGGTAAAAAATGTGGTGCACACATGAAAGCAGTGCAGGCATATGCTTCCGAAAATGGCTCAAAAATCATTCAGGAAATTGAGCGTACCGGCAAATCAATTGTTGCGCTTGGTGGTTCTGATATCGTCTTAGAAAATGAAGATGTAGAGATCATTCCAGTTGATATTCCGGGCTGGAAAGTGGCAAACAGCGGTTCTTTAACAGTGGCATTAGATGTAACCATTTCTCCTGAATTAAAACAGGAAGGATTGGCGCGTGAGATCGTTAACCGCATCCAAAACATTAGAAAAGACAAGGGCTTTGATGTGACCGATAAAATATTAGTGAGAATACAACAAAATAACAATTTGGATACAGCAATTCAAAATAATTTAAGTTATATTTGTTCTGAAACGCTGACAGGAGATTTACAATTGGTAGCAACACTACCGGAAGTAAATTCAAGTTTAGTAGAAGTTGATGAAACAATATCAACTTTGATCTCAATTGAAAAATTAAATTAAACAGCTATTTAATTCATATGGCAAAGAAAGATAACAAGAAAGGGAAAGCAGCAGCAAAACCGGCAAAAAAAGCCGCTAAACCTGCAGCTAAAAAGGTAGAAAAGAAAGCGGCAAAAAAGCCGGCTAAACCTGCTCCTAAAAAAGCAGTAAAACCTGCAGCAAAAAAAGTTGAGAAAAAAGCAGCTCCAAAACCAGTTGCTAAAAAGGTAGAGAAAAAAGTTGAGAAAAAACCTGCTAAGCCGGTTGCTAAAAAAGAAGTTACAAAAGCTGGTAAAAAGCCAGTAGGTAAGCCTATTGATGCGATCAAGAAAAAAGGTAAACCTGATACAAAAGGAAAAAAGTCATCAAAAAAATCAAAAAGTGAAGATGATGAGGATTTTGATGAGGAAGATATTGAAGAAGAGGAAGATGGAGATGTTGAGGTAAAAGACGATTATGAAAAAGCGGAAGATGATGATGTGTTGGTTGGTGAATTAGATGAGGCCGGATTAGTTGATCTTGAAGGTGGTGATGTGCCAGACCTAGACGATGATGATGATGAAGAGCCTATCAAACGCGGAAGAGGTCGTCGTAAAAAGAATGAAGGTAAATCAAGCGGAGGAAGTATGGAAGCATATATCCGTAACCGTCCGTTACAGGTTGATCTTTCAAAACCATTGATCAAAAAGCAAAGTGAAAAATCGCCTAAGCCATTTGTAAATACAAAAGATAATCGCTCACGTTATACAGATAAGGAATTAGCTGAGTTCAAAGAATTGATCCTTGAGAAATTAAAAGAAGCGCAAGCCGATTACGATCTTTTAAAACAAACCTTAAGTAACGAAGATAACCACGGTACAGATGATACGTCGCCAACATTTAAATTATTGGAAGATGGAAGTGATGTAATGAGCAAAGAAGAAACTGCTCAGTTAGCATCTCGTCAGGAGAAGTACATCATCAATTTAAAAAATGCTTTGGTACGTATTGAAAACAAGAGCTATGGTATTTGCCGTGTAACCGGTAAATTAATTCCTAAAGAGCGCTTACGCAGTGTGCCTCATGCAACTTTAAGCATTGATGCTAAATTAAATCAAAGCAGCTAAACATTAATTATACTTAAAAGGTTATTCTTGCACAACAGGAATAGCCTTTTTTCTTTATGCTAAAAACGTTTCGTATACCCATTATTACAGTGCTTACTGTTCTGTTC
Organism: Bacteroidia bacterium; assembly: GCA_044360115.1. Taxonomy (GTDB): domain Bacteria; phylum Bacteroidota; class Bacteroidia; order B-17B0; family Aurantibacillaceae; genus Aurantibacillus. The sequence continues at coordinate 4,214 of JBIKKW010000001.1, forward strand.
ATCGATCAGTTCATTAAGATCTACATAAAATTAAATTACCCTTTAGGTGAAGTTGGCCGCTTAGGCGATTGGTGTATCATTCATTTTACTGAAAACCCCGGCATGGCATTTGGCATGGAGTTTGGCGGCAACTATGGTAAATTGATATTGAGTGTGTTTCGCATCATTGCCAGTATTGCAGGTATATTTTATATCCGACATATTGTGCGAACAAAGGAGCATCCGCTTTTTGTTTTTTGTGTGGCTTTGATATTAGCAGGTGCCATGGGCAATATTTTTGACAGTGTATTTTATGGAAGCATTTTTACTGAAAGTGATGAGTTCATGAAAGCCACGTTGGTTGCACCGGGCAACGGCTATTCGGGCGTTTTATATGGTCATGTGGTTGATATGTTCTACTTTCCCATCTATAACGGCCATTTCCCAAGCTGGATGCCTATTTGGGGCGGAGAGGAATTTCAGTTCTTCAGACCAATATTTAACTTTGCCGACTTCGCCATTTCTATTGGTGTAGGTTTACTGATCGTGTTTCAAAAACGATTCAACAAAAAACCTGTTGAAGTTTCTGCTGAAACGCCGGCAACCGAAAACAATATCACCAATTAGTTGTTGAGCAAACATGGCAAAAGAAGCGATACTCCTCATCAACCTTGGTACCCCCGATGATCCATCACCTTCAAAGGTTGGAAAATATCTTACTCAATTTTTGAATGATAAACGCGTGATCGATATCAACGCTATTGGTCGTTTTATATTGGTGAACATGATCATTGTGCCTTTTCGCAGTTTTCGTTCATCTAAATTATATCAAGCCATTTGGACCAAAGAAGGATCGCCCTTGTTATTACACAGCATTGATCTAAAGAACAAATTACAAAAGGTTGTATCGCAAGATGTGCATGTGGAATTAGCCATGCGTTATCAAACACCAAGCATAAAAACGGCACTTGAAAATATCCGCAAATTACGTCCCGAAAAAATTCATATCATTCCACTTTACCCTCAGTATGCATCATCAAGCACAGGAAGTACATTAGAGGAAGTATTGAGGCAGATCAAAGGCTGGGAAGTGATCCCGAATTTGAATGTGATCGCCAAGTTTTACGATCATCCAAAATTTATTGAAGCACTCATTAACGAGGCAAAAAATTATAACATTGCCGAGTACGATCACATCGTATTTAGTTATCATGGTTTACCTGAAAGGCAGATCTTAAAAGGATCGGTACATTACGGCAACAACACCTGTCAAATGGGCGATTGCTGTAATAAGATCACAGCTAACAACCGTTTCTGTTATCGAGCAAATTCAATGGAAACAACAAGGCAATTGGTAAAAGCATTGAACATTCCCGAAGGAAAATATACATCGGCCTTTCAAAGTCGGTTAGATAACAAATGGCTTAAACCATACAGCGATAAAGTAATTGCAGAGTTAGCCGAAAAAGGCGCAAAGAATATCCTGGTTTTTTCTCCCGCATTTGTTGCCGATTGTTTAGAGACCATCTACGAAATTGGTACCGAGTATCAGGAAATTTTTGAAGAACACGGCGGAAAAAAAGTAACACTGGTTAGAAGCCTTAATAGCAGCGAAACTTGGGTTAACGCAGTGAAGGAGATCACAATAGGTTAATTACAAGGCTAGATCTTTCCCTTGATAAAAATCAAGAACCTTTAAACGTAAGATGTACTCGTATTTACTTTGTAGTAGATTACTTTGTGCATTCAATAATCTGTTTTTAGCAGTATTATAATCAAACGCGCTAATGGCACCAACATTAAATTTTTGATCGGCAAACTTAAAAGATGCTTCCGAGGCCTCAACACTTTTTTTATTTGCCATGTATTTGCTTAATGCTGCTTGCGCGCTGGTGTAGGCTTGTGCAATACTCTTGTATAAATTTTGCTTAGTAAGCTCCTGCGAATAGCGCGAATTTAAAACACTTAACTTTGCATTCTTAACACCGGTATGAGTTTGCAAGCCATTAAATAATGGTACCGAAATTGTAAAACCAAAACTTTTATTCACGTTATCTTTAAACTGATCGGCAAATGGTTTTGTTTCGGTTATAAATTCTGTTCGAGGCGATAACACAAATTGACCGCCGGTTGTAATGGCAGTTGTATCATACCCAACAATATTAAATCCTTTGATGTCTTTTGCCAAACCTGATGTTCCTGTTCCAAGCGACCCGTTCAGGCTGATGGTTGGACTTCTGCGACCTCTGGCTGAAGCCAGTGCTTTTTCTGAACTTAAAAAAGCGTATTCAGAAGCTTTAATGTTTGGCTGGTTCTTTAAAGCCGTTTCATAAATACTTTGTACACTCATATTTAATATTGGCTGGCCTTCCACATCTAACGCCGGTTTAACTATGTTGAACGTATTCAAACTATCTAAATTCATTAATTGTTTTAAACTTAATAAGGCCAATTGATAATTGTTTTCTGCATTAGTTACATTAACTTGTTCGTTGGCCAATTGCGCCTCAATATCATACTGCACACTCTTGGCAAGTGATCCTGCATCAACTAATTTTTGTGTGCGCTCTAATTGTTCTTTTGTAATATTGAATTGGTTTTTTGCAATAATGGTTAATTCATCGGTAAAGATCACATTCAAGTATAAATTAACTAAGTTCAAAGTAAGATCATTCTCCAATTGCTTCATGTTCTCTTTGCTACTCAGGTAATTGTACTCGTTTGCTTTAATATTGTTGTATTGCGCCAATCCGCTAAACAAAACCACATTACTGCTCATGAAAAAGTTTTGTGATAAAACCTGCTGATTCGCAAAGGTATTTGTAAAACGGTCAATGGTTTTACCAAAGTTATACGTGTGCGCCGCACCTAAATTTAAAGTTGGCAAAACACCCGCCTTTGTTTGATCGTAATTGTTTTTGTTGATCTCGTTTGATATTTGCGATTGCTTTAACTGTATGTTGTGTTTTACCGCATAATCAATACATGATTTGAGGTCCCAATTATTTTGAGCAGACACTGATCCAATTAAGGCAATGAACAATATAAGGTGTTTGAACATACCTGCTAAATTAAGTAAGTTTAAGCTTTTTAAAAAGAAAATTACATGAAAGGTAGTATGGGCGGTTATTTGCAAGAATATACATGTGGTCAGTTTTTTAAGCTTTAAATGACTGGCAATAGGTTTTTTTTCGTATTTTAATGGCTATCTTTACGTTTTTACGAATATGCTGGAAATTATTGAAAAAGTAAGCAGAGAGGCCCTGTTGGATGAATTGAATAAAGAGCGATTTGTGCGCAAGACCAATAATGGCAATAATGAAATTTACATTATTAACCATCACAATTCACCAAATGTGATGCGCGAGATCGGTCGTTTACGAGAGGTTACCTTTAGGCATGCAGGCGGAGGAACCGGTAAAGAAATAGATATTGATGAGTATGATCTAACAACACATCCATACCAACAACTATTGGTTTGGAATCCGGCCGATAAAGAAATTGTTGGCGCTTACCGTTTTATTTTATGTCGTGATGCTGAATATATTGATGGTAAGGTTCATTTAGCAACAACCGAATTATTTGATTTTCATGAATCGTTTTATAAAAATTACTTGCCTTATACCATTGAATTAGGTCGTTCGTTTATTCAACCCATGTATCAGCCAAGTGAACAATTTCGTAAGGGATTATTTAGCTTGGATAATTTATGGGATGGGCTTGGCGCCATTGTGGTCGACAATCCTTCGCAAAAACATTTTTACGGTAAAGTAACCATGTATACCGATTTTAATGTGGAAGCGCGCGATCATATCCTTTCATTTATGAAACATTATTTTCCTGATACTGAAAATTTGGTTACTCCTATTCATAGTGTAAATATCAAAACGGATGTGAGTGATTTTTTAAAGGAGTTAAGTGCTTTACCTTATAAAGAAGGGCATACTGTGCTGAACAAAAAAGTTCGTGCACTTGGCGAAAATATTCCGCCATTGGTTAATGCCTATATGAATTTGAGTCCAACCATGAAAAGCTTTGGAACCGCTATTAATCCAACGTTTGGCGGAGTTGAAGAAACCGGTATCTTGGTCACTATTTCAGATATTTACGAAAGTAAAAAAGAACGTCATGTGAATACCTATATTGAAGAAAAGAAAGCCAGATCATGATCGTTAGAAAAGCAACATTTTATAAAAGCGCATCCAAATTAAGCGAATGTGTAAAATCACCATTACCTGAGTTTGCATTTATTGGCCGTAGTAATGTTGGAAAATCATCGTTAATTAATATGTTGTGCAATAACAACAAACTAGCAAAAACATCCGCTTCTCCAGGTAAAACCAAATTGATCAACCATTTTTTGATCAATGAAAATTGGTATATCGTTGATCTTCCCGGATATGGTTACGCGAAAACTTCAAAGGTTCAAAAAGCGGAGTTTGAAACCATTATTATTGATTATTGCAGTAAACGGGATAATTTAGTTTGTTTGTTTGTGTTGATAGATAGCCGTTTGCCGCTGCAACAGATAGATGCGGAGTTTTTACAATGGTGTGGTGAAAAAGGCATTCCGTTCAGTATCATTTATACAAAGGCCGATAAGAATTCGAAAACCGAATTAAAAAAGAACATTGCAAAAATTGAAGAAAAGCTTCTTCTGATCTTTAGCGAACTCCCAAATTGTTTTATCTCCTCATCTGAAAAGAGCTTAGGGAAAGAAGAAGTACTCAACTTTATAGGAGATTATGTAAAGTGAAAAGCGAGTGGCAAATATTACAAGATAAACTCAAAGAACGATTTGGCGGAGAGATGGATATTGATGCCATTATCTTTGTGATTGGTTTACAGGAATTAGGCAAACCCTTTCAAAAATACAAGAAGGATGATAAACTAGCCATTATGCATGTGGCCATTTGCACCTTACTTGAGCCTTATAAATTTTATACGTTTGAAGGCCGCGATAAGGAAGGCTGGCCTCACTGGTCGTTAAACGAAGAATTACCACACTTAGAAGCAAAACAGCAAAACCGTTTAATGGTGGATGCCATTATCGATTATTTTAAACGTGAAGGTTTTATTTAACAAGTAACGCACTATCTAAGTAATTTTTATTGTACTTCTTAATTGAAAATCTAACATCATCAAAAAAGATTGTAGTGGATGTGTCAGGATTCCAAACAAAAAAGTTTACGTTTGAAGTATCGCATTTATTAGTAACAGTAAACACATAATTCATATAGCCCCAACCAACGCTGTCGCGATAATGAATGGTTTTGTTGGATAAAAAATATGGCTCACAGTTTGAACCGGTACCGGTAACCACAAAACCACCGGTGTTTCCCTTTTGCCAGCCCGAGATCTCTACAAGATCGCCATAGCCTAGGTTTTTAAAGTTATAGATCATATTATACTGTATCCACTTATTCAAGAAGGCTGCATATTTACCGCTTTTTGAAACGGTATCTGTGCGGTGCTTCCCGGCATCAATACTTATACTATCATTTGTTGTAACATAATAATTCTTTTCATTTATAGTTTCAGCATCACAAAAGAACTCTATTTTTCTGTCGTATGATTCAACAAAAAAACGCTCGTTAACTGCCTTAACTGAAAAATGGTGTAATACAAATACCAAAACTATCATCGTGCCTGCGGGAATATACTTGATCTTATTGTATCGGTTTACCAAAATAAAAAACAATAGTGGTAAAATAGGAATTAGGTATCTGCCTTGAACAAGATCTACAACGCCTTCGCCAACACAATCCCAGGTTAAATGTTGCGATAACAAAAGTAAAATAAACGCGCCCAATGCCGCTACAACAAAAGTGATACGCATCAAAATGGTTGGTATACGTTCGTTTCTTTCAAATAAGGCAACAAACAAAATAATAATATAAGTAAGATAGATAAGTTTTTTAGAGATAAAAATATCCATGTTGCCAAACAAGCCTACATATCCGTTAAAATATGTGATCGGATGATCGATGATACTATGGTAGACCACATTGAGGAAATACATCTTATGATGTACGATGTAATCTTTTTGCAGATAATAGTTAGCGCAATTTGATAAACAAATACCATCCTTAAATTTTGGATTATAATTGCTGTAAGGTGTATAATACTCCAAAACTTTATTTGACCAAAAATACGTGATGGTTAAAGCCGCCAGCAGCAATATTCCAATGCCAAAAAGGTGTTGCCATTTGTTATTGAATTGCTTTTTAGGGATAACGATCAGCAACACCACTAAACCAATATAAACCACTTTGGCAAAGGCAAGCAAAACAATAAGGCTAAATAAAAGAGCCAGGTTTAAATACGAGACCTTCTTTTCCTGATACGCTAATTTAAAAACATACGACATAAAAAGTAATGCTATAATGTTCGTTGCTGTATCTGCACTAAATGAATTGGTGATAAAAACATTCATTGGCAATAACAATAAAAGCGTTGTTAACCATTTACCAAATGGCATCATTCTTATAACAAAGAACATCGCTATTAACCAAACTAAAAAGGTAAAATACCTTGAGCCATAATATAACGTTGAAACTGTTACGTCAAATCGCTTTAATACATTAATAGCTACAACGTGGGGTAAATAAGAAACGATAGAATATAAAGCTGTGTTCGGATAATCATAAAACAAACTGTCGCGAGGCGAATATTTTATTTTTGATGACTCCTCAATTTCTTCCTTCTTTAAAACGTACTTTAAGTTTAAAGCGGCATTACTGTATGGTATTACAAATTTGCGAACGCTTTCAGGCACATAACCACCCAAACGATCGTCTTGCTTTAACGGCAACCACTGACCCTCTGCCATTTGCAAGGCCCTATAAAAATGATTGAATTCATCGGGTGACTGAAACGGCGGCGTAACACGATTAAATTGCCATTGAAAAAATATGGCAGCTACAATAAAAAAGTACTGTGGTTTTATTTTCTGTAACAAATGCACTTTAGCAATAATTTAAAAGCGCTTATGAATGTTAAATGGTTTTTTAGGTTTTTCAATTGTTGTTAAAACCGTTCTTACTTTTGCTTCGTCTTTTAGCATTTCTATCGCTTTCGCAATTTCTTCATCTGTTCTTAAGCTAAACTCAATTCGGCCTTTTTGAAAATAATATCTGCCAATGATCTCTTCCTCCAGGTAATGTTTAATAACCGACCTAGCTTTTGTAAGATCATCCTTCTTGTTACTGCTGATCTTGCTGTTAAGCGCATCTATTTCAGGTTTTAAAACATCGTAGGTGTTTTCCTCAATGGCTTTCTTTTTCAATTCTTCCAATTCTATTTCACTTTTTGTTTTATACGTGTAATCCTTATCCTTTATGTAGGTTAAAAAAGTCTGGTATTCTTCCTCAGTTAAAGCAAAATCTTTAGCTGAGCTTATTTCCTTTTTGCCTGCACAATAATTTGTAGCAAAATTAAAAATGTAATACTTGCTTAATAAGGCAATTAATAACGGACTTAATTTCTGACGATCTGTTTTAACATCCGGCATTACACCAGCGCCATCATACACAATTCTACCACCTTTTGTTTTAAATGCTGTTATTAAACTATCAGGTACTTTTTCTACTCGACCATCTTCGTTCTTATTAGAATAATCCAATGCCTGCACACATCTTCCGCTAGGGATATAATACTTTGCAACAGTTATTTTTACTTTGGCATTATAGATCAGATCTTTTGTTTGCTGAACCAATCCTTTACCGTATGTGCGCTGACCCATTACCACTGCGCGATCAAGATCTTGCAAGGCTCCTGATACGATCTCTGAAGCAGATGCCGAATACTCATCAACCAAAACCACTAATGGTAATTGTGTATCAACCGGATTGTTCACAGATAAATAGGTTTTATCCCACTCTGCTACTTTACCTTTTGTAAAAACAACCTCAACGCCTTTTTCTACAAATAAATTTACAATGTTAACGGCCTCATGCAATAAGCCTCCCGGGTTATCACGAAGATCAAGGATCAAACTTTTACATCCTTTCGCTTTTAAAGACACCAGTGCTTCTTTTACTTCGTTGCTGCAGTTTTCGGTAAAAGCCGTTAGTTTAATATAGCCCGTTTGTGATCCTTCGATAAAGCCGGAGTAAGGAACACTTTTTGATTTTATTTCTTCGCGATTTAAATTCAACTCAACAGGTGTGGTTTGACCTACTTTTAAGATCTTTAATTTTACCGGCGTGCCAGCCTGGCCTTTCAATAAATGTGTGATCTCTTCACTTCTTTTTCCAACCACATTAATACCGTTAACACCAACAACCTGATCGCCCGCTCTGATACCCGCTTTAAACGCGGCAAAGCCCTCGTAGGGGTCGGCAATAATTATTTTACCGTCGATATCATTTACCGTTGCACCTATCCCACCATATTCACCAGTAACCAAAAGTTTATAGTCTTCAATTTCGTTTTCGGGATAATAAATGGTGTAAGGGTCTAATGTATTTAACATGGCATCAATACCCGATTTCATTAACTGACCGGGTTTTGTTTCATCTACATAAGAAACATTGAGTTCGCGGTAAAGCGAATTAAAAATATCGAGGTTCTTGCTGATCTCAAAATAATCCTGAGTGAAGGAAATTCCACCAACACCAATCACTATTGTAAAAAAAATAATAGCAGCCTTTTTATAAAACAACTTCATGTTCTGTTAAATCTTCATTAAAGTTAATGAATAATTTTTGTTTACCGTAAGGGTTTGATTTTATTAACGCTTTGCTTTAGTAATGTCTGCAATGCGATCTCAATTTGCTGATACGTGGCTTCTTTATCGCCTACATATAATATTGCACAATTGGCTTTTAGTTCTTTTTCATTCAAAAGCGCGTAATAATTGTTCTTAAATAAGCGATAAGCCTCTCGCATCCGTCTTTTTAATAAATTTCGGTCGTGTGCGCGTTTGAATTTTTTTTTAGGCACAACAAACATGGCCTTGCATGGATGTATTTGTGTACTTTGAGATGCTTTAATGATGATCTTGAGCGGTGATTGTGTTAAAGAAGAGCCCTTTAAAAACAAGCTATCAATGGCTTTTTTGCCACTTAAACGTTCTTGTTTATCAAAGGTGTTTTTCAACAATTGGTTTTTAATGTAAATATACGCTTATGCGTGTTGTTTAAATATTATTTTCTACTTTTATACAATAAAATTTATTTATGGGAAAAGGTGATGTAAAAACTAAAAAGGGTAAAAGACACATTGGTTCAACCGGTGTAAAACGACCTAAGAAAAAAGTTGTTGCTAAAAGAAAAGCTGCTAAAAAAGCGGCGGCTCCAAAAAAAGCAGCTGCTAAGAAAAGCGCTAAAAAATAATTTTTAGTACAAAAAAGCCCCGAACAGATCGGGGCTTTTTCATTTACGTGTATTATTTCTTTTCAATGTCAAAGCCATTGCGTTTCCAATCTTCAAAACCTTTGGCCAAATTAACCACCTCTTTAAACCCTTCCTTAACCATCAGGTCGCGGCAATCACCGCTTCTTCCGCCACCTGCACAATAAACCAAATACGTTTTTTTCTTGTCGAGTTTTTTAATTACCTCCTCAGCATTAACGGCCAAAAAATCAATCTCAACCGCGCCTTTTATCTTCCCTTTTGTTTTGATCTCATCGGGTGTGCGCAGATCAATTAATACGCCTTTTTTAGCTTCGATCATTTTTTTGAAAGTTGCCGCATCCACATCTTGTGATTTTTGGGCTTTCATGGCTGTTACAAACCATACCAAAATAAATAATATTAGCTTTTTCATTTCTATTATTTTTTTAAATGTATACTCTACTTGTAAAACACCCATATCTCCGTTAAAGTTCAAAAATTGTTTTATGTTGGGTACAAACCAACCCCTTGTCATAAAATTTACAATTAACAACTGAGCTCAAAAATAAATTTTCTTTTGTGACCCTTAACAAAAAAATTAGAAGTTTTATAAATACCTCAATATAGATGTTACCAGTTTTGCTGATTTTTTATGGTTTTTTCTACCGAACCATCATCATAAATTAGCAGAATTATTCCGCTTGAATGTTCGTCAACCTCTTGCCCCAAAGTATTTACACGGCGAATTATGTTTTTTGAATTCATTTTTCCAATATCAACGGCTAATATTTTTGAATATGAATACAAACCGGTATGATCGGTTTGCTTTAAGCGGTAATACGAAACGCCATTTAAAGGTGTAGCATCTATAACGCAATAGTTAAATGGAATTGCTTTTGAACCCTGACCCATTACTTCAGAAATTGTTTCCCATTTGTTTGCATCGGCCGACCGTTCAATTGTAAAAGTGGCATTGTTCTTTTCACTTGCCGTTCGCCAATTTAAAGAAATGGTATTGCCCTGTTTTTTAGCAGTGAATTCGATTAGTTCAACAGGTAAAGCAATCATTAGGCAAGTACAAGGACTTGCCTGAATACTATAGGTGATAATTTCATCGGCACGATCGGCCGTACCTGAAACCACAATGGTGCCGGGGCCAGTTAAGGTGTAATTATCAGAAATATTGGCATTACTTGCGCCAGTTAAAAAAGGTTTTACACCACCAAAAATATCCACTTTTAATTGGTCGCCTGAATCCATGCCTGAAGAACTGCAAGTGTAAGAGCGTGAACGCATTTCGGCAATTACTTTGTAAACGCAACCAGAACCAGGTACTGAAATACTTGCCGACATGGCAATTTGGCCGGCAGTGCAATTTCCGGTAACAGCAGCTGAATTGGCAGCACCATAATACGCCAACAGGCAATTTGAAAGAAAGCCGCATCCGGCACCTGAAACCTGCAAAACACCATAAGGTAAAACAGTGCCTGAAACCTTGAATATTCCATTTGAGGCATCCCACACATGGGTTGTATTATTTATCCAATTAGCATTATTTGAAATAGCTGCTAAAATAGTTGCTTTGTTACCGCTGTTAACTACGCAATTAAAATTCCATTGGTTTTTTGTTGATGACATTACAATAGCCGATGTTCCTAAAGTTAAATTTGAAGGAAGAGCGGCTCTGTCTTTATCGGAACATGTATTTGTAGCAAATGCGCCATTGTGTTTAAACGCGTAAACAAATTGTGGGGCTGCACGTGTACCTTGCAATATGTAAACGTTATCCCCCTGGCTGTTAAAACCAAAATTGGTTCCCCAAGGGCTTCCCAGATCGGTTCTTGTAATACTGCCGCCTGAACAAAAACAAGTATTACCCGCGGCGTCATAATCAATATAAAAAACACTGCCGGCGGCAATGGAAGTATTGCAAGTAATTTCAAGTGCAGCTTCATCATTGTTACAGGCCCAAGCAGTTCCATTCCAATTATTATCTGTTACAATAAATTTTGTGTTACATTCCAGATCAACCAAGGTTACCAGTTTTACGGCATCGTTACCTGATTCGGTAGATGTATTCGTTTTAAAAGAAATCACTGCAATGTCACCTGGTAACAAGACTGTTTGAGCAAATAAATTGCCTCCGTAACAAACGATTAAAGCCAATAAAAAATACAATTTTGTCATTGTTATATCTCTTACATTTTTTACGATCCAATTTGTTGCATCTAAAATTTTTGTTTTGAAAAATCAACGGGTAAAGGTCAAGGTTTTTAAGTTAGTTGAATATTAAATTTCAAGTAACATATTCAATTTAAGATTACTAAACCATTAAGAAAAAAAGGGGTGCTCAATAATTACTTTACTATAAAAAAATTATTGTTGTTTTTCGAAAGAGCTCAGTGTAACATAATGGGGGGATTGCTTGTCGAGGCTCTATCCTTCTATGACTTTACAGATAAAGAGAAGGAATAGGTCATCCGCTCCTTTTTTATTTGTAAACAATTAATGTTTCCTACAAAAACTTAAATGCTATTTTTTCGTTTTAGTTTACACATATAAAAACCATCGTAACCTTCGCTTGGGTAAATGGTTCTGTCGTCTACAAATTCAAATATCTTATTATTTTGTAAAAACGTATTTACCTGCTCTCTGTTTTCTGAAGGCAGTATGCTACATGTGCTGTAAACCAAGGTGCCGCCGGGTTTTACCATCACCGCATATTCTGAAAGGATCTGTTGCTGCAAGGTACGCGTCTTATCAAAGATCTCTTTATTAAATTTCCACTTAGTGTCCGGATTTCTCTTTAACACACCTAAGCCACTGCAAGGCACATCCAACAACAATACATCTGCCTTGTCTTTTAAAGCACTAATGGTTTTGCTTCCTTCAATTAATCGTGTTTCTAAATTATGCACGCCCGCTCGCTTGGCTCGTTTATTCAACTCATCCAACTTCCATTGTGTTACATCCATGCTAATGATGCGGCCCTTGTTTTGCATCAATGCTGCCAACTGCAAACTTTTTCCACCGGCTCCTGCACAAGCATCTATCACGGTTTGCTTGGGCTCTGCACCGGTGCATAATCCTATTTCTTGTGATCCGCTATCTTGTAATTCAAAAAGTCCATCTTTAAAATTTCGGTTACTGAATATGTTCGATCGTTTTTTTAATCCCAAGGCATTTGGCACATGCTGTATGGCATAACTTTCAATATCATCCTTGGCTAACTCTTCCTGTAACTTTTTACTGTTGGTCTTTAATGTATTCACGCGAATAACCACTTCCGCAATTTCATTCATGGCTGCAGCTTCTCGTTCCCATGTGTCTTTGCCCACTTCCTTTATACAAAGCTCATTGATGTTATCGGGATAAGATTGAAACAATGCGAAATTGCTTTTTGCTTCATTAAATTTATTTTGGATCAGTTGCTTATTCACGTGTTTAAACTCCGGCCAATCGGGCAACTCAATTTCCTTTAACACCAAATAAACGGCGGTAATAAACCAAAAATTATTTTTTGATTCTGCCAGATGACTTAATAAGCGGTAATATCTAACAATATCATAAACCGCCTCTGCAACAAACTTTCGGTCGCGCGAGCCCCATTGTTTATTTTGTTTGAATAAGCGCTCTAAAACTTTATCGGAATAACGATTCTCATTAAATATTTGCGATAAGGCTGTTGCAATACCATTCAATAAGGTTTTGTGAAGTTTAATGACTTGATTTTTTTCGGGAGCAAACACAGGAATTAATTTACAACTTGTACGTAGCCTTTTAATGATCGTTTCTTAATTCCTTTTACACGCAATTCATAAACATCGCAAATATAAAACAAGGTACCGTCACTCACTTTTTCGCTACTAAAACGGCTGGTACCATCCCATTTAAAGTAAGGATTGTCGCTCCAGAAAACAAGTGTGCCCCAACGATCGTAAACAAACAGATCGATGTTTTTTATATGGCGAACTTTAATGGCTTTAAAGAAATCGTTTATACCATCGCCATTAATGGTTATAATATTCGGAAGTTCAAATTCAGGACAATTATCAATACACATTGATTCGCTTTTTGCGCCTACGTTGCCGCTTGAATCAACTGCAGAAACCGCGAAACAACCGGCAATGGTTGGTAAATTATCAAATTGATACGTTACACTTCCCGCACCGTATAAGGTATCTATAACTTTAAACTCTTCTTCTTCTGTATCTTTCTGATACAAATAATATGCAACTACATCATTCGCGCAAGTAGTGCTGATGTTATTCCATGTTAACGAAACAAAACCCGTGATACAATCAGACACAATGCTCATTGTTGGTGCGCATGGTGGCGTTACATCTTCTGCTTTGGCGCATGACTCCTGCGATCTGTTAAATAACGGACCCGGCACACTTGCGTCTGAATACTTTCCTTCGCTTAAAACATAGTAACAATACGTGCTTCTGTTGGCAACATTAATTGAATCGGTATAAGCTGTTAAAGTGGTTGTTGCAATATTGGTAAAGGTTGTTTGTGATGGATCTTTTCTGAAAATAGTGTATTTGTAATTACTCCAAGGTGTTTGCGATACCCAGCTTAGTTTGATCTTTCGTTCACCACCGGTTGTAGTTAAAAATATAGATGTTGCCTGTTGCGATGTGCCAACTGTTGTTGTGCCTGCTACAAACTCCACCTTGTATTCTAAGCGTTCATTAACTGTATTAATATTTAAATGTGTAAAGGATGTGTCTGCCGCTTGATTTAACTGATAAAACTGCCCTTTACTCACGGTATAGATGGTGCTATAAGTGGCGGCCGACAAAGGCTTGTATTTTAAGTTAAAGGTATACGGACCGGTTAACACCAATGTGTCTAAATTTCCTAAGTTGGTCAATGGTTTTGTCCAACGCACAAAAACACTGCCGGTGCTAACAGAAGTTGAATCAATATCAACGTTCAGCATAATAGGCACATCGCGCTTTAATTTTGTACAAACGGTTGAACTTCCATAGCTTGATGATCCATCATCGTAAATAGCTACCACCATGTAACTATAATCCTGCCCAACCACTAGTCCTTGTCCGTTATTTGTATCCGTAAAAGTAGAAGTGCTTGGCGTGGTGGTTCCTGTTAACACATAACCTTGCGGAACGCCTGACTGACAAGGAACATAAGTGACAGGATCACAGTCGTTTCGGCGGAATATCTCATAACGTACAATAGGATTTGCTGTTGAAAAACAGGTGCTCAGCTGCCAGTTGATCTTAATATTGGCGCCTATAGGTGTTGCACTAACGCCTTGCACTGCAGGCGGAACAATTCGAACATTAAAGGTTTTAAAGGTTACAAGTTTTACAGGCGATTGCTGATCTTCGGCCTTTAACGTTATTTGATAAGGTTGCTTACGAATTAGGCCGCAATTGGTTTGCCAGTTAAACACAGAGGTGTAACTAACCATGGCGAATGTATTTGATAAGGTTGCCAAAGGCGATGTTGATGTGAACGGACCACCAAAGCCATACAACTGAACTAAATTTCCGGCATTAGGATCGCTAACCACTAAGGTTTTGGTGATCGTTGAACCTGCAACAACACACGTATCGGGAGGTACCGTAACATCGGGCGGTAAATTATTTGTGCAACCAATTACTTTTACCTGCATATCGCGCAATACGTAGCCTACCATGGTATAAACACCGGCAGTATTTTTTCGCCACTCCTTTACAATAAAGGCAATATTATACTCGCCAATTTTTTGAGGTGAACACCAGGTTAATGTTCCGTTGAAGGGATCAATGCTGTAAATTCCGCCGGGACCGGTTTGCGGATAGGTGTATCCCGGAATTGGTGCGCCTATGGTGCCATTAAAATCAATACCTCTCGAAAAGGTTAATTCGTAGCTCAAACTATCGCCATCAATATCAAATGCGCCCGGGTTATGATAAAAGCAAATGCCGTTACATGCTTGATCTAAAGGTGGTGAAGTGAAATCAGGCGCTGTATTGGCGCCAATAAAATTATTAATGATCAATAATGATTCTAAGTAAAACGGTTGATTAATAGAATTAGGAACGTTTTCTACCCCTTGATTACGATTGGGGTCGTACATATAAACTCTGTAAATGCCTGCACTCATGTATTGATACGATGCCGTGTAGGTGTTAACCCTGGTGGTGCCATTCACATCAACACCATTGCGCGTTCCGGCACAATCACCGCTTCCGGTAAAAGGCAAACCGTTTACACGCGGCATAATTATGCTATCACCGTTACCTAAGTATAAAGTTAGTTTGCACCTGTCGGCATTACCGCCCGGACTGTTGATCTCAGTATAGGTGTTTATTTGAAAAGAGTAATTGTAAATAGGAACCGTAATGCCGTTAATAACAGTGCTGGTAGGCGCAATACGTTTATATAAGATCTCGCCTGCTCTGTTATGAGTGGCATTTGAAATGAAATTACAGACCAAAAATATGACAAAAAGTACGCGCTTCATTTAACCCTATTGCACTTTAAAGTTAGTTCATTTAACGAAACGGCGCAAATTTATTGCCCCAAATGTCGTTAAAAAAGCCCTGTTTGATTATTTATTTAAGCGCATGAACATTCAAAATAATTGTTTCATCTAATTTTTGCTTTTCACTCTTTTTTTATAGTACCTTTGGTCCGTCTTTTCTAAAACTCCTCAAATGAGCAGTCATCATCAAAACCACTTAAGCAAGATAACTTTAAGTGGATTAATTGTTACCCTAGGTATTATTTATGGTGACATTGGAACATCCCCTCTTTACGTAATGAAAGCTATTGTTGGCGACAGGGCCATTAACAGCGATCTGATCATTGGAGGTATGTCTCTTGTATTTTGGACAATTACATTACAAACTACCATTAAATATGTGGTTTTTACATTAAAAGCAGATAATAAAGGTGAGGGTGGGATTTTTTCGTTATATACTTTAGTTAAAAAAGCAAGAGTTAAATGGCTCGTTTTCCCTGCCATTATAGGTGGTTGTTGCATATTAGGTGAAGGTATTATTACGCCGCCCATTTCAGTAGCATCCGCCGTTGAAGGATTGCGACTAATACCCAGTTTAAGTGAAATACCTACCATTCCAATTGTAATAGCCATTATTACCGGTTTGTTTTTTATACAACAGTTTGGTACAAAATTTATAGGTAAATATTTTGGTCCTGTAATGCTTGTTTGGTTCATCACATTGGGTGTTGTTGGTTTAGTTGGATTAACGCATGATTTTACAGTACTTAAATCTTTAAATCCTTATTACGGTATTAATTTATTAGTTAATTACCCTGGAGCATTTTGGTTACTGGGCGCTGTTTTTCTTTGTACTACAGGTGCCGAAGCGCTTTATTCTGATATGGGCCACTGTGGCAGAAAAAACATTCGTATCAGCTGGATATTTGTAAAATCCATGCTTGTTTTAAATTACATGGGTCAAACTGCTTGGTTAATTTCAATGGAAGGAAAAACACTTAACGGTGCCAATCCTTTTTATGCGATTATGCCAAATTGGTTTTTACCTTTTGGTATTGGAATTGCTACTATTGCTACTGTTGTTGCCTCTCAGGCATTGATAAGTGGTTCGTTTACTCTTATTAATGAGGCAATGCGTTTAAATTTTTGGCCTAAGGTAAAGATCAAATACCCAACAGAATTAAAAGGACAAATGTATATCCCTTCTATTAATTGGTTGTTGTATTTTGGCTGTGTTGCAGTTGTGTTGTTTTTCAAGGAATCATCAAACATGGAGGCGGCATATGGATTAACCATTATTTTAGGAATGATCATGTCTTCACGATTATTGGCTTTTTTCATGCGAATAAAAAAATATCCGATTTGGTTTCTTTACCTGTTTATTGTGGTTTACATTGTAGTTGAAGCTGCATTTTTAGTTGCCAATCTTGAAAAGTTCCCTAAAGGAGGTTATATAACTTTAATTATTGCCTTGGTTTTGGCCGGAGTTATGGGCTCGTGGTACATGGCAAAATTGATCAGACAGCGCTATGTGGATATGGTTAAATTATCTGAACATCAAAGCAAATTGGTTGATCTTAGTAGAGATGAAAGTATTCCTAAATACGCAACACATTTAGTGTATATGACCAGC
This sequence comes from Bacteroidia bacterium, assembly GCA_044360115.1. GTDB lineage: Bacteria > Bacteroidota > Bacteroidia > B-17B0 > Aurantibacillaceae > Aurantibacillus. The sequence continues at coordinate 21,645 of JBIKKW010000001.1, forward strand.
GCCAACAATCCTGAAGAAATTGAATCGAAAGTGATTTATTCCATCTTGCAAAAACGACCAAAACGTGCCGATATTTATTGGTTTGTTCATGTGGATGTAATGGATGAGCCATACCAAATGGATTATAAAGTAACTCATGTTGTTGAAGATGATATTATTCGTGTTGATTTCAGATTAGGCTTTAGAGTTGCGCCACGTATCAATTTAATGTTCAGAAAAGTTGTTGAGGATCTTGTTAAAAATAAGGAAGTGGATATTACCAGTCGTTACGAATCCTTAAACAAGAATAATATTATTGGTGATTTTAAATTTGTGGTGATCGAAAAATATTTGTCATACGATAATGAGTTGCCATTCTTTGAAAAAATCATTCTAAATTTCTACTTCTTCTTTAAACGCTTAAGTTTAAGTGAGTCGCGTGCGTTTGGTTTAGATACGAGTTCGGTTAAGGTAGAAAAATTCCCGATGGTGTTTAAAATGCCTGATGATATTAACCTGAAAAGGATATTTTAAATGGCGAATGTGAATTTAAAGGTGGCTCCACCATTATTTTCAATTTCCATTTCTGCGTTTATCTGTTGCGTTAAAATGCTTATTAATTCAAATCCCAGGCTATTTGTATCGCTCAATAGTTGCTTATAATTTTCCGGTAATCCTACACCATTGTCTTTGATCTCTACGGTTGCTGTATTACCAAACGTAGAAGCTGTCAGTTGAATAATGCCTTCTTTGTTTCCTTTAAAGGCATGTTTAAACGAATTGGTTATGATCTCATTTACCAATAAACCCAGAGGTATGGCTGTATCAATGTTAATGTATTGTTGTTTTTGTTTTATATCAACTTGTATTTTAACCAAGCTGTTCTCATAGCTATTTGTTATCTGTGTAATAAGGTTCTTAAGATATTCGCTTAGTAAAACCGTATTTACACTCCCCTTTTGATACAACATCTGATGCGTAAGGGCAATTGCTGAAATGCGTAGTTTTATTTCCTTCAGCATATCAAGCATTTCAACATCCTTTGTTTTATCTGCCTGCAAGTTAATTACACTGCTAATGATCTGTAAATTATTTTTTACGCGATGATGGATCTCCTTCAACAATAATTCTTTTTCTTTTAATGACGTTTCTATCAAACGATTTTGGTTTTGGATCTGATCATTCTTTTGCGATAATTCATATTCTCTTTTCTTGCTGCTGTTATTGGTGTAAAATAAAAACACGATCAGTAAGATCAAAACCACCAAACCAGCCATTAAATAAGCCCTAAAAGCCTTTTGCTTGGCTTCCTGTATACGTGCGTTTTGCAATTGCTGGTTCTTTTCATTCAGTTCAATTTCTTTATTTTGCATGTCTAATGCAACCTGTTGGTTTATCAGTTGCATTTCCTTTTCATTATTTGAAATAGAATCTTTTAAATTTAAATATTCTTTGAAACGTGCAACAGATAGTGTTGAATTGCCTACTTTATCAAGCAACTCCGCTTGCGCATACAACAGCTTTAATTTTACCCTTGGCTGGTTCAACACATTGGAAATTGTTTGTGCCGTATCCATATAACGCTGGGCGCGTTTAAGATCGTTTAACACGGTAAAGCACTTTGATATCAGCACGTAACTGTTAAAGGCACTTTCAATATCACGCACTTTCATGCTGTAATAAATGTCATTCTTTAAAAACGGAATGGCCTTTGTGTAATCGCCTTTATTTGTATAGGCTAAGGCCATGTTGCCCTCAATAAGACTTTTAAAAAATTTGTTGTTGGTTTCGTTATTATAGGTTAGTTTTTTAGTGATCAATTCATCTGCCTTTGTAAAATATGGTAAGGCACTATCCGACATTTTAAGGCGGTTAAAATAAACCCCCATGTCGTTATAAAATCCGGCCACAAAATTTGTGTCGTTTTGCTTGGCTTTATATTCACTATTAAATTCCTTACGTTTTTCAATAATAGCCTGGCGGTTTAAACCAAACATATCACAAATTTTACTTTTGCTGGTAATGTTCTTTAAATATCGCTCATCGTTTAGCTGGTTTGCCAAAACATCATACATATGGTTGGCCTCAATGGCTTTATTTAAATTACTAAGCTTTACGTAAAGATCCTTCAAGTGATTATAACAAGTAAGTGAATCTTGAATGTTTCTGGCATGATTTTGCAAACTACTCTCCATGATAAGTGCAGCCTTTGCAAATTTCTTTTCGTATATCTCCCTACTAACATCTATCTTGTCAAGTAAAAAACGGGCTTCCTTACTTGAAGAGTTTTTGTTGATCTTAACTCGTATACTTTCTACCGTATCACTTATCAATGGGTAAACATCCCAAATATCACCATAATCTACATTCGCTAAAAGTTTGATCTTTTCCTTGTGATCGGCCAACCTGAATTCATATAAAAATTTGGTGCGATTAAATTGCGCGAAATTAGTCCCTATAAAAAACAGTATAAAAACCCCAATTAAATATTTAGTTCGTGTGCTCAATTCGTTTGCTAAAATTAAAGTATTTTATTTATGCTGCCCAATTATCTCTATCTAAACTTCTAAACTGAATCGCTTCTGCTATATGTTGTGTTTCTATCTCACTACTTCCATCCAGATCAGCAATGGTTCTGCCAACTTTTAAAATGCGGTCATATGCTCTGGCAGATAGGCCCAGCCTGTCCATAGCATTTTTCAACAGAGTTCTTCCGGCCTCGTTCAGGTCACAATATTCCTTCAGTTCTTTACTCCGCATTTGCGCATTACAATGTATATTATCCATTTCGCTAAATCGTTTAGTTTGAATTTGTCGTGCTTTTATTACACGTTGCCTGATGCTTTTACTTGATTCGGCTTGTTGCTTTGTGCTTAATTCATTGAACGAAACAGGCGTTACCTCAACATGCAGATCAATGCGATCCAATAAAGGCCCTGATATTTTATTTAAATATTTTTGTACAACACCCGGCGAACACACGCACTCTTTTTCGGGGTGATTGTAAAAGCCGCAGGGACAAGGATTCATACTGGCTACCAACATAAAACTGGCAGGATACTCCACACTAAATTTAGCGCGACTGATACTTACGATCCTGTCTTCAAGCGGCTGACGCATAACTTCTAAAACCGTACGTTTAAACTCTGGCAATTCATCTAAAAACAAAACACCATTATGCGCCAATGAAATTTCGCCCGGTTGAGGATTGTTACCGCCACCAACAAGCGCCACATCACTAATCGTATGATGTGGATTTCTAAACGGGCGTTGTGTTACTAGTCCTCTTTGCGTTTTATTGGTTTTGCCGGCAACACTATGAATTTTTGTTGATTCCAAGGCTTCATCAATTGTTAATGGCGGTAATATAGATGGCAAACGTTTACTCAACATGGTTTTACCAGCGCCGGGTGGTCCAATTAATATCACATTGTGCCCGCCTGCAGCAGCTATCTCCAGCGATCGTTTAATGCTTTCCTGCCCTTTTACATCAGCAAAATCAAAATCGAGCTCATCGTTTAAATTTAAAAACGCTTCATTAATATCAATATTTACCTTTCGCAATTCATCTTCATTCCCATTAAAAAAATTAATTACTTCATTTATCGATCTAACGGCATAAACATCCAGTCCGTTAACCACAGCGGCTTCCATGGCATTGTGTTCCGGTAAAATTATGCCTTTGAATCCGTCTTGCTTTGCTTTTATGGCTATTGGTAAGGCGCCTTTTATTGGTCTGATCTCCCCGTCAAGCGCTAATTCGCCCATAATCACGTAATCTTGAATTGATGAACACAGTATTTGTTCTGATGCTGCTAATATGCCAATTGCAATACTCAGGTCATATGCCGAGCCTTCTTTACGAATATCTGCAGGCGCCATGTTTACCGTAATTTGTTTGCCGGGTATTTTAAAGCCGTTGTTGCGTAAGGCTGCGCTAATACGTTGCTGACTTTCCTTTACGGCGTTATCGGGTAATCCTACCAAATAAAAATTTATTCCTTGTGTTATGTTTACCTCTATGGTAACCTGTGTTGCGCTTATACCTTGCACGGTATATCCAAATGTTTTTATTAGCATACAATTAATTTGGGCGCAAAATAACTACACAAAATTCCCAAGGCTTGCCACAATTTGTAGCAAAAGCCATTTTTAAAACCACTGTAGTACACTTATTTAATATTATATATTAAATAAACTCAATCGTTAAAATTGCAATAATTAGGCGGTGTTGAGGTTTTTTTTTATATTTAAAGTCTTATTACGTTTTGAGATTATGAAAAAATCAATTGTACTAACTCTTTTTTTAGCGCTGGTTGCAAGCACTTCGTTTGCTCAAAAAGAAGAAAAAATTGAACCGAATTGCTACAATAAATGGGCCCTTAAATTAGAAGACAGAGGTGCCGACGAGGTAAAAGACGGCGTTTATACCGATGTGATCATTACCAGCCGTATGGGAAATAAGGCTGTTTGTAACAGCGGTAAAGCCGAGGTTTTAAAAGGAAAAGTAGTAAAGTTTTATACTTTATTGAGTGATGGCACATATGAAGAAGTAAAAAGAACCTGGAAAAATAAATCGAACGAAAATGTGACCATTAGCGGCGGTATCAGCAGGGCTATGATCACAGCACATAACGAGATCGTAAACATCATTTGGCCATCGAGCATGAAAGCTAAAAAAGCCAAGCCAATTGCGGCTCCCGAGCCAACCGACGATTAATATTTGAGTCTTTTAACACAATTGCCTGTTAGGGAATACCTTAACAGGCTTTTTATTTATAAAAAATCACTATTTTTGCTGCCCAATTAAAATTAAAATGATGAACATCACCAAGAAAGATATCGATAGTTTAAATGCTGAGATCACCATCTCTGTTACTCCTATCGATTACGAACCAAAAGTTAAAGAAGGAATTAAAAAAGTACAACGTCAGGCTTCTATGCCGGGTTTCAGACCAGGTAAAGTTCCTGAAGGAATGATCAAAAAACAATACGGTACGCAGATCATGGTAGATGAGATCAATAAATTATTGAATGATTCTATCTATAAATTCATTGAAGAAAATAAATTGGATATTTTAGGAAATCCATTACCTAAACAAGAAACGCCGGTTGATTTTGAAAATCAAAAGGACTTTGAATTTACCTACCAAATTGGCTTGGCTCCGCAATTTGATGTTCAATTAAGCAACAGCGTAAGTTTTAACTACAAAACAGTTAAAATTGATGATGAGCTGGTTGAAAAATACGTGAAGGATGTAAGAAGAAACTATGGTAAGCCTGTAAATCCGGAAGTGGCAACTGATAAAGACGTTGTGTTTGTTGATATCAATGAGTTAGATGAAATAGGCGCCATTAAAGCCGGTGGTGTATACAAAAGCACCAGTATTGGTTTAGATCGTATGAAGAACGAGCCTGCTAAAGCAAAATTAATTGGTGTTAAAAAAGAAGATAAGATCGTAGTAAATGCTAACGACCTTTACGAAACGGCTTTAGATAAAAGTGTTTCATTAGGTATTGATAAGGAAGTTGCTGAAAACTTTAACGCGAATTTACAATTAACTGTAAAAAACATTGCACGTTTAGAAGATGCAGAATTAGATCAGGATCTGTTTGACAAGATCTATGGTCCGGGCACAGTAACAACTGAAGAAGAATTCCGCAATAAGATCAAACATGAACTTGGTTTAATGTTCCAGGTAGATGCTGATCGTTTCTTACAACAGGAAATTGAAAAAACATTGGTTGAAAAATTAGGTTTAGCATTACCTGACTCGTTCTTAAAACGTTGGTTAATGGCGGTTAACGAAAAACCTATCTCTGAAGAGCAATTGGAAAAAGAATATCCAATGTATGCAAAATCAATGCAGTGGAAATTAATTGAGAACAAGATCATTAAAAACAATAACATTGTTGTAACGCCTGAAGAAGCTACTGATGAGGCAAAAGCTTATATCCGCTCGGAGTATGCAAAATACGGCCAACAAGCTGAAGAGGAAGAAGTAAATAAAATTGCAGCAACCTTATTAAGCAAAGAAAAAGAAGCTCAAAAAATATTTGAGAACATGTATACACGTAAAGTTCTTGAGCTTGTAAAATCAACCTGCTCATTAAACACAAAAGAAGTGAGCTACGATGATTTCTTTAAGAACAACTAATTCTTAGTTCATACAATTTTAAAAGAGGGCGCTTTTGGTGCCCTTTTTTATTGCCCGTTTGTTGCCAACTAGCAAGGCATTTTAAATAACTTTAATTTGTTCATATCATTTGTAACTAAGTGGCCGTTTTGGGGTTATGTCCTTTATTTTTAACCTATGTTATTTCGCCTTACACTGCTTTTTACTTTCGTTACATCTTTAAGTTTTGCTCAACTTAAAAAAGAGTATTACGACCTGGAGCAAACCCAACTAAAATCTGAGACCGATTATTACAAAGGCATGCCGCATGGCCCTTTTTACGAGTATTACAAAAACGGTAAAGTTGATCGCAAAGGGTTTTACTATTATGGTAAAGAAGACAGTGTGTGGACATTTTATTACGACGATGGATCAGTTAAAGCCATGGAACGTTTTATGCGTGGTAAAAAATGGGGCACCAATGTTTACAAATACAAAAACGGACAAACAGCACAAATTACAAAGTTTACCAATAACCAACCCGATAGTACCTGGGTGGCCTATCACGAAAACGGAAAAACAAAAAGTGTTGAGAATTTTGTGAATGGTAAAAAACAAGGCGAGTGGACCTACTACTTTGATCACGGCCAAATTGAAAGCAAAGGCGATTTTGAAAACGATAAAAAAGAAGGTCGCGTTTTTTTATACTATAAAGATGGCAAAATGCGCGGCACGCAAAATTACTGCGCCGGAAAGCCTTGTGGTAACTGGACAGAAGTGTATGAGAACAATTCACCAAAGTTTGATAAATCATATAAGGATAGCACACTCTTACTCATAAACCTATGGGATCCAAAAGGCAACCAACTCGTAAGCAATGGTAACGGCAGCATTACCGCTACCTATGATAATGGCATTATTCGCGCCATGGGCAAATACAAAGATGGCTTGCAAGATGGGCAATGGCGCTTCTTTCACCCTAATGGTGAGTTAGATTATGAATGCGTTTATAATGCCGGAATATTAAATGGCTACTACTCCAGCTATTACCCAAATCACAAAGCTAAAAGCGAAGGTAACTTTACAAACAATAAAAAAAATGGGGTGTGGAAATTTTACCGAACCGATGGAACACCTGAAATGATAGGCACTTTAACTGATGATCTACGTGAAGATAAATGGACCTATTATTATACAAATGGCAAGGTTGAATACGAGGGCTATTACCTCAACGATAAAAAAACCGGCACATGGACCTACTTCTACCGTGGCGGACAGCAATGGCGCCAGGGCAATTACGAAAAGGATATTAAAACAGGTACTTGGACCACCTGGTTCGAGAACGGAAAAAAATTACAAGAAGGTAATTATGTAAATGGTAAAGAACATGGCGTGTGGATGAGCTGGTGGGATAATGGCGCTAAAAAAGATGAAGGTTCGTTCAACAGTGGCGTAATTGTAGGCGAGTGGAAAGGATGGTATAACAATGGCAAATTAAATTACAGCGGAAAATATAATAGCATTGGAAAAAAGAACGGGAAATGGATGTACTGGCACGAAACCGGCCAACCACGCGAAGAGTGCGGTTATGTAAATGGTATTAAACACGGCTCTTATAAGCAGTGGTTTGATAAAGGGATGTTTGTTGATACGCAAGGCAAATACAAAAAAGGTCATCAGCATGGCGAGTGGAAATACTTTTATGAAACCGGCGGAATTAACAAAATTCAACATTTTAAAAATGGCAAATTAAGCGGTAAATGTTTGAGCTATTATACCAATGCTAAGCTGCAAAGTGTTACCAATTACAAGATCATCAAGGATTTTAGAAAGGGTAAAGTGCAAAGTGTGGCAGATGGAGAGTGGGTTTTTTACGATAAAAGCGGAAAAGAGATAAGTCGAATAAACTACCACAATGGCGTAAGAAAATAAAAATTTTGCTTACATTTGTTTCATATTTATGATCAAAGATCTCATCAAAATATCTCTTATTGTTGTAACCACTTTGTTTTTATCGTGTGATACGAGTGAAAAACCCGATGAATTTGTTGAAATAAAGAACGACAGCACCGTTATTAAAGCGGTTGAAAAAACCAAGCAAAGTGCTGAACACGTATTTAATTCATTACCCGACAGAGGTGAGATCTTAAAACTTGTTGCAGAGAATAAACTTGAATACGACACTGAGATCTTAAATCAACCCGACTTTGTAAAAAATTATAATACCGAATTATATATTGCTTTGAACTTAGGTGTTTACGGCTCCGATCTGAGTGTAGCAAACGTTTTTGATCAAACACAAGAAAGCATTTTATTCTTAAAATGCGTAAATGCATTGGCCGGAAGATTAGGTGTAAATAGCGCTTTCGATCAGTCTATGTTCGATCGAATGGATGCGCAGCGCGATAATAAAGATTCACTTCTTCAAATTATTACTGTGGCATTTCGTCAAACGGATGAAATATTAAAAGCCAATAACCGCCCTGCAACTTCTTCATTAATTATTGCCGGTGTTTGGATCGAAGGATTTTACACATCATGTCAAATTGCTAAAAAAACACCTTCTGAAGGCATTGTAAAAGCAATTATCAAACATAAAGAAACACTTGATAACATTATTGTTCTATTAGGTCAATCAAACCTTAACAAAGATGCCATGTTTGTCTTAAATGATCTGGTAACAATTTCGGGTATCATGAGCGACATCATTGCGCAACGCAGCGATCTTAAATATGTTTATGAAACCATTGCTCCGGCCGATGAAGCGGTAACCCGTTTAAGGAACAAGGTTGTAAGCGCCTCTTAATTTTAGTATTTTTTAAGCCCCTATCTTTAGCATTTCTTATTAACTTTGGGTTTCTATGACCAAAAAGCATCTGATCTTTATTACCGTTTTGTTCTCTGTGGCATTAGCCACATTGATCATCATTCAGGTTTATTGGATCAGGAGCGATTTTAAGGTAAAGGAAGAAGTATTTGAGCAAAAGGTAAACGAAGCCTTAAACATTACCGCTCAAAAACTGGAAAAACAAGATGCAAACTACGGTTACAAAAAAATAAAGATCAAAAGTCAAGGGGTACTCAATTCACCCATCATTAAAGGAAAAAACGAAGGGTCGCTGAATTTTAAATTTTCGCAAGAACTTTCCATCGATAGTAACGGAAAAAAATCGTTCAGATATATTTCAAAAGATATCATTGGCGACTCGCTAAAATCAAACCCTTATTTCTCGGCGTTTTTAAACAGTATTAAATCATCTAAAAACAGTTTAATGACCGATTTTAATGATCTGGTAAGTTCTTCAAAAATTGGTGCCGATTTTTTTAAGTCTGAACAATCCTTCGATTCATACAACAACTATAAGCAAACCATTGATACTTCTGCCGTTGATTCGTTATTAAAATTAGAGTTAGGCAACAATGGTGTTAATGCAAAATATAAATTTTATATCACCAATCTTTTTCCCGGCAGTCATAATCAAACCAATTTGCAGTTTGCCGAAGTGGATGTTGATTCTATAGGTGTGCACTACAAAGTATCACTTTCTCCCAACAACACATTTATTGATCAAAACTATCTGATCGTTCAGTTCCCTAATCAACAACGCGATATTTTTAAAGGTATGTATCCCTTGCTCATCATGTCGGTTGTAGTTATCCTTATTTTCGTTTTCTCTTTTTATTACATATTATCATCCAACCTCAAACAAAAAAAATTATCTACCATTAAAAATGATTTTATCAGTAACATGACGCATGAGTTTAAAACGCCCATCAGCACCATATCATTGGCAAGCGAAATGTTAAGCGATTCGAGCATTAGCCAAACGCCCGAAAAACAAAACCGGTATTTAAAAATGATACGCGATGAAAATAAACGCTTAAGTGTATTGGTTGAAAGTATCTTGCAAACATCTATTTTAGATAAAGGTGAATTTAAATTAAAGCTTACCGAAATTGACATTCACGAGATCATAAATACAGCCATAAATAACACACAGTTACTTATTAGCCAAAAAGGCGGAACCATTAACACGGTTTTAACGGCGCAACGTTATAAGTTAATGGCCGATAAGGTGCATTTAACCAACATTGTGTTTAACTTGATTGATAATGCCATAAAATACACGGTTGGCGTGCCGGAAATTACTGTAAAGACAGAAAACACCGAAAATGGCATAAAAATTTCGGTAAAAGATAACGGTATAGGTATTAGTAAAGAAAACCAACGTAAGATATTTGATAAATTTTACCGGGTACCTACCGGAAATGTACATAATGTAAAAGGCTTTGGCCTTGGATTATCTTACGTTTTAGCGGTGGTAGAAAAGCACAACGGAACCGTTGATGTTCAAAGCGAATTGGGAAAAGGAAGCACCTTTATGATCACCATCCCTTTTGAAAATAAATGTTAAATGTTAAAATTTGGCACATTTTTGGATTACCTTTAGTTAAAATTTAACAATTGGAAATTATGGAAAATGTTAAAACCAAGATATTGCTTGTTGAAGACGACCCAAGTTTGGGACCTTTATTGCAAGAATATTTAGATGCAAAGGGCTTTGAAACGAAATTAGCTGAAGATGGACAGAAAGGCTCTGAACTGTTTTTTAAAGGCACTTATGATCTGCTATTATTAGATGTGATGATGCCGGTAAAAGATGGTATTACCTTGGCAAAAGAAATTCGCTTGAGCGATAAGCATACACCTATTATCTTTTTAACTGCTAAAAGCATGAAAGAGGATACTATTGAAGGTTTTAACGCCGGAGCGGATGACTATATTACCAAGCCATTTAGTATGGAAGAGCTTTTAGCTCGTGTGAACGCTGTTTTAAGACGTAGTAATAAAACTCGTTCAACCGATAGCGAAGAGGTTAATTTTAAAATTGGTAATTACAATTTTAATTCCGAAAAACAATTATTGCAATTGAGCGGAAACGAACAAAAATTAACTACCAAAGAAAGTCAGTTATTGCGCTTGCTTTGTGTGCATAAGAATGATGTATTAGACAGAAGCTTTGCATTAAAATCTATTTGGCAAGATGACAACTATTTTAACGGCCGTAGTATGGATGTTTACATTGCCAAACTGCGTAAGTATTTAAAAGATGATAGTAAAGTTGAGATCATCAACATTCACGGTAAAGGATTTAAATTACTCGTGAACAATTAAACTAAAAAGACCCGCATTAGCGGGTCTTTTTTTTGAAATATGCTTCAGTTTAATTTTGCTTCAAAGGAATATAGGTCTTCTCATTCTCTATCACAATGTGTCCTTGGTCTTTTAAGCCTTCTATGACCTCGTAAAACACATCCTGGATCATTTTCTTGTCTGTTTTCCAAAAGTGCATTACAGCGGCTTTAATGGTGTCTTCTATGCGTTCAATTTTATTGAACGATATACGTCCTAAATAAAACAAGGTTAATTCCGATTTTAATGCCATACGCTCCTCATCCTGCTTTGGCTGAGGCGTGCGAACCTTCTCTGCTTTCTGAATTTCTTTTTTAACTTCATTCAACCGCTGAACTGCCCAGCCAGAGCCATTTGTAAGGGTACCAAAAGAAAACTTCATTTGATATTTTTTTTCGATGTACCTGATCAGTGCGCTGGGCGCGGCTTTGCGGTTCCAGTCTTTCTTCTCTATTAACAGGCCTTCGCCCTCTTTTAAATTGATCAATGAATTAAATACGATCGAACTACGACCTTTCCCTTTTATAGGGAGTTGAGCGAACTCTTCGGCACTTAATTTTTTCATATTGGTTAATTAGTTGTTAATAACTTTCGTAAAAATATGAAAAATATATTGAATAACAACTCTTTAAGTGAAATTACTTAAACTAGCTGCTTTTTAAGTGAAAAACGAATGTATTAAACCGCAAGAAATGTTCTGTTCAATCATCCTTTAATCATTGTTTAATCATTCATTAACTACCCTTTAAGACAATTATTGTATTAATAATCAATTATTTACATTTAATTCGCTTACTTAATTCCATAAAAAAAGGGTCAAAACTGACCCTTTTCAAATTTAAGTTGCCTATGTTTTACTTTTTTAAGGCGTCGCGTATCTCCATTAATAATTTTTCCTGATTACTTGGTTCAGCAGGTGGTGCCGGTTTGCTTTCTTCCTTGTGTTTAGCGGCATTGATGGCTTTTACCACCATAAATAACGCAAATGCCACGATCATGAATGAAATACAGGTTGATAAAAAATTACCGTATTTGATCGCTGTGCCAGGAATAGCAAGGTCTGCCAAGTTTGTAAGGTGTGCCGCTTTTAATGCAGGTGTTAACACTGCGGGTGTGATCACATCATCCACCAATGAATTGATTATTTTACTGAATGCGCCGCCAATTACCACACCTATAGCGAGGTCTACTACATTGCCACGCATGGCAAACGATTTAAATTCTGATAAAAATCCCATGTTTTTTGTTTTTGTCTTTAATTATCTCCTAATACTTTTAATAACTCATCTAACTTAGGTGTTAAGATGATCTCTGTTCTTCTGTTCTTCTTTCTTGCTTCCGGTGTTTTTGCCGGATCAAGCGGGAAGAATTCGCCACGACCTGCAGAGGTAATTCGTTTTGCATCAATTTTAGCGCTTCCTAACATGATCTTTGTTACAGATGTGGCACGCATTACACTTAAGTCCCAGTTATCCTTGATCTCACCTGCACCATTCATCGGCACATCATCGGTGTGGCCTTCAACCATTACGTTGATATCTGTATTTTGCTCCAATACTTTTGCTACATTCTTCAACGCTTCAACGCCTTTAGGTTGTACGTTGGTCTTTCCACTGGCAAATAGTAAATTCTCATCCATGCTCACATATATCTTTCCGTTCTTTTGAGTGATGGTCAATCCTTTTCCTTCAAAGCCTAATAAAGCATCTTGTAATTTTTTCTTAAGATCAGCAGCTGCTTGGTCTTTTTGCTTTAAAATAGCCTCTAATTCATTCACACGAGCCTCACGAGCCTTTAATTGTGCGGCAAGGTCATCTAACTCCTTTTTCTGCAATAATAGCTTTGCTTCCAATAATTTTAGCTCATCCTGCTTTTTTAATAATTGCTCTTGGGTCATTTGAAGATCGCCACTTAATTTCGCGTTATCTTTTTCACTTCCGGCCAATAGCTTATTTAAACGATCCATTAATTGATTGTTCAACACATCTAACTTGTCATACTTTTGTGTTAAGTTTCTATAATTACTGCTTATGATCGCCGTATCGCGTCTTAAACCATCTAATGCTTTCAGATCTTTAGCGTATTGCTCCTTGGTTTCAGCTAATTTGCTCTCTGCATCCTGACGGCCTTTTTTAGCATCTGCCGATTCCGTTTCACATTTCGCTAATTTCTCTTTGTTCTCATCTAATAATCTTGCCGGTACACAAGCGCTTAAAGCCAGTGCCGCAATTATAAATCCTTTATTGATCGTTTTCATCATTTAATATTTACTCAAATTTATTTAAAACCCACTGATGCTAATTGTTAAGGTTAACTGTATTATCAACAAGCACAGTGTTGGTATTATTCGTTTAGCTTTCCAATTGCGGTTAGTTTTTTCTCAAAAGTGTAAGCGATCAAATTAGCGCGCTGCATTGCCAACTCTGCCTTTGGGCCTTCATATTTACTTTTGATGTTGTTTTCGAAATACGATAACCAAATGCCAAAATGTTCTTTCTTAATACCCAAATTCACATGCTTATCAAACACATTGGTGGTGTAGCCGGCCTCATCTAACAAAACAAAACTCCAAAACGCGATCATGTGAGGCATATGCTTTTCAAAATCGGTATTTGCAAAAACCGGTTTAATGTCTTCGTTCGTGAGTAAGGATGCATAAAACGACCGGATCATCTCCTCTATTCGTTCTTTATTATCCAGGTCGGGCTTTAGCATGTTAATAGTGTTGGATGTTATCGCTTTCTATGATTTGAAAGCCTTTGCTAGTTATGTTACACACCTCGTCGATCATGCATTTGGCAATTTGTCTGGCGTGAACACCTTTGTATTTCTTAAGTGAACCGATCATTAAAAAACCAAGTGCGTTCATTAAGATAATGCCGATCTTTTCCCCTAATCTGAATTCTTTTCGATCGCCCAAAATAAAGGAAGGACGAGCCACAACAGCCTTTTCAAAATTCAATGCTTTCAGTTTTTCTTCTAATTCACCTTTAACGCGTAAATAAAAATTACCGCTTTTTGCATTCGCGCCAATAGAACTCACATGTGCTAATTTATTCACACCATTAGCTTTGGCAAGTTGTGCCGTTTCAAAATTATAGGTGAGATCGATCTTGTACTGCGCCTCTTTGCTGCCTGCTTTTTTTAGTGTGGTTCCTAAAGCGCAAAACAATACATCGCCTTTAATAAGTGAAGGATCAAGCTGATCAAAATTTGCAATAACATAATTGATCTTGCTTGACTGAAGGGTGCCCGGTTTGCGAACCAGGGCGGAGACAGAAGTAAACCGAGGATCTTTATCAAGCAACTGCAACAAGTGCTCGCCTACTAATCCGGTTGAGCCTATTACAATTGCTTTCATGGTGTTTAATTAAAACGTGAACATTTCTGCCACATGCCCGGGTGCTAAACCTATAGCAAGGGTTATGATAGCTGTAATGGCAATAACCATGGTGTTGATCATTTCCATTTTTACCGGCTCATGATTTTCAGCCTTTTTAAAGTACATCGCAATGATCACTTTAAAGTAATAATAAACACCAACTGCAGAAGTTAATACTGCTAATATCAATAACCATTTGTAGCTAGTGGTCATCATAGCGGTAAATACAAAATACTTTGCAAAGAAACCTGCTGTGATAGGAATACCTGCTAACGAAAGCATAGCAACGGTCATACAAACAGCTAATAACGGATTGCGTTTTCCTAAACCATTGAACTCATCAAACGACTCATTACCATATTTGGTAACGCTGTTAAGCACGCCAAACGCAGTGATGCTGCCAATTGAATACGCTAATGAATAATACAGGATGGCGTTAACCGACATGTTACTGCGAACGTTCGCTAAAATTACCATCAACATAAACGCAGCATGACTGATACTTGAATATGCTAAAACACGTTTTACATTGGTTTGTACGGCCGCCGTAATGTTGGCAATAACAAGAGATGCAGCAACTACCACAACTAAAATATTTGACCAGGTTTCGCTTACACCAGCAAAGCTTACCATGAACAAGCGCATGAATGCAGCAAATGCAGCAGTTTTTACAACGGTACTCATTAAGGCTGTGATAATAGTTGGTGAACCTTGATACACATCCGGAGCCCAGAAATGGAAAGGAGCCGCCGACACTTTAAAGCACATGGCAATTAACATCATTACAACACCCGCATAAAAGAACGAAGGTAAATTTGCTTGGTTAGTTGTGATATAGGTGCGGATCTCATTCAAGTCGAAAGAACCTGTAGCGCCATAGATCAAAGCAATACCAAATAATAAAAAGGCACTTGCAAATGATCCCATGATCAAATACTTAAAGCCGGCCTCATTACTTAATACATTATTCTTTTTACTGGCTGCTAAAACATATAATGGAATACTCATGATCTCAACACCCATAAATAAGGTTGTCATGTTCTTAAACGCTGTAAGCATTAAGGCGCCTGTAATAGCGAACAACACCAAGGCGTAATGATCAACCATGTGATTATCGTTCTCGTAATTACTATTAGCTAATAAAAACCAAAAGAAAGATGTGATCAATATCACGCCCGAAAATGCTAAAGCCACATTATCAAAAGCGATCATGTTATCAAAATAAGAAATGCTGTATGGTTGTTTCCATTCCATGAAATTTAACGCATACGCAGCTAAAATACCAAGCACCGTTAAAGGCATCAATAGTTTTTTAAACTTAAATACCTCAGCCAACATGGCTAAAATCCCTAGGGCGCTGATAACTAAAAATCCTTTCATAATTCGTGTTCTTCTCTAATTACTTAATGTTCTCTAATAATGTTTTTACTGCAGGTTCAGCAATATCTGTTAATGCTTTTGGATATACACCAAAACCAATGATGGCTGCGCAAATAATAATTAAAATGGCTTTATCTGTTCCATCTAGTGGTCCAAATGCAATGTGACTGTCTTTACGCTCACCCAACATAATACCTTGATAGCTTCTCAACATATACACCGCACCTAATATCACCGATAAACCTGCAAATGCAGCTGCACCAGCGCTAAATTGGTAAACACCATTGATCAATAAAAATTCGCCCGGAAAACCATTAGTTAATGGCAAAGCAACAGCGCCCAACATCACAATTAGGAACAACACCGCAAAATTTCCATTCATGCTTCTGATACCGCCTAATTTTTCAATTTCACGTGTACCAGTGTGACGTAATAAGATATCTGCAATTAAGAACAAACCAACAGCGTTAACACCATGCGCTAACATTTGTAAAACTGCACCTTGTAAACCTTGAGCTGTTGCGCTTAAAATACCTGCGGCAATTAAACCAACGTGAGCAAATGATGAATAAGCGATCAAACGTTTGTAATCTTTTTGTACGATGGCAATGCATGAACCATATATGACACCTGCAATGGATAAACCAATTGCTAAATCTCCCCACTTCTCAATTCCTAAAGGCACAACAGGTAATAACCATTTCATTAATCCGAAGGTTCCCATTTTTGCCATGATACCCGATAACAACATGGTGCCTTGAGTTGGTGCAGTAACATAAGTATCAGGTTGCCAAGTGTGGAAAGGGAAAACAGGCATTTTAATTGCGAAGGCAATGAATATCAACCAGAATACAGCACTTTGTTGTGCTTCACCTAAACTATGTCCGGCATTTATCAGATCTTGAATAGACCATGATTTAAGCCCATCAGTAGTAAGTGTATGGTTGTATAAATAAACCAAACCAACTAACATGAATAACGAACCGAATAAAGTGTACACAAAGAATTTGAAAGTGATCTTCGCTCTGTTATCTCCGCCCCAAACCAAACAAATAAAATAGATTGGTATCAATGCTAATTCCCAGAACACATAGAACAAGAAACCATCGTTGGCCATGAAAACACCAACCAGCGCCATTTCCATTAATAAGATCAAACCGTAAAAACTATTCTCGCGCTCATACTCATTCTTAAATGATGATAAGATGATCAACGGAACTAAAAAGGTAGTTAACAAGATCAACAACATGGCAATTCCATCAATACCCACCGAGAAATGAATGCCCAATGCTTTTACCCACGAGCAATTCAATAGTAACTGTTGCGAATCGGGATTATGTTTGAATTGAAATAATGCAACCAACGATAAGGCAAATTGTACTACCGATAAGCCTAATGCCAAGTTGCGCGCGCCCTTACCTTTAACCATGAAAACCAATAAGGCTGCCAGTAAAGGGAAAACTATTAATGAACCTGCTAACATAAATCTTCTTTAATTAATTATAATAAAAACGTAAACAATAAAATAAATACAATGCTCAACATCATGGTGATCATATAAAAGCTGATGTTACCTTGTTGCAACAATCTTACAACACTACCTAATCCTTTTACTGTGCTGCCAACTCCTTCAACCATACCATCAATGATCTGCTTATCTACAAACTTATAGAACACGCCAGAGATAGCATCTAGCGGCTTTCTTACAGCTGCATCATAGATCTCATCTACATAATATTTATTATAAATGGTTTTTTGCAATGCCGGCATTTTATCGCCTTCACTTAATGGAATGATGTTACGCTGACGGTAGATCACATAAGCTACATAGATCATTGCAAAAGCTGCAACAACAGCAATACCCATTAACATCCATTCTGTTTCGTGATTCAATGTGCTTGGGTCTTTTCTTAAGATCAATGGTGATAAATGTTCGCCAACAAAATTTGGCATGTGCCAAAATTCAGGTAAACCTAACAATCCACCGCCTACTGATAAAATTGCCAATACGATCAAAGGAATGGTCATAGCAGCAGGTGATTCATGTAAATGATGGTGTTGCTCTTTTGTGCCTCTGAAACTTCCCCAGAATGTTAAGAACATTAAACGGAACATATAGAAAGCAGTTAACATAGAGGTTAACATGCCAAAGAACCATAATACAGGACTGTGCTCATACACATGCGCCAAGATCTCATCTTTTGAGAAGAAACCCGATAAGCCCGGAACGCCACTGATAGCTAATGTTCCAAGGAACATGGTCAAAAATGTTCTTGGTAAAGCGCCTTTTAATCCACCCATTTTGCGGATATCTTGTTCGCCACCCATTGCGTGAATTACTGAACCGGCACCTAAGAATAATAAAGCTTTAAAGAACGCGTGTGTTGTTACGTGAAATACGGCGCTGCTATAAGCACCAACACCTAAACCCAAGAACATTAAACCTAATTGCGATACGGTAGAATATGCCAATATCTTTTTAATATCGTTTTGGAACAAGCCTATGGTAGCGGCAAACAAGGCTGTTGCCACACCAACAATTGCAACTACTTCAGATGCAACCTCGCTTATTGAATAGAACACGTTTGAACGAACGATCATGTAAATACCCGCAGTTACCATGGTTGCCGCGTGAATTAACGCCGATACAGGAGTTGGACCCGCCATCGCATCCGGCAACCAAGTGTATAAAGGAATTTGTGCCGATTTACCCATGGCACCAATAAATAACAACAGTGCAATTGCAGTGATGGTTCCTTGAGATGCTGTACCTGCTTTTGCAAACACATCGCTATAACTGATACTTCCAAAGGTTACAAAAATTAAAATAATGCCTAATAAAAATCCTAGGTCACCAATACGATTCATCACAAAAGCCTTACGTGCCGCGTTGTTGTAATCTGTATTCTTGAACCAAAAACCGATCAATAAATAAGAGCACAAACCTACACCTTCCCAACCTACGAACATGATCAAGAAGTTGTTTCCTAAAACCAATAATAACATAAAGAACACGAACAAATTCAAATAAGTGAAGAAGCGTGAGAAGCCTTCATCGTCGTGCATATAAGAAGTTGAATACACGTGGATCAAGAAACCAATTCCGGTGATGATCAATAAGAACCAGGTTGATAATGGATCAACCACAAACTCGAACGGAATAGATAATGCGCCTGCATTGATCCATGAAAATAAATTCACAGTTTGCGAATGCTCCGGCAAATGACGCGCTTCTAAAAACACTAATAACGACACTGCGAACGAAGCTAAAATAGCGCCCGATGCAATAATTCCGGATAAAGATTTGCTCATCTTTTTTCCGAAAAAGCCGTTGATTAAAAACCCTATCAAAGGGAATAATGGAACTAAACCTACTAACTTGATCATACTAATTCTTTAAATTGCTTAATAAATCGGTGTCAATGCTCTTCACATTTCTGTAAATCATACTTAATATGGCCAAACCAACCGCTACTTCCGCGGCCGCCACTGCCATAATAAAGAACACAAATACTTGTCCTTTTGCATCGTTATGCAAAGTGCTGAACGATACTAATAATAGATTAACCGCGTTCAACATCAATTCAATACACATGAAAATGATGATGGAGTTGCGACGAGCCATAACGCCAATTGAACCTATTATAAAAAGGATCGCGCTAAGCAAAATGTAATAGTTTATTGAAATTCCGTTGATCATCTTTTATTTACAATTTTATTTATTTACAATTGACAATTTTTGTTTCTCATTTATTATTTCTTTTAGCTGTTATTGCAGAGGCAGCGAATATTCTTTCTAACTCTCTAGACTCTTTTAATAACAACTCAAATTTTGCGTCTTCAATTTTATTGTATTCTTTTATTAGTTCAAGCCAATAAACAGATTCATCCGACTCCTCTTCAACAATTTTTAATTTATTGATAAAATCCGCACTTGATTTCGCTTTACATGCCGCTCTGTAATTAGCTCCCACAGAAGTTGCAGACCTCATCACTTGCCTTCCCATTATTTCATTTGCCGATGATTTCTTTAATACATCAATTGTTTTTAATGTGTTGATGGCAAATTCAAATGTTCTCTTTTTTAATATTTCAGGTGTTAAAGTCATTCAATTGTAAATCGTCAATTCTTCTTAATTTGTCAATCTGAGTTATTTCGTTTCTTTTTTACCAATTAAAATTGCTCCTACCAAGGCCGCTAACAATAATACTGAAGCGATCTCGAATGGGAATAAAAAGTCTTTGAATAATACTTTACCCAAATTCTTAACTAAACCAATTTGCGGTGAACCATATACCGTTAACGATAATTGTTCTGAACCTTTTAATGATCCTACCAATACAAATAACATTAAGCCACCGGCAACTGCTGCAATGATCTTGGTAAGCCATGTTTTTTGGGGCTCACTATCTTCATTTAAATTCATTAACATGATAATGAAGAGGAAGAGAACCATGATAGCGCCTGCGTAAACAACTATGTGTACAATTGCCAAAAACTGCGCGTTCATTAATAAATAATGTCCGGCAATACAGAAAAAAGTTAACACCAAATACAATACGCTGTTTACCGGGTTACGGCTAAACACCACTAATAATCCAAACATGATCGCAAGGAAGGAAAGTATCCCGAATAGCCATTGCGTTATTGTGTATCCTAACATATTTTTTATTTACGATTTAAATATTTACGATTTACAATTGTCGATTGTAAATTTAAAATTGTCAATTATTTTAATGTTTCCCTTTGTTAATTGCTTTTCCATCATAAAGCGTGTTGTGCTTGGTTCCAGGTAACTTTTTAAACTCCGCTACCTCCAAGGTTTGACGCTTGGTCACATCAATTCGCTTATCAATCTTTTCTACTAATTTATCTTTACCATATACAAAGGTTTCGCGCTCGTATTCTGCATCCACAATTCTATCCGTTAAAAAGATCGCCTCTTTCGGACAAGCCTCTTCACACAATCCACAGAAGATACAACGTAACATATTGATCTCATACTTCGAAGCATATTTCTCTTCTCTGTATAAATGCTCTTCTCCTTTTTTACGCTCCGCGTTCTCCATGGTAATGGCTTCAGCCGGACAAGCAACCGCGCACATACCACAAGCTGTGCAACGTTCTGCTCCGTTCTCATCACGCTTCAACACGTGCTGACCACGGTATACAGGTGCTATAGGGCGTTTTTGTTCAGGATATTTTGTTGTTGGTGTTTTCTTGAACAAGTGACTAAAGGTGATCAACATCCCCTTTACAATTGCCGGCAAATAAAGGCGCTCCGTAAAGCTTTGCTCTTTATTTGAAACCATTTTACTTCTATTTGTTAGTTGTAATGCCATTTGTTTTTTATTAAATCACTGAAATAATTGCGATCAGTATAAGCGCCCAAACTTCAGTCGCTTCGCCGATCTTATTAATCATACTTATTATTTTTATTCCTTTATTCATGTATTAAAAATGAAGATTGCCTCTTACAAATTCAACTACTACTGTAATTGCTAAATTTAAAAGTGATAGAGGCAATAAGGTCTTCCAACCTAAATTCATTAACTGATCATAACGGAAACGTGGTAAGGTCCAACGGATCCACATGAACACACAAATAAATATCACGATCTTGGTAAAGAATGCGCCAAAGCCAATTAATGTTATCCAAATTGATCCTGCTTCAAAACCTAATGCATGATATAATTCCTGTGCGAATGGGAAATTAAATCCGCCGAAATAAAATGCGCTCATAATTGCAGAAGAGATGAACATGTTGATGTACTCCGCGAATAAGAACAATCCTAATTTCATGGATGAATACTCTGTATGATAACCACCTACTAATTCACTTTCCGCTTCAGGTAAGTCAAATGGTGCTCGATTGGTTTCCGCCAACGCACAAATAAAGAAGATCAAAAAGCCAAGTGGTTGCCATACTACATTTGCAACACCTGCATCTTGTTGTTGAACAATTTCTCTTAAACTTAAAGTACCACCAGATGTAATGATCAATGCAATTACCGAAATGCCCATCGCTATCTCGTAACTGATCATTTGTGAAGATGCACGCACTGCGCCTAACAAAGCAAACTTATTGTTTGATGCCCAGCCACCGATCATAATACCATATACACCTACTGATACAACACCAAACACATACAACACACCAATATTAATATCAGTGATCTGTGCCGAATAGGTTTTTCCATCTATTACAAAATCTTGTCCCCATGGAATTACAGCACCTGTCATTAATGCTGTTAACATGAATAAACTCGGACCTAAAATGAAAAGGAAACGGTTAGATACAGTTGGGATGATCTCTTCTTTGAAGAACATCTTTCCTCCATCGGCCAATGGTTGTAATAAACCAAAAGGTCCTGCTCTATCCGGACCTACACGATCTTGTAAGAACGCGGCAAACTTACGCTCCCATAATGTGGCATACGCCGCAACTCCTAAAGAGATAGCGAAAACGATGGCACACAATAATAATTTATACAAAACAAATGCTATCATACTTTTACATTAAGGGCGTTTATTAATTTCAATGAATCCAAGTGCTTTTTGTTGTTTTAAGATCTGAACTTTTAATTCGTTCAAATGCTCGTAATGGTTTTGTGAGATCACGCTCTGACGGCTAATGTGAGATGGACCTTCAATCACCCAATCGCTAGTTTTCTTATGATCATAACGGCAATCATTACAAATAAATTCTTCAACCTCATCCCATTGATCTTTGCGAGCTGTTACACGCAATACTTCTTCACCTTTTAACCAAACGCGAGCTTTACCCGAACATTTGGTACAGTTGCGATATGCATCAACAGGCTTTGTGAACCATACACGTTGTTTGAAACGGAACGTTTTATCGGTTAATGCGCCAACCGGACAAACATCAATTACATTACCTGAAAAATCATTATCAATTGCTTTTTCAATATAGGTAGAGATCTCCGCAGCATCACCACGGTGGATCATGCCATGCACACGACCATCGGTAATTTGCTCTGCTGTTTTAACACAACGGTAGCAAAGGATACAACGGTTCATGTGTAATTTGATCTTATCACCAATATCGATCATCTCATACTCACGACGTTTGAATTCGTAACGCGTTTTTGCAGAGCCGTGCTCGTAACCAAGATCCTGTAATTTACATTCACCGGCCTGATCGCAAACAGGGCAATCTAAAGGATGGTTGATCAATAAAAATTCGACAACACCTTTACGTGCTTCTAAAATTTCGGGCGATGTGATGTTTTGTACCACCATACCATCCATTACCTCTGTACGGCAGCTTGCTACCGGCTTTGGCATTGGGTTTGGATTTGCAGTACTACCTTGTGTTACCTTAACAATACAGGTGCGGCAATAACCACCACTCGTTTTTAATTTAGAATAGTAGCACATGGTTGGAGGTGCTACTTCAGGTCCGATCATACGAGCCGCCTGAAGAATGGTTGTGCCCTTTGGCACATCGATCTCTATTCCGTCTATAGTTACTTTCATGCTTGTTAGCTTAAAATATGTTTATTCTTTCACTATTTTTTTTGTGATCACCGAATTGTCTTTTGTAGTTACATCCACAAAATAAATTCCGTTTGTTAATCCTGTCAGATCAATGATCTCAATCTTTTTAACTGCGCTCACTGTTCTAACGATCTTTCCATCACCCGATCTTACTTCTATCTTTTTGATCTCAATGGTTGATGTAACTTCAATTTTATCTTTCGTTGGATTTGGGAATATTTGTAACACTACGTTTTGTTCGTTTGCTTTAATGCCTAAGGTGTTGTTATATTCGATCACATAATAAATAGAATTAGTTAATGCAATATCATTCCATTCACCTGCTATGCCAAAAGGCCAAGCCGAAACAGCCATAGCGGCGCCATCCTGATTCGAATTAAAATCGTCAGGTTCCTGAATACTTGAATTAGATTTTCCTCCCCAATTTACAAATTGACTTAAAACTACCGTTCCATTGCCTGCTCCTGCTAAACCCTGACCATTCCAGAAATTCCCGCCGGTTGCATCATTGTTTCCGTCCCATATCCACGAACCTTCATTGAATTTATCGGTTGCACCGATCCAAACATAAGATGCGCCACCACCATCACCAACCGGACTGTAGTTTGATGCAACACCTGCAGCAACAATTCCATTATATACTGCTGTTTGTTCGCCCTGACTATTGATCTCAACCAGTGAACCACCACGTTGAACGGCACAAGTTGCAGCAGCTGTCCATGTTTTAGCTTCTTTTACAACTTCGTATGTTGTTCCGTTGAATGTAAACGAATAAATGTTCACCGCACTGGCGCACGAAGTTTGTGCGTTCACTGTGAACACCATTACGGTAAAAATAATTATGTAAAGTGCTTTATTCAATTACGCTCTTACTTTATTTAAACGGTCATAATGACTAACATCCACAAACTTTTTACTGCGGGCGATCTCTAAAAACTCATGTTTAAAGTGTCTGATTGCCGCAGCCACAGGCCAAGCAGCTGCTTCACCAAGTGGACAGATAGTTTTCCCTTCAATTTTACTTTGTATATCCCATAACAGATCCACGTCGGCTTCTGTTGCTGTACCATTCAAAAATTTCTTCAATATCTTTTCCATCCAACCTGTTCCCTCACGGCATGGCGAACATTGTCCGCATGACTCGTGATGATAGAAACGAGAGAAAGTAAATAAGTTCTTTACAATACTTGTGTCTTCATCCATTACAATGAATCCACCCGAACCTAACATGGTGCCTGTTTGAAAACCACCGTCAGATAAGCTTTCGTAAGTCATTAAGCGTGGCTCGCCTTTTGCTGTTTTTAAAATTAATTCAGTTGGTAAAATAGGAACCGATGAACCACCGGCAACAACTGCTTTTAATTTTTTTCCATTGCGAATACCGCCGCAATACTCTTCGCTGTATATGAATTCCTCTACAGGTACACCTAATTCAATTTCGTAAACGCCAGGTTTGTTGATGTGACCTGATGCAGAGATCAGTTTTGTTCCGGTTGATTTACCAATACCAATTTTAGCATACTCTTCGCCACCCATCATTACAATTGGGCAAACAGCTGCAATCGTTTCTACATTGTTTACTACTGTTGGGCATCCCCATAAACCGGCAACCGCAGGGAAAGGTGGTTTGATGCGCGGGTTACCACGCTTACCTTCCAATGATTCCAATAAAGCAGTTTCTTCACCGCAAATGTATGCGCCACCACCAACTTGAACCGAAAGCTCCAAAGAATAATTAGTGCCTAAAATGTTTTTTCCTAACAAGCCTGCAGCATAAGCTTCGCGGATGGCTTGTTCTAAAATACGGGCAACATAAAAATACTCACCACGGATATAGATGTATGATTGATTAGCTCCTAATGCATATGATGAAGTGATCATTCCTTCGATCAATGCATGCGGGATCTTTTCCATCAAATAGCGGTCTTTGAAAGTTCCGGGCTCCGATTCATCGGCGTTACAAACCAAGTAACGTGGAACGCCTTCGGGCTTTGCCAAAAAACTCCATTTCATACCGGTAGGGAAACCGGCACCACCACGACCTCTCAAGCCCGATTTTTTTACTTCATCGGTTACCTGATCAGGCGTCATTGTTTTCAATGCTTTTTCTACTGAAGCATATCCACCATGCGCACGATAAACCTCTAACGTATGAATGTTAGGTACTTTATCGTTGTGTATCAATAATTTTCTTCCCATATCAATGTTTTTTTATCCTTTGTCTCACTTCGACTCCTTCGCCGCGGCGAACAGTGTGACGGCTAAATGACTTTCAATTAATAATTACAATGTGTTGTTATAATCCAGATCTGTATAATTACGTTGTTTGCCTTCTGCTTTGTATTTCTCTAACAACGAATCAACTTTATCGTAAGTTAAATTCTCGTGATACGAAGCGCCGCATTGCATCATTGGTGCTGTACCGCATGAACCCAAGCACTCTGCCACTTTTAATGTGAACATACCATCGCGCGTTGTTTCACCAACTTTAATGCCTAATTTTTTCTCAATATATTTTACAATATCTTCTGCACCATTTAACCAGCATGAACTTGTTTGACAAACTTCCAACACACATTTACCAACCGGTTTTAAATTGTACATGGTGTAAAACGAAGCCACTTCAAATACTTCAATAGGCTTAATTTTTAAAACCTCAGCAACATAATCCATTACTTCGGGGCTTAACCATCCGCCAAATTCAGCTTGTGCCACGTGTAATACAGGCAATAAGGCCGATTTTTGTTTTCCTTCCGGATAACGACTGATAATGGTTTTAACGGTTTCCATTGCGGCATCACTGAATTTTACCTCAGCGCGTTTTGCTTTGTTAAACTCTTGTGTTCCGTGTACTTGACTTCCCATTTTATTTAATAATTCAAAAGTTCTAAATTCATACGTCAAAAGTTTTTGGTTTTTGACTTTTTTCTTTTCACTTAATTAAGCATCTAATTCACCGGCGATCACATTCATACTACTCATGGTAATGATCGCATCTGACAACATGGTGCCTTTGATCATTTCAGGATATGCCTGATAGTAAATGAAGCATGGGCGACGGAAATGCAGGCGGAATGGGGTACGACCACCATCACTCACCAAATAATATCCTAACTCACCGTTACCGCCTTCAACGCTATGGTATACTTCGCCTTTAGGCACATCTGTTTCACCCATCACAATTTTAAAGTGATAGATCAATGCTTCCATGTTGTTGTATACCTCTTCCTTTGGAGGTAAGAAGAAACTTGGTACATCAGCATGATATCCACCTTCTTTAGGCATATTTTTTAATGCTTGCTCAATGATGCGTAATGATTGCCACATCTCTTCCTGACGAACCATGAAACGATCATAGGTATCGCCACTTGAACCAACAGGTACAATAAAATCAAAATCTTGGTAAGATGAATATGGAGATGCTACACGAACATCATAATCAACTCCGGCCGCGCGTAAGTTTGGTCCGGTAAAGCTGTAATTCAATGCCATCTCTGCGCTTATTGGTCCGCAATTAACTGTACGATCCATAAAGATCTTGTTACGCTCCAATAAATTCGCAAACTCTTTTAATGCTTTCGGGTATCCTTTCACAAAATCATTGATCAGATCCCAGGTGCGTTGTGGCCACTCACGCTCAAAACCACCAATACGGCCAATGTTTGTAGTTAAACGCGCACCGCAAATGGATTCATAGATATCGTAAATTTTTTCGCGCCATTGAAAAATGTATAAGAAGCCCGTCATAGCGCCTGTATCAACCCCTACAACCGAGTTACAGATCAGGTGATCGGCAATACGTGCTAATTCCATAACGATCACACGCATGTAATCAACACGCTTTGGAACCGTTACATTCAAAAGCTTTTCCATGGTCATTTCCCAACCCATGTTATTGATCGGTGATGAACAATAGTTCAAACGATCGGTAATAGGGGTGATCTGATTATACGGACGGCGTTCTGCCAATTTTTCAAATGCACGGTGAATATATCCAACAGTTGGTGTAGCCTCATGAATGATCTCACCATCCATCTTCAACACGTTTTGAAAGATACCGTGTGTAGCAGGGTGAGTGGGACCGAGATTCAGCGTTGAATACTCTTTCTCGTCAATCACCTCATGCGGGTCAATAATGTGTTGTTTCTTACTCATATCGAGTGTAATTTAATTTCTAATTATCGTCCAAACATTTTATCATCCTTGTCTTCACGCGTTTGATCCTCTAAAGGATACTCTTTGCGAAGCGGATGGATATCCATTTCATCCACATTTAAAATGCGTTTTAAATTCGGATGCCCTTTGAATTTTACACCAAAGAAATCGTAGGTCTCTCTCTCCATCCAGTTTGCACCAGGCCACAGATCAGTAGCAGAAGGGATCTCCGGCTTATTGATATCAAAAAAAGTTTTGATACGCACACGGTTGTTCTTAACCATGTTGTGCAAATGATAGATCACGCCAAGTTGTTTTTCATCGGCGGTTTGAATTCCTGTAAGATCGGTTAAGAAATGAAAATTCATTTCAGGATCTGATTTCAAAAAGGCCAACACTTCGTGTATATGGTCTTTTTTAACGGTGATCACAGGGAAATCAAACAACAACTCCGATGACTCAACTGCGCCATGAACGTTTTGATTGATCGCTTCTGTAACCTTATTTAATACTTCTTGACTCATGAAAAATTATTCTATTCCGTAACTGTTCAATAAACGTTTGTATTCTGGCGAATGTCTTCTGCGTAAGGATTCATTTTTTGCAAGATCCTGGATCTTTAAGATACCTTCAATGATCTGCTCAGGGCGCGGAGGACAGCCCGGTACATACACATCAACAGGAATGATACGATCAATACCCTGTAAAACGCTGTAAGTATCAAAAATACCACCACTGCTGGCGCAAGCACCAACCGATAATACCCATTTTGGCTCTGCCATTTGCTCATAAATTTGGCGTAAGGTTGGTCCCATTTTTTTAGCAATGGTTCCCATTACCATTAGCATATCGGCCTGGCGTGGAGAGAAACTCAAACGCTCTGAACCAAAACGTGCCAAATCGTAATTACTGGCCATGGTAGCCATAAACTCAATACCACAACATGATGTTGCAAAAGGTAATGGCCATAACGAGTTTGCGCGAGCCAATCCGATCACATCTTCTAACTTTGCAGCAAAAAACCCAGGACCTTCGATCCCCTCGGGGCTTTTGGCCATTTCTAGTTTTGTGCGTTTAACTAATTTATTATTGCTCATGAAAATTTTGTTTTTGATTTAGTAAACCAACAGTTAAAACAGGAGTTAGTTTATTCTTCCCACTTTAAAGCCTTTTTTGAAAGCATATAGTAAAAACCTACCAATAGCAAGGCAATAAATGAAAACACTTCAATAACACCCAACATACCCAGATCTTTAAAATTAACGGCCCATGGGTACATAAAAATTACCTCAATATCGAATAATACGAAAAGGATGGCTGTAAGGAAATACTTGATGGAAAAGGGAACGCGGGCATTACCCTGTGCCTCGATACCGCACTCAAAGGAGTCTAACTTGATCTTCGTTTTACGTTTTGGGCCCAGTAAATGTGATGCAACCATTGTGGTTAACACAAATCCGAGGGCAACACAAAACATTAAAATAATTGGAAGATAATCAACGGGAGTAGAGGCTTGATTCATGTTTTCTTCATTTAAAATAAGACTGTAAGATTAACGATTTTTATGTAAATCATCAAGTCTTACAGCCTATTTTTTTAAAATAAAGAAAACTACTCTTTTATGAACTTAATTGTTGAGCTGTGGCCGTTTTCAGAAAGTTTTAAAACGTATGTTCCTGAGCTCAATTGTTGGATCTGGATGGTGCTTTCGTTAATGGCATCCGGTTTAAATGAACCGGTTAGTACCTTTTGGCCAACGATGTTATAGATCTCGTAACTCATAAGCTCTTGCGATGCCAATGTACGCTTGATATTTAACACATCTTTTGCAGGATTTGGGCTAACGATCAATCCTGAGATAGCGTAAGAATTATCTTTTAGGTCGGTAACCGAGATATAGATTGCTGCCGCTGCCGACGGGCAATTGCCGTTAAATACGTAAACCGTATACCATCCGTCTTGAGTTGGACTGTATGACTGATTTGTTTCACCCGGGATTGGGCTGCCGTTCAAATACCATTGGTAACCTGCAGCAGTTCCTGTTGTTAAAACCGATCCGGAAACAACAACAGAAGGTGTTGGCGGCGGATTTATAACCGTTAATGAAACACTTCCAACAAAATTACAAGCTCCTAAAGAGGCAGTATACGTATACACAGCAGAAGAAGTAGCGTTAAGAACATTCATGGATAAGCCGCTTGGTCCGTTTGACCATACTGCTGAGGTTGCGTTTGTTGTAAGCGTGATATTCGCATTTTGGCCACTACAAACCGTAACATTGTTCACACTTACTGTTGGCATATTAACCACCGAAATAGTTGAAACATATGGCGTGCTTGTTCCGTTTCCGTTGGCTGTGATCAGCGTTACGGAATAAATACCTGTTGCCGTATACGTTACACTAGGACTTTGAACCGTTGATGTTGCAGGTGCGCCTCCTGGGAAACTCCAATTCCAAGTGGTTGGTGTGTTAGCCGATTGATCATTAAATGTAAAAGGAACATTTACACAAGCAGGCGACACAGTATTTGAAAAATAAGCATATGGTGGTGCTGCAGGATTTGAATACAAAGCAGATTCATATACACCGCGACCATAGGTAGCTGCACGAATTTTTTGTGTTGGATAATAGATCTCTAATTCGCTCACAACAACATTTGGTAAACCTGTGTTGTAACTGATCCAAGAGCCCATACTTGCCTCACGGTAATAAACGCCCATATCGGTTCCAACATAAAGTACCTGAGGTGAATTATTACGGTAAATGATACAGTTTGCCGGAATATTTGGTAAACCGGTTGAATAATTTGACCAGCTAGCTCCGCCATTGCTTGAAGCATAAACCTTTACACCTGAAGTATAGCCGGATAAGGTAACATAAACGTTATTTGGATTGGTATTATCACAGGTAATATCGGTGATTTGCGCAGAGCTGGTTGGTATACCTGCCGTTACATTGGTCCAGTTTGTACCACCATTTGTGGTTTTCCAAACACTAGAAGAAGTTGATGCATAAATTACACTTGGATTATTCGGACAAACGTAGATCTCATCTAACACGCCCATATTGGTGGTTCCCATTTGGGTCCAGTTTGTTCCTTGGTTTGTTGATTTAAACATAGCACTGTAACCGCAATAGTAGGTGTTAGCATTCACAGGGTCTTGCACAATAGGTGCTACCCATGCGGCTGTTCCTGATAAGCCTGTTACAATATTGGTCCAGCTTCCACCACCGTTGGTTGTTCGCTGAAAATCGCCATTCACATAGGATGCAACAATTACATTGTTGTTGTTCCATGAAATAAAACAATCCATACCATCACCACCGTATATCCGGCTCCACGCTGTGCCTGCAGATAAATTAGTTCCGTTATCCTGATGACCGGTTACAATGCGGGTTGGTGTAGTTGCTGAGTTACCTAGCTTATAGATCTGTGCAATGTTCATGTTTGCATTAATGGTCGTATAGCTGGTTCCACCATTGGTGGTTCTTGAAATACCGCCATCATGACCTAAGAAAATAGTTGATCCGCTGATGTAATAAACACAATGTAAATCAGCATGTACATATGGTCTTCCGCCACCACCGGTCCAATGTGTGTGAAGGGCCCAAGTTGAACCTCCGTTTGTTGAACGCCAGGTGTTAACTCCACCCGCAACAATCTCATTTGAATTTGTTGGTGAGGCATCGATAGCAAGATCGTACCAGCCTTGGCCTCCAACGCCTGAACCATTTGTACTCCAATCAAAAATATTTGGCGTTGTGCTCATCAATGAAAAGCTTGTTGCCGAATTTGTTGAACGATACAAGCCGCCAAAACCATTGTTACTTGCACTAGCTAAAACGTAAACACAGTTTGGGTTTGCAGGTGTTACAGCTAATGATAAACGATTAGCTCCTCCAACTGATGAAACATTAGTGAAACTTGCACCACTATTTGTTGATTTTAAAATGCCACTTGATGTAACGCCGTAAACTGTTGTTGGATCACCGGGTTTAAATTCTGCATCCACATAACTTGCGCTTGATGTTAACGACCAAGTTACGCCCGCATCCGTAGATCTATACATACCTACCGAAGAAGCTGCAAGCATATTGTTAGCGTTAGTTGGATCGATCAATAGTCTATAGATCCTTCTGGTTAGTGAGGTTGACCATGATAAACCGGTTGTGTTAAATGTTGCTCCACCATCGGTTGATTTTAAAACACCTGTTGAATGTGTGTCGCCGGCATCTTTATCGCCGGTTGCAATGTATATCACTAATGAGTTAGTTGGACTTATTGCAATATCTGCAACACCCAATGAAACCAACATATCGGTGCTGGTTGAATATGATGTGCCGCCATTGGTTGAGATCCATAATCCGCCGGCTGCAGTACCAACATAAATAATGTTTGAGTTTGAAGCAGCAGTTCTAATAACCTGAACACGACCGGCATCACCACCCGTTGGTGAACCAAAAGGCCCTACTGCTGTCCAGTTAGCTGTTGTTGCTGAAATTGCCGCGGTTTGATTCGGTTTTGCAGTGCTGTTTTGTTCTGAAAGAAACTGCTGATACATTTCATATGCATAACCGCGTGATGCGTATTTCATGTTTCCGGTAGGATAAACACGCGGCTCTGTAAACCAAGCCCAGCGCTGAAATGCTTTGTAGCCTTTTCCACGCTCATACGGACGATCTTTCCAATACGCATCAAACGAGGCTTTTATTTCGTAAAAGTTAGCGTTTGTATCAAGCATTTTTGAAACCCAGTCTTGAGCAACAACAGCTGATGTGAACAAACTCAATAAGATCAATAAATTCTTTTTCATAAGTTTTTTTTTAAGCATTATTTAATTGCCTTATGTTATAACCATGTTCTGTCATTAAAATTGATTCTTAAGACAACATGGTTATTTCATACTATTTGTCTATTCTATAAAGATAGTGAATCAATAAAGGAAAGACAAATCTAAAGCGAATTAGTTTGCTGTTTGACGCCTAATTTTCTGATAAAAAAGCGAGTAAAAATGTAATCCTGATTTTGTTTAACCTTTAATGCATCAATGATTCGATCTCATCGGCCTCAATAGGTATGTTTTGCATCAAGTTCAGAGGCTCACCGGTTGTTACCATTACATCATCCTCTAAACGAATACCAAATCCTTCTTGTGGAATATATATACCGGGCTCAACGGTAAACACCATGCCGGCTTGCATTGGTTCGTAAAAGAATCCTACATCATGCACATCTAAACCTAAAAAATGCGAAGTTCCATGCATGAAATATTTTTTATAAGCAGGCCATGCCGGGTTTTGATTTTTTACATCATCACTCTTCAAAAGGCCTAGTTTTAAAAGCTGTTCGGTCATAATTTCACCAACTGCTTTGTTGTATTTATCAAAGGTATTGCCAACCACCAGCATTTTTTGTGCTTCTTTTTTAACGTGCAATACGGCGTTATAAACTTCTTTTTGGCGCTTTGTGAATTTGCCATTTACCGGCACCACGCGTGTTAGATCGCTTGCATAGTTTGCATATTCGGCCGCCACATCCAACAAAATAACATCACCATCTTTACACTCCTTATCATTCTCTACATAGTGCAATACGTTCGCATTGTTTCCGCTTGCTATGATTGGGCCGTAGGCAAAGCCTTTACTTTTATTCTTTACAAATTCGTGGATCAACTCTGCTTCTATTTCGTATTCAAACACACCGGGTTTTACAAACTTCAATAATCTTCTGAAACCTTTTTCGGTGATGTCGCAAGCTTTTTGTATCAGTTCAATTTCATAAGCGCTTTTAATGGCGCGTATCTTATGCATGATGGGCGCGCTGCGGTAAACCGTATGCAACGGAAACATATTGCGTAAACGCAAATTGAAACGGTCTTCAGCCGATTGTGTATCAATATAACGACGCGTGTGCTCGTTGCTGTTCAAATAAAAATTCTCGGCCTGAAACGCAAATGTTTTAAATACCTTATCAAACTCATGATACCAGTAAATGTTGCGAATACCGCTTACTTCGGTGGCCTGCTCTTTGGTAAGTTTAGCGCCTTCCCATACGGCAATCAATTCACTGGTCTCTTTAATGAACAATACCTCGGTGTGTTTACCATCTTTTACATCGGGGAAAATAACCAAAATGGTATCTTCCTGATCGATGCCTGTTAAATAAAAAAGATCACTGTTTTGTTTGAATCCCATTGATCCATCAGCATTTGTGGGAAGTATATCGTTACTGAAAAATACAGCAAGTGAGTTAGACTTTAAATGATTTTTGAATTTGTTTCTGTTGTCTACAAACAAACCATTAGGTATGGCGGCGTATTTCATGTGTTTACGTTGTTGTGTTTTATTTGCCAGATGGAATAACCCTGTTTGTTAATTGCGCATGTGTTTAAAGCAACATGGTTATTTCATTTGAAATTAATTTGTGCTAAAGTACAAAAAATTTAATCTATTAGTCAATTCGGTTAATGGCAATTTTGTTTTGCTTTAATTCCTGTATCAAATTATGAACTTTTGCCGAATCGCATTGCAAACTCTCTTCATAAAAATGTTTGTCGTCAAAGTTGTAATACACAAATACCAGATCGGTGTTTAGCCCTTCCACATTGTATTGCAGGTTTACCACTTGCGAAAGTAAAATTTGTTTCCTGTCCCAGCGCTTGGCAATAAAATAACCTTTGGTGATGGTAATGGTTTTTTGATCTGCCTCCAGTTCAATAAAATTATGTTCAAGCCGGAAATAAAAAAACAAAGTGATCATGAATAGTATCAAACTCGGACCGGTAAAAAAACCGATCTTAATTGCTGTGATGAGCATTATGGCTGCGCTAATGATGATCAGTGGAATAGAGGATTCACTTTTAATATCCTGCTTAACTTTACAAGAATTCAACGGGCTTAATATCGTATTCTTTTCAACCAAAATTTGCTCGCGTATATCGATCTTTGTTTTTTCATTTAAGGTGCATTGATTCAACAATACGGCTGTGTTATAGAAGAGATGCGGATAGTGGTCTTTTATTTGTTGTGGCGATTCAAAGAAATGTTCGAAACAAACACTGGTAAATTCATGAATATTTGCACCACCATAGCTTCTAAAAATGCTTTCTTTACCTTGCTTGATATGCGCGTAAGCCTCATAGGCAGTGCCTAACCAGCGTATGAAAAAATATTTCATGTAGTAATCCTGTTCATTACCCCTGATGCCATTGAACCTCAGCGCATGTGTAAATTCATGAATACCTAAATTGATGTTGTCATGCGGATCTTTATACCCGTTGATGAAACTTAACCAACTAAGACGAATGTGTCCTTGTAAGTTGGTCTCGCCTTTGAATTGCAAATTGGTTTGCTGATCGGTATAGATGCGCGGATGAATGATGATGTGTAAAAAATAATCGTAATCCCAGGTATCTAAACCAAGTGTTAATTGAACGGCACTTGCAGAAACAATGGCCTTTACTTTGTTATTGATCTGAAATCCATCTGCACCAATGATCACTTTTGAATTCATGAAATAAATGGCTCGTTGAACAAATTTGCGCTGCCATTTAACATCTAAAGTGTTGTAATAATAAAAATACTGCCTGTAAAAAGCATCTAGTTCGCTATCGTTCAAGGCAATATCCATGGGCTATCCAAAAAATAAATATAAAAAATTATTTGTGGATTGTAGGAAAAACATATCTTTGTTATCCCAAAAAAATTAGAAAAATGATCGATCTATCAGGATTTATTTCAATTACAGGCCAACCCGGTTTGTACAAAATTGTAGCACAAAGCAAGAATGGTATTATTGTAGAAGGCTTAACAGATAAGAAGCGTGTGAATGTATATGCTACAACAAAGGTTTCAACTTTAAGTGACATCAGTATGTTCACAACGGGTGATGATAAGCCATTGAACGAGATCATGACCGCTATTTTTGAAAAAGAAAAAGGTGGCGCAGCAGTTGATCACAAAGCAGACGATAAAGCTGTTGAGGCTTATTTTGGTGCAATATTACCTGATTACGATAAAGAGCGTGTTTATGTAAGTAACATGCGCAAATTATTTAGCTGGTATAATATTTTACAAAGCACTGGTAACTTAAAAACTGAAGAAGAAAATAAAGAGGGCGCTGAAGATAAAGCAAAAGCATTAAAAGCAACTGACGAGAAAGCAAAAGCTGCAAAGAAAACCGTTGCTAAAGATACAGGTAAAGCAAAAGCTGTTGCGGGTGTTAAGAAAACAACCGGCGTTAGAAAAACAGGAACTGCTTAATTATAACACATTCTATAAAAACAAAAGCGACCTACTTGGTCGCTTTTTTATTTTGTAAAAAACTAGTTACAACTGCTTCGGCTTTCACAAAGGCGTCTTCGAGCACTTCGTTCAAAATAAAACAATCAAAAAGTTCGGCGGTCTTTAATTCTTTTTCGGCTTTAGCTACACGGCGTGCAATACTTTCGGGGCTGTCTGTACTTCTTGAATTTAAACGCTCCTCTAATATTTTAATGCTTGGGGGCATTACAAATACAGATAAAGCATTTTCTTTGAACTGATTTTTTAAATTCAAGCCGCCCTCAACATCAATATCAAAAATAACGGCTTTACCTTTTGCCCAAA
The DNA here is from genome assembly GCA_044360115.1 of Bacteroidia bacterium. GTDB lineage: Bacteria > Bacteroidota > Bacteroidia > B-17B0 > Aurantibacillaceae > Aurantibacillus. The sequence goes on from JBIKKW010000001.1 coordinate 57,984, forward strand.
TGCGCTCAACCTCACTGCGAAGCGTTCCGTAGTAGGCACCGGCATATACTTCTTCCCACTCTAAAAATTCTTTGTTGGCTATTTTTTGCTTGAACTCTTCAAGTGTAAAATAATAATAGTCTTTACCGTTCTCCTCTACTCCTCGTTTAGCACGACTTGTAGCTGAGATAGAAAACTCTATTTGATCGGAAAATTTACTTAATAAATGGCGCACAATGGTTGTTTTACCTGAACCCGATGGGGCAGAAAATATGATCATTTTACCATTTGCCATGCGTAAAGATAAATAAAATTTTTAAAGCGACTGAAAGTTGCTTGGTATTAGTGATCGCAAGATGACTGGATGATCGGATCAATCTTCAATAATAACCTTGTATCTGCTTTTAGGTCTTGGCTTGCAGTTTGATTGGATCTTCTCAATAAAAAACTGTTTGGTATTTACATTCAGTAAAATATATCTGAATTCGTTCAGTTCTTGTCCTTTAATGGTTAACGAACTTTCGCTTCCATTAAAAACTATTGAAAACACATAAGATTTTATTTCGCAGTTAGTAGGAATGTCCTTAAGGATATCTGCCAATTTGCCGGCCTTTTCAATTTCCTTTCGTTTGATCTTAACCACCTCTGCCTTCTGTGAATACATAAATGCGGTCAACAAAATGAAAACAATAAACAGTTTTAGTTTCATTGATTGATCAACTATAAAATAAAAATGGCTGCAACGATCATGATCACGATGATCACCAGATATTGCCAAATATCAGGGAAGTAATCAAAAAACTTTTTCCAGTTATTGGTTGGCTCACTCATTAATTACCATTTTGCATCGGGCAACATGCGTGGCAATGCCTGCATTTCCGACAACAAATAACCTAAATGCTCGGTATGAACACCTTTACGGCCACCGGTTTGCATAAATGTATTTTCAGGAATTGTTACGTTTGCTTTTTGCAACAACTCGGTAATTTCTTTTTCCCAAGCGTGTTTCAATGAACTAAAATCAACCGCAATTCCTTCCTTTACTAATTTCAGATCATCGTCTGTTGTTTCAAACAACTCGCCTGTATATCGCCACAGCTCGTTCATGGCAGTTTGTAAACGTGTTTTACTTTCTTCGGTTCCATTACCAAAACGGTTTACCCAACTGTGCGAATGACGTTTGTGATAAGTGATCTCTTTTAATGATTTAGCAGCAATGCCCGCCAATGTTTCATCTTTACTTTTTGCCAATTGTGAGTACAACAAGAAATCAAATGAATCAATGAAAGCCTGGCGTAAAATGGTTTTTGCATAATCGCCATTTGGTTGCTCACATATCAAACAATTGGTAAAGTGTCTTTCATTTCTGAAATACGCCAGATCATCCTCTGTGCGGCCTTTATCTTCAAGCTTTGCAGCGTATTCCAATAAGGCCTTTGCCTGGCCAAAAATATCTAAAGTAACATTCGTTAGCGCCAGATCCTCTTCCAAAAACGGTCCGTGTCCGGTCCACTCGCTTAAGCGTTGCGCCAGTACCAGCGCGTTATCGGCTAACTTTAAAGTATAGTTATATAATTCGTTATTCATTTAAAATGCATTACATGTGTCCAACACCATCCGGTATTTGGTAAAAAGTAGGGTGACGGAAAATCTTATCGTTACTTGGTTCAAAAAAACTTCCTTGATCTTCGGGACTGCTTGATACGATATTGCTTGAAAGCACTACCCACAAAGCCATTCCTTCACCACGGCGGGTGTATAGATCGCGTGCATTTTGCAATGCCATTTCTTTATCAAACGCGTGTAAATTACCACAATGTACAAACGGTTGTCCCGCTTTTTTTTGTACAAACACTTCCCACAAAGGTCCTTGACTATCTGCCATATTCTTTTTTTATAAAATTAATTATGCTGCTACTTGCGATTCGTTTTGCTTACGTGCGAACTCAGCCGCTGCTTCGCGCACCCATGCACCATCTTTATGCGCTTTGTTTCGCGCATCTAAACGCTCTTTATTACAAGGGCCGTTGCCATGGATCACATTTTTAAACTCCACCCAATTTGGTTCGCTGAAATCGTATCCTTTTTTTGATTCGTTCCATTTCAAATTCTTATCAGGGCAGGTTAAGCCTAAATATTCAATTTGAGGAATGGTTTGATTCACGAAACGCTGACGTAACTGATCATTGGTTTCGCGTTTAATGCGCCATTTGATCGCGTTATCGCTATTAGGACTTTCTGAATCGGGCGGACCAAACATCATTAAAGTTGGGAACCACCAGCGATTTAAGGCATCCTGAGCCATTTCTTTTTGTTCAGGCGTACCAAAGGCTAATTTGGTCATAACCTCATAACCTTGACGTTGGTGAAAACTTTCTTCCTTACAAATTCTAACCATAGCACGAGCGTATGGTCCGTATGAAGTACGCTGTAACATTACCTGATTCATAATAGCAGCGCCATCAACCAACCAACCAATAGCACCAATATCGGCCCAGGTTAAGGTAGGATAATTAAAGATAGATGAATATTTTGCTTTGCCGGTGTGTAATGCATCTAACAACTCATCGCGACTAATACCCAATGATTCAGCAGCGGTATACAAGTATAAGCCGTGTCCGCCTTCATCTTGCACCTTAGCCAATAGCACCAGTTTAGCACGTAGGCTTGGAGCGCGGGTTATCCAGTTACCTTCAGGCAACATCCCCACTACTTCGCTGTGTGCGTGTTGTGAAATTTGGCGGATCAAATGCTTGCGATAATTTTCGGGCATCCAATCTTTTGGCTCGATCATGTCATTCTTAGCTAATTTAGCTTCAAATGTTTCTTCAAAATTTACACTCATTGCTTTTAGAATTTTATTTCTAATTCAACAAATATAAGGTTTAAAGGTTTTTGAAACAAGTAATTAGATAATAGCCATGAATTGAGAATTTTATTGTAGTTGGTGAAAACACCCATAAAATCTTAGCCAAAAAAGCCACAAATTGCACTAATTAATCAAAACAAAAGGTGATAATTCTTCAAAACCAATTGTTTGCTTTGTAATAATTCGTGAGATCAGTGGTTTAATACTATACCACCTTCTTCTTGTGCTTCACCACTTCTGTGATGATCTCGCGGGTAGCTTGTGCGATGGCGCTTGGCGAATAGCCGCACTCTTCATATAATTCAGACGGCTCACCGTGTTCAATGAATTTATCAGGAATACCTAAACGTTTTACGTGTGCAGCATACTGGTTGTCGGCCATAAATTCCAATACCGCGCTTCCCATACCGCCCATGATACAACCGTCTTCAACAGTAATAACCTTATCAAATTTGGTGAATACCTCGTGTAATAATTCTTCGTCAATTGGTTTTGCAAAACGCATATCGTATTGCGCTACCGAAATATTTTCTTTCTCTAATGCTTGAATGGCTTCAGTAACAAGGTTTCCGGCTGTGCCAATCGAAACAATGGCTACATCTTTTCCATCTTTTACTTTTCTTCCCTTACCGATCTCAATTTTCTTGAAAGGTGTTTTCCATTCTACCATCACACCATTTCCACGCGGATAACGGATACTAAAGCAACCCGGCGTTTCATCCAGTTGCGCTGTGTACATCAAATTACGAAGTTCTTCTTCGTTCATTGGCGCACTCACGATCATATTCGGGATGCTTCTGAAATACGCGATATCAAATGCACCGTGATGTGTTGGTCCGTCTGCCCCCGCAATTCCTCCTCTGTCTAAACAAAAAATAACCTTTAATTTTTGAAGTGCCACATCGTGCACAACCTGATCATAGGCGCGTTGCATGAAGGATGAGTAAATGTTACAAAAAGGCGTTAAGCCCTGTGTTGCCAATCCGGCGCTGAAAGTAACGGCATGTTGCTCGGCAATACCCACATCAATTGCTCTGTCGGGCATGGCTTTCATCATGATGTTCAATGAGCAGCCACTAGGCATAGCAGGGGTGATACCCATTATCTTCGGGTTCTTTTCTGCTAATTCAACTATGGTGTGCCCAAATACATCTTGGTACTTTGGGGGTTGCGGATTTTTTGGAGTTACTTTAATGATCTCCCCTGTTTCCTTATTGAACACGCCCGGCGCATGCCACACGGTTTCATTACCTTCCTCCGCAAATTTATATCCCTTGCCTTTTTTGGTTAGAACGTGTAATATCTTTGGGCCCGGAATATCTTTAATATCATTTAAAATGGATGCCAAACGCTCTACATCATGGCCGTCAACCGGACCAAAATAGCGGAACTTAAGCGATTCAAACATGTTGCTTTGTTTGAGTAACGATGTTTTAACCGCATTCTCAATTTTTGAAGCGATCTCTTGCGCGTTTGGTCCGAATTTGCTGATCTTACCCAACAATTCCCAAACCTTATCTTTTGCTTTGTTATATGTGTGTGATGTAGTAATGTCTGTCAAATACTCCTTTAAAGCCCCAACATTAGGGTCGATAGCCATACAGTTATCATTTAACACCACTAATAAGTTTGCATTCTCAACACCGGCGTGGTTCAAGGCTTCAAACGCCATACCCGCTGTCATAGATCCATCGCCTATCACGGCAATATGTTGTTTATCTTTAATGCCTTGGTATCTGCTGGCAACAGCCATACCTAAAGCCGCACCAATACTGGTAGACGAGTGGCCAACACCAAAGGTATCGAACTCACTTTCGGAGCGCTTTGGAAAACCACTAATGCCTTTGTATTTGCGGTTGGTATGAAACACATCGCGGCGACCGGTAAGTATCTTATGCCCATATGCCTGATGGCCCACATCCCAAACCAATTGATCGTATGGGGTATTAAAAACGTAATGTAAGGCAACGGTTAACTCAACCACACCCAACGATGCGCCAAAGTGCCCGCCTTTAACAGAAACCAGGTCGATAATAAATTGCCTCAACTCATTGCTAAGCTGCGGCAATTGCTCTTTTGTAAGCTTTTTAAGGTCATCCGGACTATTGATCTGAGCCAATAGATCTCCGGGAATAAAGCCTGGTCCGTCTACAATTTTCATTATCACAAATATACTAAATTTAACTAACGAAAGTTGGGCTTTTTATTGCCTGTTAATCGTTAAAATACATTAATACAACAACTTAAGCGGGGTTTTGTTTTAGGTTTACAAATTTTGACCTAATTCACTAAGTTCATTTACCAAAGTCATGCTGTTCCAATAGTTCTCGGGGCTAATTCAGCATCTCAATTCTTAGCTGATTATTGAGTGCTGAGACCCTGAAACAATCCCGAAATCTATCGGGACAGGGTGACGACACATGCATTAAACGGATCACAGAAACCAACCTTTGTGCCTTCGTGTCTTTGTGGCTAATTCAAAATACCACAATTAAGGTATTTCAAATAATGATGGTTTTTTGGAGCTTTACGAAGTAAAATTATGGAAAAGCACTTATCTGAATTAAAGCCCGGCGAAAAAGCGATCATTAAACTGATCGAGGATACGCCATATCGCTCAAAATTAATTGAGATGGGCTGTTTTCCGGGCGAAGAGCTGAGTGTAGCCATGGTGGCTCCTTTAGGGTGTCCGTTTGCAATTTACGTTTCGGGTTACGAACTTAGTCTGCGTAAAAACGAAGCCAAACATATTTTGGTTGATACTCTAAACTAAAGCGGTGAGCACTGATAAAAAAGAACTTAACGTAGCGTTACTCGGCAATCCGAACGCCGGAAAATCAACCTTGTTTAATGGCCTCACCGGATTAAATCAAAAAACAGGAAACTATACCGGTGTAACGGTAGATAAATTAGAAGGGCGATTCAAGATCGGTGAACAAACCATTAATCTGATCGATCTTCCGGGAACCTACAGTTTGTTCTCGAAATCCATTGATGAAGAGGTAGCTGTTTCAACTTTGCTTTCTGAAAAAGAAAGAACGGATGTGGTGGTTTTGGTGCTTGATTCAACCAACTTAAAACGAAATTTATTACTGGCCACTCAAACCCTTGATATGGGCATGAGAACAGTAGTTGTTTTGAATATGTATGATGAAGCCGTTTCGCAAAACATAGAGATCAACATTCCAAAGCTACAAGAGTTGTTAGGTGTTTCAGTTATTCCGGTTGATTCGAGAAGCAAAGAAGGCATAGATAAATTGAAAGCAGCTATAATCGAGGCAAAACCATCGAGTGCTAAATTTTATGATCTACAAACTAAAAAAACATATTTACAACAGGTATTCGAACAATTTATTTTAAATGGTAAAGAAAAAGAAGATCTTTTGAAATGGGAAGAAGAAGATAAGATCTATCGCTTTAAGAACATCAAATACATTTATGGCCTCTGTGTAAAAACCCCGGCCGAACTGCGCTTGAAAGAACTCACTTCAAAAATTGATAAGGTATTAACCCATAAGATATTTGGATACGCTGTTTTCTTATTCATCCTTTTCATCATCTTTCAATTTATTTTTTATGTGGCTGAATATCCGATGATGTGGATAGAAGAGGGCTTTATGAAAATTAGTGCTGTAGCTAAAACCAGCATGCCGCAAGGGATGTTGAATGATCTGTTAACCGACGGTGTTATTGCAGGGATTAGTGGTGTGTTGATGTTTGTACCGCAAATTACGTTCTTGTTTGTGTTTATTGCCTTGCTTGAAGACTCCGGCTACATGGCGCGTGCCAGTTTTATAATGGATAAGCTCATGCGCAAGTTTGGATTGAACGGTCGATCGGTTATCCCCATCATCAGTGCCACGGCATGTGCGGTTCCATCTATTTTATCTACGCGCTCTATCAGTAATTTTAAAGAACGATTGATCACCATTTTTGTGTTGCCATTAGTAAGTTGCTCGGCGCGTTTACCTGTTTACACCTTGCTAATAGCCATGATGTTTCCGGATAGCATGGTGTTTGGCGTGTTGAATTTAAAAGGCGTGGTTTTGTTTGGTTTATACTTATTGGGGTTTGTATTCACCTTGATCACAGCATTTGTGATGCAAAAATTATTAAAGACCAAAGAGGCATCCTTTTTTATGATGGAGATGCCTATTTACCGTTGGCCGTTGTTTAAGAATGTAGCATTATCTGTGATCAATAAAGTAAAAGTGTTTGTGTTTGATGCCGGAAAAATAATTGTAGCCATTTCAATCATCCTTTGGTTCATGAGCAATTTTGGTCCGGGTAACAAATTAAATGAACTAGATCAACAAAAAACACAATTAGAACAATCACAACAATTAACTCCGGAGTTGAATAAAAAATTAGAAAGTGAAAAGTTAGAGAACTCCTATATTGGTTATGTTGGAAAAGCTATGGAGCCTGCTATCCGTCCGCTTGGTTACGACTGGAAAATAGGTATTGCCATTGTTACATCTTTTGCGGCGCGCGAAGTTTTTGTTGGAACCATGGCAACTATTTATGGTGCGAGTGATAATGAGGATGAAGAAAGTATCAAAGAAAAATTAATGAATGAGAAAAATGCAGATGGCACATTAACCTATTCGTTGGCCGTGTGTTTTAGTTTGGTGGTGTTTTATGTATTTGCCATGCAATGCATCAGCACCATTGCCACCGTAAAACGTGAAACCAAAAGCTGGAAGTGGCCCTTATTGCAATTCGTTTATTTAACCGTGTTGGCTTATGCCAGTGCGTGGGTTACGTATGTTGTTTTGAAGTAATCGTTTTTTAACCGCAGAGCTCCGACAATTATTAGAACGCTAAAAAAATCCAAATTACATTTCTTCGTATTAAAAGCACAGAAGGTCTAATGGTCTCGCAGAGTTTGAGATTGCTTCGCTACGCTCGCAATGACGTTTGGTGTGAAATTGTTTCATTCATAATTACAAGGCAGATGAAAAAAACTACTCGTCATTGCGAGGAGGAACGACGAAGCAATCTCAAACACAGAACAATTAATATTGCTACAAATTGAAGCAATAATTCCATTGTGTTTATTATAATTTTGTTCCCCTTAAAATAATGAAACATGAAGAGAGGAGGCGCCGTTTATATGTTAACAAACAGCAGTAATACTACGCTTTATACGGGTGTCACATCAAATATTGTAAGGCGATTATACGAGCATCGCAATGCCGCATTTAAAAAGAGTTTTACATCTAAATACGCTTTAACTAAACTAGTGTATTATGAAGTTCATTTAAGCATTGAAGATGCAATTGCTAGAGAAAAACAAATTAAAGGCGGTAGTCGTACTAAAAAAGAGAATCTAATACTATCAATAAATCCCAATTGGTATGATCTTTCAAAAGAAGTTGGTGTAGAATAGATCTTCCAAATCGTTGTGTGAGATTGCTTCGCTGCGCTCGCAATGACGAAGGACGTGAGAATTCTTATAAAACTGGCGATAAAAAATTAGCCGAATTCCTTTTAAATCAAACCCTTCAACACATCATCATCCACCTCGTTTGCCCAGGTAACTTTTAAATTTGGTGTGCGTTCCATTTCACGCTTAATGGCAAATTGAGCTTCTTTATTGCGTGCCCAGCTTCTGCGGGCAATTCCATTATTCACATCCCAAAACAACATTTGTTCCAAACGTCTGTCTGCATCTGCACTACCATCCAACACCAAACCAAAACCGCCGTTTATCACTTCGCCCCAACCTACTCCACCGCCGTTATGCAAACTTATCCAAGTGGCTCCTCTGAATGCATCACCCACAAAATTTTGCACAGCCATATCCGCCGTAAATTTACTGCCATCGTAAATGTTAGACGTTTCGCGGTACGGCGAATCGGTTCCGCTCACATCATGATGATCGCGACCTAACACAACAGGTGCCGAAATTTTTCCTTCACGAATAGCTTTATTAATTGCTTGCGCCACTTTTATACGTCCTTCGCTATCAGCATATAAAATGCGGGCTTGCGAACCAACCACTAAATTATTTTGCATGGCATCTTTGATCCATACAATGTTGTCGTTCAATTGTTGTTTGATCTCTTCCGGTGCTGTTTTATAAATTCCGGTCAAAACTTCTTCAGCCAGTTTATCGGTCATGGCAAGATCTTCCGATTTGGCTGAGGTACATACCCATCTAAAAGGACCAAAACCATAATCAAAACACATTGGGCCTAAAATATCTTGTACGTAAGAATTATATTTAAAATCGCCAGCCTTTCCATTCTTGAACACATCGCCACCGGCACGTGATACTTCCAATAAGAATGCATTGCCATAATCAAAGAAATACATGCCTTTAGCAGCAAATGAATTCACGGCGTTAATATGACGAACCAATGTTTTTTGAACCTCTTGCTTAAAACGAGCCGGTTCCTCTGCCATCATCTTATTGCTTTCTTCTAATGAAAAGCCTGCAGGATAATAACCGCCGGCCCACGGATTATGCAAGGATGTTTGGTCAGAACCAATATCAACCATCATGTTCTCTTTCAACAATCGTTCCCAAAGATCTACTACATTTCCTTGATAGGCATAACTCTTAGCTTCATAACGTTCCTGTGACTGACGAACGGCTTTTATTAAATTATCAAGGTTCTCATGCACTTCATCTACCCAACCTTGTGAATGACGGGTTTGAACAGCCTTTGGGTTAATTTCAGCAGTAATTGAAACCAAGCCTGCAATTTTTGCAGCTTTAGGTTGCGCACCGCTCATTCCGCCCAAGCCACAGGTCACAAATAATTTACCTTTACGTTCTACTTCCGTTTTAAATTTCTTACGGGCTGCATTCATAACTGTAATGGTAGTGCCGTGTACAATACCTTGCGGACCAATATACATAAAGCTTCCGGCGGTCATTTGGCCGTATTGCGTTACACCTAAGGCGTTGAATTTTTCCCAATCATCGGGCTTGCTGTAATTCGGTATCATCATGCCATTGGTAACCACAACACGCGGCGCATCTTTATGTGAAGGAAATAATCCCATAGGGTGACCGCTATATAAAACAAGTGTTTGCTCATCTGTCATAGTAGCTAAGTACTGCATGGTAAGCAAATACTGCGCCCAGTTTTGAAATACGGCGCCATTTCCTCCATAGGTGATCAACTCGTGCGGATGTTGTGCTACCGCATAATCTAAATTGTTACTCAGCATGTGCATGATGGCAGCTGCTTGTAAACTTTTGTGCGGATAATCTAAAATTGGGCGCGCGTAAATTTTATAATCGGGACGAAAACGATACATGTAAATTCGGCCGTATGTATTTAACTCATTTAAGAATTCCTTTGCCAATACTGCATGATGCTTTGGATCAAAATAACGTAAAGCATTTTTTAGTGCCAGTTTTTTCTCTTCGTCATTTAAAATGGCCTTACGTTTTGGCGCATGATTAATGTTTGATTCGTAAGGTTTAACTTCCGGTAATTGTGAAGGGATGCCTTGTAAAATATACGATTGAAATTCTGTATTGGTCATAATTTAATGCTCTTTTAGTAATGCTTTACTCTTCTTTTTTCTTATCAAACTTGCCGGTCTTTTTATTATAACCGTAAGGGCAATGTTTGCAACCGCTTTTACAGCAATACCCCCTTTTTAAATGGTACTTTTCTGTAAAAACAATGTAGCCCTCGGGACTCATGTAATAATCTTCAGGATCTAATTCCTTCTTGAACATAATTGCAAAGATAAATTTTAAAGCTGTATTTTGGTTATATTTGTTTCGGAATAAATGACGCAACAATTACCCTTAAGTGCAGCTCCCGGACCAATTGGTGTATTTGATTCAGGATACGGCGGACTAACTATTTTAAAGGAAATAGTAAAGGAATTGCCACAATACGACTACTTGTATTTGGGAGATAATGCCCGTGCACCATACGGCACAAGAAGTTTTGAAACCGTTTATCAATACACCTTGGAGTGCGTGAATGAATTGTTTGCAAAAGGCTGTCATTTGGTTATTCTTGCCTGTAACACGGCTTCAGCAAAGGCTTTACGCAATATACAACAAAAAGATCTGCCAAATATTGATGCAAGCAGAAGGGTGTTAGGTGTTATCAGACCAACAACGGAGATCGTAGGAAATTTATCGAAAACAAAACATGTGGGTGTACTTGGAACTACGGGTACCGTTGTTTCAAATTCTTATCCTATTGAGATCGAAAAATTCTTTCCTGAACTTAAAGTATATCAGGAAGCTTGCCCAATGTGGGTTCCGCTGATCGAGAACAATGAGTTCAATAACGAGGGATCAAATTATTTCGTTCAAAAAAACGTACAGCATTTGTTATCTCAATCCAGCGAAATAGATACGATCATTTTAGGATGCACACATTATCCGTTATTGATCAATAAGATCAAACAATACATACCGCAACACATCACTTTATTACCACAAGGTGAAATTGTTGCCAAAGGATTAAAGGATTATTTACAACGTCATAAAGAAATGGATGCCAAGTGTACAAAAAACGGCACACTTGAATTTTATACCACCGAAACACCGGAAAACTTCAACTCACAAGCAGGAAAATTTTTTGGGAAAGAGATCAGTGCAAAGCACCTTTCGCTATAATTAAAACTGGTATCCAACAACCAATATGCCTTCGAGGAAACCAAATTTATGGCTCACTTTACCGTTGCCTTTACCAACAGCAAATGCATTTATATAATTGGCCCAGCCGCCTTTACCGGAAAATTCAATTACCACATGTTTGTAAAACTCGGCGTGCAAGGCCATTTCAAGGCCGGTACTTATTCCTGATACTTTCCAGTTGTTGTTTAAGTTATGTCCAAATAAAGTCACGTCTGTTCGCGGTACCACAATTCCAAAACCCGCTTTCATTACATAACTGAATTTAAAATTGCTGTTCTTTGGGTAATAGATCTTATTGCGCTTCATGTAATTCACCATCCAAAAATTAGCGCCATCGGTGTGTTCAAAATGAAAATAACGTCTGTCTAATACCGAATCCTTATCTACATACTGTCCGTTTATTGCGCCTTTAAAATGCACTACTTGGTCATCTGTTACAACATATTTTGTGTGATCGTAATTGATCTCAATTCCTTCATCGTTCTTATTATTGAACCACAATCCTAGTCGAATATTGTATTGCGGGATGGTAGGATTCAACACATCGTTGATCTGATCAAAATCCGGTTTATCATGCGCTTTTGCATCAATGATCTTAAAATCATACGGACCATATTCATTTCCAACCGTTCCATCGTTTTTAAAATGAATGGTGCTGGTTGTATAAGCTACGCGGTTATAGCCCCACATGGCATAATAATTGAACTTGTGTTTTTTAGTGGAATCTTTTTGAGCGATGGCAAAAAAAGAGGAGATCAATAGGCCGATGAGAAAACAATGTTTTTTCAAGCGATCACATTTTTACCAACACGCCGTTTTCCATTACAGGAATTACAGGACATTGATTAGGTGTTAAACAATATTTGATGTCACGCTCCAGGTTTAGTTTTTGCAAGCGGTTACGGTGCGATGAAAGGGATAAGAATTCGTACAGATCATGTTTTGCTAAATGATACAACTGGCCCGCTGCAATGGCCGAATCGCAGGTTGTTGTATAATCATATTTACTTATAAGCGCATCGGCAACTGCTCCGGCAAACAAAGTGTCTTCCAAATTAAATTTATTTTTCCAGCCTGCACACAGCAATAATACATCTTTGTTTTCCGCTTTTAAATGTTCAATAATGGTATCTAAATTCAAAAAACTTCCAATCAATACTTTGCGCGCTTTTTTTGCCGCCTCTATGGCTTGTGTTCCGTTTGTTGTAGTAATGGCAATTGTTTTGCCTTTCACTTTACTGTTCATGTAACCAAATGGACTATTACCAAGATCAAACCCTTCAACAATCTCTCCATTACGTTCGGCCGCAACTATCAATCCTTGGTTTTTATAATGCATGGCCTCCTCAACAGTTGCTACCGGGATCATTATTGCAACGCCATTGTAAAAAGCCGTTGTAATGGCAGATGTGGCGCGCAAAATATCAATAACAACAACTGTTGCATTGTCTTTATGAAACAACGGATAAACGTTAGGTGAAAAACAAACTTCTACCTCAGGCATTGATTATGGTTTTGGTAAAAAAGGTATTTTGGTAACTTTTGCTTTAATAGCTTTATCGCGGATCATGATATAGATATCAGTATCAGCTTTTGAGAACTCGGTTTTTACATAGCCCAAACCAATTGCTTTATTTAAGCTTGGCGATTGAGTACCAGAGGTAACTTTACCTATAACGTTTCCGTTTGCATCAGCAATTTGGTAATCGTGACGAGGAATACCTCTATCGATCATTTCGAAACCAACTAATTTTTTTGAAACACCATTTGTTTTGTGGCCTTCAATTTGTGCGCGGTTCACAAAGTCTTTAGTGAATTTTGTGATCCATCCTAAACCAGCTTCAATTGGTGAAGTAGTATCATCAATATCATTACCGTATAAGCAAAAGCCCATTTCTAAACGTAAAGTGTCGCGAGCGCCTAATCCAATTGGTTTAATACCAAATTCTTTTCCTGCTTCAAATACCGCTTTCCACATTTTTTCGGCATCGGCATTAGCAACATAAATTTCAAATCCGCCTGCACCGGTGTATCCCGTGTTAGAGATGATCACGTCCTTAATACCAGCCATTGTATCAACCGTAAATGAATAATATTCCATTTTAGAAAGATCGACAGACGTAAGTTTTTGTAAGGTAGTGATTGCTTTAGGGCCCTGAACAGCCAATAAACTCATGCCTTCCGACATGTCTACCATTTCAACACCAAAGGTGTTGTGCTTTTTGATCCAGTTCCAGTCTTTTTCAATATTAGATGCGTTCACAACCAAATAATACTCATCGGCCTTGTAACGGTATACTAAAAGATCATCCACAATACCGCCCTTATCGTTTGGTAAACAAGAGTACTGAACCTTGCCATCCGTTAATTTTGAAGCATCGTTAGTTGTTACTAATTGAATTAGGTCTAACGCTTTTTCGCCTTTTAAACGAAACTCACCCATGTGGCTTACATCAAACACACCAACACCGTTTCTAACGGTTAAGTGCTCTTCATTTAAACCAGAATAAGAAACAGGCATGTTGTAACCTGCAAAAGGCACCATTTTTGCGCCAAGTGAAATGTGTAATTGTGTAAGTGCTGTATTTTTCATTGTATGATACTAATTAGAAAATAATAAAAACAAAATCTCCTCATTAATGAGGAGATAAATTTAAGGAAAAGATTGAATTTATGGAGAAAATATTTCCCCCTAAGGTGTTAATCGAGCTTTAAATTGGTGTTGCCGATAACGGCGCCATCGCAGGTAATTTCGATGATGTAATTGCCGGGTACCATTTCGCCCTGACCTTCGCAATACGTAGCGGCGCTAATTTCAACGTTTGCATAGTTGATGTTCTCTTTACCGGCATAGTAGCCATTACTTTTGTTAAATATAAATTTATAGCTGTCGTCGTAACTTTTTGCCATCTCTTTACCATCGGGTGTAATAATGCGAATGTAAACCGGTTTTTCGCCGGCCTTGGCAATTTTGTTTTCGCCCAAACTAAAGTTCACTTTTATTTTTGTGGCCTTGCGCGCTTTGTTTGTCTCCACTTCTTTTTTACCGCCCTTTTTAAAATACACGCCTTTTGCCGAAACATTAAAACACGTAAGGATACTTCCTTTTGCGATCGTGTTCTTCAACTCCTCTTTCTCTTGCTTCAACACATCTTGCTTTTGTTTTTCTTCACCCAATTGCTTTAACACGGTTTTCTTTTCGGCAACCAATGTTTGATTAAGGGTATTAAGTGAATCGATCGTATACACATAATGCTTCATGATCTCACGCAATGTTTCGGTTTCCTTTTTCAATTTCGCAATAATGTAAGCATCGCCCTTGTGTTTTTTTGCTTCTTCCATTAACTCCTCAATGCGTGCCTTTTTTAATTCAATATCGGCTTGAAGGGCTTTATCGTTAGTTTGAAGGGTTTCAAAATCCTTTTTCAATTCAGCCAGATCGTTTTGCAGTGTTTCTTTCTCTACATAAACGGTCTTTATCTCCACAACTTTTTCGGCAACGGTGTTCTTCTCCTGCATCAATAGCCA
The DNA here is from genome assembly GCA_044360115.1 of Bacteroidia bacterium. GTDB lineage: Bacteria > Bacteroidota > Bacteroidia > B-17B0 > Aurantibacillaceae > Aurantibacillus. The sequence goes on from JBIKKW010000001.1 coordinate 72,986, forward strand.
AATGGTAAATCCGTTTGTACCTAATAACAGGGCAATAATGATCCACAATACAATTCCGCGCTTCTTTGATTTTGATTCTTCCTGAGTCATTTTAAAAATTTACTGTAAAATTAATAACTATTTATACTACTTTCGGGGACGAAAAATGGCACTTATTAACGATTTCATGTCATTAATTTATCCTCGCAGCTGTGAGGCCTGTGAGGAGGTTTTGTTTGAACACGAACAGTTCATTTGCAACGCGTGCCTGCTTACCTTACCAAAAAGCAATTACCATTTAAACCCCAATAACCCCATTAGTATGGCGCTTGCGGGCAGGGTGCCTGTTAAAAATGCCACTTGCCTGTTTGAATTTGAAAAACAAGGCCGGGTGCAAAAACTGTTACATGCCTTGAAATATGAGGATCAACAAACATTGGGTGAATTCATGGGAAAACAGCTTTTTCAAAGTGCAGTAAACAGTGCTTTTTTTGAGGGGATAGATGTGATCGTTCCCGTACCGTTGCATCCTAACAAATTAAAACAAAGGGGTTATAACCAAAGCGCGTGTTTTGCAAAAGGAATTTCGGATGCCTCCGGAATACCTGTAAATACAAGTGTTTTACATCGCAGTAGCGAAACATCCACACAAACCAAAAAGAAAAAATTTGAACGTTGGGAAAATGTTGGAACAGTTTTTACTTTAACCGATCGATCATTTTTTCAGAACAAACATATTCTTTTGGTGGATGATGTGATCACAACCGGCGCTACCATTGAAGGATGCTGGCAAGCCTTAAAAGAGGTTGAAAACATCTCTGTTTCGCTTGCCAGCATTGCTTATGCTTTAAAATAATTACTTGCTTTTACTGCCGAGGCGCTTAATAAAATATAGCAGGCCCAACACAATTAAAATAACTGGCCATATTTTTACGATCATCAGAAAAATAAATTCAATTAATTCCCAACCAAATTTTACACTCTCTACAAGCTCTTTACCAAACGATGGTTTATAGCTTGGCTGCTTGTTCTCCGAATACACTTTCTCTTGTTTCATTTGTTCATCTTGATAGATGAGCAATTGCACAGTGCTGTATTCGATCTGATCATTCAGTTCTAAATTAGCAATGGCGTTTTCATCGGCTTGTTCTTGCTTGCTAAATAAATTGTCTTCAGCTGCTACAATATCTTTTGTTTTGTTTGTGTTGATGGCTTTGGTTAAACGTTGTTCGTGTTTGTTGAAACGCTTTTCGCTCAATTTATTTTTAAGTGCTTTAAAGCTCACGTCTTCCGCTTTTATAACGCGGTGATCCAAATAATCGATCTGATCTACAATTTGTTTGAGCGTAGTGTCTAACAAGGTGTTTGGCACGCGAAAGGTGATATAGTTCTCAACCGTAAAATAGGTGCGCTTTAAAACGGTATCCTCTTTAATGCGAAATTCATTTGAATAATTGATGCGGCTGTGCAGACTTGTATTTATGACAAAGCCGTTTGACGCTGTGATCGCATCTTCAATTCGGTAGGTTGATCGTTCCACATTTTTTACTTTGAATTTTATATCGGCTGTTCGAATGAATTTTCGGAGCGAATCGATGTGTGTTACTTTTGAAGCAACCGACGGTACCAGTGGCGATGATACCGAATCGGCCATGGCATTGGTTGCCGCTTCTTCTTGTCTTGATTTTTCATAATTTGCACCACACCCTTGCAATAAGGCCATAGCAAGCCCAAGCAAGTAAATTTTGCTGATCATTTTCATAGTTTAATTTGTTTTTAAGATTGTTTAGGGAACAGAGAGTTAG
>JBIKKW010000133.1:0-7381 GCA_044360115.1 Bacteroidia bacterium
ATTGACCTGCCTGTTGATACTTATAAAGTTGTTATTTCATTCAAAAAGTTTGGCGATAAGGTATTGTATGTTATAGGTAGTAAAACCAATTACGATATTAATTTTAATAAGATCATAATGCCGCCAAAGAGCATGGATCTTGATGAGGTAACCATATTCGCTTATAAAGATCCTGTTTATTACAAAGGCGATACACTCATTTATACGGCAGATAGTTTTAAAGTTAAACCCAATGCGAGTGTTGAAGATCTATTAAGAAGATTACCTGGTGTAAAAGTAGATTCAAAAGGTAAAATAACCTCTCAGGGAAAAGAGGTAAGTAAGGTTTTGGTTGACGGGGATGAATTTTTTGGATCGGACCCAACCATGGCTACAAAAAATTTGGCTGCAAATAGTGTAGAATCTGTTCAGGTTTACGAAAAGAAAAATGAGAATGCCTCTGCCGATAATTCAACCGATGAAACCATTAAAGTAATGAATCTGAAATTGAAGGATGAAGCGAAAAAGGGCTATTTTGGAAAGGTGTCGGCAGGAAGTGATTTTCAGAATTTTCATGAAGGCGAATTGCTTGTTAACCGATTCAGAAATAAGCAAAAGATATCGGTATTTGCATTGGGATCTAATACACCAAAAACCGGGTTTGGCTGGAGCGATATAGATAAGTATGGTTTAGAGAATGAAAACAACTATACCTGGGATGAGGATAATAATTTTTTTATGTCGGGTCAGGATCAGGCTAGTGGCGTACCTAAAACATTAAACTCCGGCATCTATTATAATGATAAGCTAAGTAAAAAAACAAAGATCAATTCAAATTATTCCTATAAAAACAATTTCCTTGTTACCGAAAGCGATGAACGAAGTCAGTATTTTTTAACCGATACTAATTACGTAACAAACAATTATAGTAAAAACACCACTAGAAATCAAAAACATACTTTTAATCTGTATATCGAACACGAGTTGGATTCCTTAACAAAATTGAGCTTTAGTCCAAAACTCAATTATAACCTTAATAATTCAAATAGCTATACCAAAAACAATTTCGCTACCACTTCCGATCTTATTACACGCGAAACGGTTAATGACAATAACAGTCAATCAACCAACTATGATCTTAATTCGAATTTAACGTTAAACCGTTCTTTTAAAAAGAAGGATAGAACATTGAACGCACAGTACAATTTAACCTATGGAAGCAACGAAAGCAACGGTTTATTAAAAACAACAAATTCGTTCTTTACGAGTACACTTAATGCCTTGGGTGACATCGATCAGAAAAAAGAAAATGTTTCCGCCAATCAAACACATAACGGAAGTGTTAGTTATTACGAGCCATTTACCAAGAAGATCAAAGCAGAAATTAATTATGAATTTACTTATAACACAAACGACCAATATAAAAAATCATTAAACAAACTGAATGGCGATTATTCTGTTTTGGATTCCGTTTTCTCAAATGATTTTTCGAATGATAAAATGATCAATCAAGCGAAGCTGCGATTTATATATGAATTAAAGAAGTATCGTATTAGCATTGGTGCAAAGGCGCGTCAGGTAGATCTTACAAACACGAATAACTATACCGGCGCTATTTTTGAACAAAGCGTTCAAAACCTGCTCCCTTTCATGAATTTCAATTACAACTTCAATCAAAACACACATTTGTATGTGTTTTACAATACAAATTCTCAGCAGCCAAGCATCAATCAATTGCAACCGTTACCAAACAACGCCAATCAAAATTTTATTACTTTGGGTAACCCTAATTTGGTACCAACATTCGGACACAACTTCAATTTAAATTTTAATTCATACAAGCCGGTTTCAGGAAAATATTTTTGGTCGGGGGGTAATTACAACTTTACGCAAAACGCTTTCTCCAGCAATTTGATTTATGATTCACTCGGTCGCTCCATTTCAACACCAACAAACATCAACGGAAATTATAACGGTGCAGCATGGCTTGGCGGAAACATTCCTATGTTTAGTCGTGTATTAGCCATTAGCATTAATGGTAACCTGAATTTTTACAGCAATAATAACATTATTAATAATGTGCGCAATACTACCAAAAACACAACGTATAGTGGTGGATTGCAATTCAACATCGATCTTGAAAAATATGTTTTTGACATTGGCGGAAATTATGAATATAACATCCCTTATTCAACCATTAATGATCAAAACAATAAGCCTTATACATCACAGCAATTTAATTTTTCGGGCAGAGTAGAGTTGCCTAAAAAAATATTCATTGAAACAGATGCTAATTACAATATCAATAGCCAGCGTACTGCAGGATACAATATCAATTTTGTGATCATTAATGCCTCCTTGGCTAAGCATTTCGGGAAACTGGAGAACCTTATCGTTTCTGTAAAAGGGTTCGATCTATTAAACCAAAACATTGTTGCCAACCGACAAGTATATAACAATATTATAACAGATACGAAGACCAAGATCATTACACGCTATTTCTTATTGAACGTAACTTATAAATTCAACAGTCAAAAAACAAAAGATGAATCAGAAGAATATTAAAATAGTATTTCTTTTAACTTGTCTTTTGTTGGTATTGCAAACAAAAGCGCAGATCAATTACGGAAAGGTTACGTATGAGCGAAAGACCAATTTGCATAAGCGATTGAAACATTGGGAAGATGTAAAGGAATGGATAAAGGAAAGTGACAAAATTAAGATCGATGAATTTGAGTTGTTTTTTAATGATACCATGTCTGTTTTTAAACCAATTGAAACAGATTACCGCGAAAATTTTGAATGGGCAACATCACGTAACATGACCTATCAGAACAAGAAAGCGGATACAAAGATCACATTCAAGAAAATATGGGGCGAAGAATTCATATTAAATGATTCACTTTCTAAGCGTGTTTGGAAGATTACCGACGGGCAACGAAATATTGCAGGTTACAATTGCCGAAAAGCAATTTGGGTAGAGAATGACAGCAGCAGAGTTTATGCATGGTATACGGATGACATCATTCCCGGATTTGGACCCGAAAGTTTTAATGGCTTACCCGGAATGATCTTGGGATTGGCTACAGAGGATGGAGGAACAATTTATTTTGCAAAGAAAGTGGAGCTCGTAAATCCAACAACAGTAAGTTTGGCCCAACCAAAAACAAAGAAGAAAGCCATGAAAACAGCAGATTTTAAAAAGCAACTTCAAAAAGATTATGGCAAAGAAAAATGGGGCAAAGCCATGTTGCTTAATAATTTTGGCGGTGTAAATTAGTGAATGCCGGTACTGTAGCTTTCGCGTTTCATTGGATTGATACTGCAAACAGGAATGTTACTGATGTCAACCATTTTTTCCGACATAGTTCCGCTAAACATCTCACCTAAGCTTTTATCCTTTTTATTCATTTGAATGATCAAATCACACTCATTTTTATTGGCATAATCAATAATTGCTTCGGCCACATCATTTGCAGGAATAGATTTATTGGTACAATTAACGCCTTTTTCTTTAATGAATTTTTTAACCTGCTGTAAGTAAGGTAATAATTTATTCTCGTATTTGTGATCGCTAGGAGGAAACACAGATACAATACGAAGATCTGCCTTGTAATAATTTGCTAATTGAACGGCAATACCAACCTTTTCGCGACTCTCAGGACTTAAGTCAAAAGGAAGAACAATATTTTTGCACTCTAAACGATTATTTGCCGAACGAATGGTAATTACTGGACAAGGGGCATTTTTAATGAATTTACTGGCTTGGTTGGTGTTCATAAAACTTCTGAAACGAACATGCGTATCAAGTCCGGCTACAATTAGCATGCAATCTAATTCGGCTGCTTTTTTATCGGTAACCTCATAAATATCACCTTCGTAATTTAAAGTTTCAACCTTTAAACCCGATTCCTGTGCTATTTCGGTCTTTAATTTTTCAAGATCTGCAGCATGATCTGCACTTCCGTGCTTATACACATGCATGATTATAAGTTTGGAATGGGTTAATCTGCCAATGTTAAACGAATGTCTAACGGCAACTAACGATTGTTTGGAGAAATCAATCGGAATTAAAATAGAACTGTTTTCTCTTAATAACATAACGCTTAATTTTTACCCACAAGTTAGGCAAAAATACCTCTCAATTTTAAAAAATTACCCACAAACAATGGTTTATAACCGATAAATTTAATTTTTTGAGCATTAAACTTTCGGAATTATGGTAAGTCTAAGCATATGGGACCATATTTTAACATTGTAAAATTCAATTATTGTTATAACTTTAAATTAAATAAAATCATCATGAAAAGATCATTTGTATTCATTTTAGCTTTAGCTGCGGGCATGTCGTTCGCGCAGGAAACAAATACTTGGCGTTGGGGCCTTCAATTGGGTTTGAATGGCAACGAATCAAAGTTCACAAGTGGCTCTGCAAATGCAAACGCGCGATTCCATCACAATTCGCATGGAACCGGTATGTTAAATGTGGTTGGTCGTTATGATCTTAATAACCATTGGATGATAGAAGGCGGCATGGGATTAAATTCTTTAGGTTTTAGCGATGCCATTGCCGAGAATTACTCCTTTATTAATCCGGGTAAGCGTTTTACTAATGTTGAAACAACAGTAGGTTTGGCTGAATTACCATTAATGGTATCTTATAAATTTAATCCGAATTGTAAGAACTGGAAGTGGTTTATAAGTGCAGGTGGTGCCGCGGTATTTGTTGCAGATGTAAATAAATACAGTGAAGCTGTTAAAGGTAACGATGGCCCGTCGAATGTAGTTTACCTATCTAGTACAACAACCGGTAATAAAGGCGGGTATTTAAATTTACGTTTTGCAGCCGGGAGAGAAAAAGTATACCAATCGGGACGCATTTTTAGCTGGGCATTTGTATGGAATGCCGGTTTAAGTGAAATGGCAAGCAACACCGTTAATTACACCATAGATAATCAAGCTTATTCGCATACATTTAGTAACCATGGTCATTTCTTTGGTTTTAGAATGGCGTATTATTTTAAACCTTTGAACAGTATTGCAAAAGTTAATACCAATACCATTTCAAAATAAATATTCAAGCAAAATAAAAGCGGCTCAATTTAGAGCCGCTTTTTTTATGGGTTAATTTTTATGAGTTTCTCTCTGCCAAGTAAGATCCCATCCGGGTTCATTAGCTGAAGGATGTAGACACCTTCTTTTAATTCACTAATTCTTATATTCTTTTCGGTACCATTCAATTTTTTAGTGAATACTTCTTTTCCTGCAACATCTAAAACCGATATTGCATCGATGATCGCAAGGTCAGTTGATCTGATCTCAACCTGATCGGTAGTTGGATTTGGATAAATTTCAAATTGATAGGTTGGTGCTTGTTCATTTATACCTGCAACAGCAACAAAATTCATTGAAAAGGTAGTGCACACTTTACAATTTGCTAGATCCTTCACACATAAGGTGTGTTGCCCAACGCAAACAGTTGGGTATGGATTGTAATTGGTTCCCAGATCAACACCATCTAAAGTTACGGTTGGATTGTTGGGTGAAGGGGCATAACCGCCACTATAATTAACTGTTAAGCTTCCGTTACAACAGGTTGAACATGCTGCCGGATTAATGGTTGGTGTCATTAATATCAATTGTGCAGTGGAAGTAATAGGCACCTGCAATAATTCAAAGCCAACCAATACCATACTGCTATTATAAAAGCTCACCGAATAATTTGCCGCACATGCGCATAAATTATTAATGGTAATGGAATTGCCGCTTGAACTTTGCACCGTGGTATTTGGGCAAGAAGCGGAGTTAGTTAGCACTGCCGTAAATGGCCCGGTGGTTGTGGTGGTGCTAAAAACCACACTGCCATCACACGCATTAAAACAAGTTGGTTGTATAATGGTGTCTTGCACAAAATTTTGTGAATGTGATGCGGTTGTAAAAAACAGCCCCAGTGCTAAAAGTAAAAGTTTATTCATGTTATCAATTTAGTGAAAAAATACGAATTAATCAATAGTTGCCATTACCTTTAGTTCAATACCTATTGGTGTTGGAAGCTTATTGATCTCAATGGTTGTGCGGCACGGCGGATTTTCTTTAAAATATTCTGCCCATATTTTATTGTAGATCGGAAAATCATCTTTCATATTGGTTAAAAAAACCGTTACATCAATTATCTTATCCCAACTGCTCCCCGAATCTTCCAAAATATATTTAATATTCTGAAACACACTGTGGCATTGTTTTGCAATATCGTAACTAACAATGTTTCCATTCTCATCCAGTTCAACCCCTGGTATTTTTTTAGTACCTCTTTCGCGCGGACCAACGCCACTTAAGAATAATAAATTGCCAACACGTCGCGCATGCGGATATAATCCAACCGGCTCAGGTGCTTTCGAAGATTCAATTTTTTCTGATGACATAATTATCGGTTATAATATCAAATGTAATTAATACTTGTAAAACCTATACATCAATTTTTAAACCTTTTAAACGGTTAATTGCTCATAATTCCTATCAATTATGTTCATTGAGACCTTCAGGAATTAAAAAATGACTATTTTTAAAAAGTGGTTGAAATGCTCAAATATTGGGATAAGGAATTGTTTTTAAAGATCAATTCATGGCATACACCTTTCATGGATAAAGTGATGTGGGTTATCAGTAATGATTTCTTCATCTATCCATTTATTGCAGCATTTTTGTATTGCTATTTCAAACGTTCTAACGGAAAACGAACTGCTGTTTTGTTGTTGGCTATTGGGTTTACAGTGGCTACATCCGACCTTTCAACGAACATGATCAAACATAGCGTTAAGCGTTACCGTCCGAGCCATAATTTGGAAATAAAAGACAAAGTACATAGTGTAAATGATTATAAAGGTGGTCAGTTTGGATTTTTTTCGAGCCATGCCTCCAATGCTTTTGCTATAACTACATTGTTTTTTATGAGCGCGGCATTTTTTGTTTCAAAGAAGGTACGCTTTCTGTTTTTTATCTTGCCATTCATTATCGGTTACAGCCGTATTTATTTAGGTGTTCATTATCCCATTGATATCATTTGCGGAGCATTAAATGGAATGGTTGTTGGTGTATTGGTATTTGTGATCATTCAAAAGTTTTTTAATGATAAACATGTTGCAAAACAAGCGTGATATTTATGCCTTCATTTTAATGGCGTTGTTTTTTCAATTCCCATTAATGGCGCAATTACCCGAAACAGATCTTTGGCTGTTGAAGTTAGATGTGAAGGAGAAGTTAAAGATATTGGAGTTTGCCAATGTTACCAATAGGCCCGGTTACGATAATCAACCGGCATTCTCTAAGGATGGGAAACAGATCTATTTCACTTCCATTCACGCCGATAAGCAGGCAGATATTTATGCTTATCAATTAAAGAGTA
>JBIKKW010000023.1:0-27297 GCA_044360115.1 Bacteroidia bacterium
CCTTTACCTAAAGTTTTAGCTATGCTTGGAATGCCTTTACCGCCAAACATCAATAAGATCACAAACAAAATAAGCACTACTTCGCCACCACCCAGGTTCAAGAACAATATGAAATTTAGAATACCCATTAGTTTTTATTTCGCATGAATTTAAATACTGTATAAGCGCCTCCAATAAAAACAATAGCAATAAATGCTATAATAAACATGTCGCCCAGATCTAAACCTTGTTGCATGGTACAAATTTATGAATTGTTTGGTAATACAGTGTTAATTCGTTTTATAATCGCTCACATTTAGTTCTTTTTCACAAAAACCATATTCGTCTTTAATGGCATTTGAGCAAACCAAAATTGTTTTATGTGGTGTGTGTTCCTTTATCATTTGTTTGTACCAGTTTATACCATTGGCATCCAGGTTTGATAAAGGCTCATCTAAAAACAGCACAGGCGCATCAGCCATGATGGCTATCCCTAATTTTGTTCGTTGTTTCATGCCGCTCGAAAAATGCTTGATCGCTTTTTTAGCCGCATGTTTTAATTCAAAAATATCGATGAGTTCTTTGGTGCTGATGTTCTTTTGAAATGGTTTAAATAAAGCAATATGCTCTATGTATTCGGTTAAGGTAAGATCTTCACTTAATTGTATGTACGGCGAAGCAAAGGATATCAGATCATTTACGTCTTCAATTTTTAAATTGTTACCATTTGCCTGATAGGTGATGTTGCCTTTATCAGGTATCAAAAAACCTGAAATAACTTGCAATAGTGTTGATTTTCCGGAACCGTTGCTTCCTAAAATAACCCATTTTGAGCCAGGGTTAATTTGTAAATTAATTTCCTTAAAGATCCACTCTTTATTGAATTTTTTTGAGACCGAGGAAAGGCTTATGGATACCGTGTTTTCCAAAGTAATTAAATTCCTTTAACGATACCGTCTTTTTGTTCGCGAATGAAATCAACGATCTGCTTTCGTTCAAGTGAATCCGGAATTTCGTTCTCAACGATCTCAAGCGCGTTGGTAATATTATGTCCGCGCACAAAAATGATGCGGTAAATATCTTCTATGTTCTTAATTAATTCTTTGCTAAAACCTCTGCGTGTTAAACCTACTGTATTCACACCAATAAACTGTAATGGCTCGCGCGCTACTCTGATATAAGGCGGTACACTTTTTCGAATAAGCGATGCGCCGGCAATAAAGGAGTGCGCACCAATATTTACAAATTGTTGTGCTGCAACTATTCCTTCAATGATCACATTATCTTCAACGGTTATGTGTCCGGCTAAATTACCACTGTTGGCAATGATGATGTTGTTACCTAAGATACAATCGTGACCCAAGTGTGTGTAGGCCATCAATAAACAATTGTTGCCAATTTTTGTGGTCATGCGGTCTGCCGTTCCGCGATTAATGGTCACAAATTCACGAATGGTATTGTTATCACCAATTTCTGCCAAGCTATCTTCGCCTTTAAATTTAAGATCTTGAGGAATAGCGCCAATAACGGCACCCGGAAAAATACGGTTGTTCTTTCCAATTCGCGATTTATCCATGATCACCGCATTAGAACCTATCCAGCAATTATCACCTATCTCCACATCGCCATAGATCATGGCAAATGGTTCAATAGTTACATTGTTGCCTATTTTCGCTTTTGGATGAACGTATGCTAAGTTTGAGATCATCTTATACTTCGGCGCTTTGTTTAACTTCTTTTCCTTTAACCTTTGAAAGCAATGCCATCATTTCGGCTTCCATTACTTGTTTATCTCTCACAAAAGCTTCGCCACGCATGTGAACAATTCCTCTTCTGATAGGAGAGATCAACGAAAGTTTGAACACGATTGTGTCTCCCGGCATTACTTGATTTTTGAATTTCACTTTATCAATACTCATAAAGTAAGTGAGGTAATTTTCAGGATCGGGTACTTTGCTTAACGCAAAAATTCCTCCTACCTGTGCCATCGCTTCAATTTGAATTACACCAGGGAAAACAGGCGCATCAGGGAAATGGCCTCTGAAGAAATCTTCATTCATACTCACGTTCTTCACCCCAACAATTCCTTCTTCTGTAATTTCCATCACCTTATCAACAAATAAAAATGGTTGACGGTGTGGTAATATTTTTTGAATTTGATTGATATCGTATAAAGCCGGTTTGTTTAGATCATAAGGTACATGCAAGTTCTTTTTCTTGCGCATGTTTTCATCCTTGATCATCTGTTTTATTTTTTTAGCGAAGGCCACGTTACCTGCATGACCAGGACGAGCAGCTAAAACATGTATCTTCATTGGTTTTCCAACCAAAGCAAGATCTCCAATGATATCTAATAATTTATGACGTGCCGGTTCATTATAAAAATGAAGTTTAGTGTTATTTAATACACCACGCCCTTTTACTTCAACAGTTTCTTTATTGAAAACAGTTCTTAAATAATCTAATTTTTCCTGTGGAATTTCTTTATCAACCAAAACGATCGCATTTTCTAATGCACCGCCTTTAATTAAATTATGTTGCAATAACATTTCCAATTCATGAAGAAAAACAAATGTTCTGCATTTTGAGATCTCATTCTTGAATTCGTCAATATGATAAATGCTTGCGTGTTGTGTACCTAATACTTCGCTGTTATAATCAACCATTACTGTTGTGCGGTAAGTTTCCTGAGGCACTGCCAGCATCTCCACTTTTTTGATAGGATCTTCATAAGTAAGATTCTCACTTAAAACAAAATATTCGCGATCGGCACTTTGCTCAACAATTTCCGCTGCTTCTAATGCTTCAATGAACTTCCAAGAACTTCCATCCATTATTGGCATTTCAGGACCTGTAACTTGTATCAGGCAATTATCAATACCTAAACCAACTAATGCCGCCAATACATGTTCGGTAGTATAAACGCGTGCGCCGTTCTTTTCAAGGGTTGTTCCTCTTGAAGTATCAACCACCAGATCAGCATCCGCCTCAATGATCGGTTGTTCAGGAAGATCTACACGTTGAAATTTATACCAATGATTTTCCGGTGCCGGATTAAATGTTAATGTTACCGGTTGGCCTGTATGCAAGCCAACACCGGTAAGAGAAACCGCCTGTTTTATGGTACGTTGTTTATCGCTCATTTTTTAGTAAAAAATTACAATGAATAAAGGCTAATTTACTCATTTTTTTGGTACCTAACAGATGTTTTTTATGTAAATTTTACCACATAAACCAGCTAATATCAATGGTTTAATAGGTCAGGTAGGGCTTTAGTTTATTTATTGTCTCTTCATCCTGCAAAACGTCCATAAGGTTGTTTTCATTGATCTTGTTTTGTTTCCTATAATTCATGATCTGCTTGGTTATTTCATAGGAAACATAAGGGTGTTTATTTAATGTTTTAAAATCAATGCTGTTGATGTTGAACTTTGAAATGGCATTTGGGTTAATGGTTATTTGCGAACAGATCAATTCAAACAATTCATTCGTCATCCCGTAAACTTCTTTTATTTGTTCTGTTTTTGTAAAGCCACCTAAAAGCGTTCGGTATTTTATGATGCGTTTGGCATAAGCCGGACCAACACCTTTTAATTCTACCAGCATGATGCTGTCTGCGGTGTTCAATTCAATTTTTTTGATGGTAGTTTTTGCAACGGTATTATTTTTTGTATTATCGGTTTTATATTGGTTCGTTTGATGTTTGATAACTACATAAGGCTCAAGCGCAGCATATGTTTTTTCACTTAAACCATAAATTTTTTTAAGATCGCCAACTTGTTTAAATACAAAACCTTTACTTCTGAACTTTATAAAAGTAGCGGCAGTGCGCTCACTTAAACCTAATTTTATTAATTCGTTATAGCTTACAGTGTTTGGGTCGAATGCAAAAAGATGAAACGTTTTATTAGCATGGTTAATGCGCGCATTCGTTCTTTTGGCTTCGATCTCTTCTTCCATTAATTCTATTTGTTCCACCTTCACCTCAACCGGTTTCATAAAATAAGGATACGTTATTCTTATTATAAAAAGAATAGTACTGATTGTGCACAACACATAAATACCATTGCGTTGTTGTTTGTTGAATCCGAAGTAACTATTTAAGAATTGTTTAAGCACTTTGTTTTTTACTGAACAAATAATATACCGGTATACCAAGTAAAATGATCACAATCCCAATGATTGAATTTGTGAAACTAAACACTAAAAGATCAATGCAAATAAGGGAGGTAATAAGAATATACAAGAACGGCACAATTGGGTAACCCCAGGCTTTATAAGGTCTTGGTGTGTTCGGTTCTTTTTTTCGGAGTACAAATAATCCTAAAATTGTAACAATGTAAAATAGAAGTGATGAGAAAGTTGCATAAGTAAGTAGCTGACCATATGATCCGCTTAAACATAATATGGATGCCCAGCCACATTGTATCCATAAAGATGTTGCAGGTACCTGATGCGCATTTAGTTTAACGGCTTGTTTAAAGAATAAACCATCATGTGCCATCGATTGAAATAAACGAGATCCTGCTAATATCAAACCATTGTTGCAACCAAAGGTAGATATGATAATGAGTATGGCCATGATGTAGATGGAAGTATTGCCAAAAAAACTGAATAAGGCAGCTGTGGCTACACGATCATTATCGGCAAACATGATTCCCAATGCGTTTGGTGTTGTACCATCAGGATCGCCAAATGCCGGAAGTAAAATAAAGTAAGCAATGTTGGCTAAAATATATAATACGGTAACAATAAACACGCCGATAGTTAATCCTAACGGTAAATTACGTTTCGGGTCTTTGATCTCAGCCGATAAAAATGTTACATTGTTCCAGGCGTCGCTGCTAAATAACGCGCCAATCAAGGCTCCGCCAATGAATACAAAAATTGATAGTGAAGTTAAAGGTGTGATTATTTTTGTTTCGGTATTGTAATTAGATGCCGAAAAAAGATCTTTGAAATTTTCACTTAAATAATTTTCTGAACCTAGTTTGGTAAATGCTAAAATGATCAAACCAAACAAAGCAATGAGTTTCGAAATGGTAAATACACGTTGAATGGTTGTTCCGTTTTTTATACCTTGTGTGTGAATGGCTGTGATAATTACTATTGACAATATGGCTACAATTTGAGTAACCGGTATGGTAATTGCACCAATATGTAAAACATTTTCGGGCGATATCTGCGGGATCAAAACACCCAGATACTTAGCAAAAGCTACGGCCACAGCGGCAATTACACCCGTTTGTATCACTAAAAAAACGGTCCAGCCATAAACAAAGGCCGTTAAATTACCAAAGGCACGTTTCAAAAAAACAAATTGTCCGCCTGCTTCCGGCATCATTGCAGCCAACTCGCCATAACTTAAAGCCGCCAACAAGGTAATGATGCCACTTAACAACCAACACATCAGCACCCAAAAAGGCGAGCCAAGCGTTCGCATCATATCAGCGCTTACAATAAATATACCTGATCCGATCATGCTGCCTGAAACAAGCATCACCACATCCAGTAAATTTAGTTTTGGTTCAATTTTTTGCATTAGTTTTTTATCGTAATAAAGATATGTAAATTTGCCAACGAACAATCAAAGATTTAATAAGATTTGTTTAGACATAAAAGGTGTTGACCAATGAAAGTAATAGGAGATAGAGTAAGTATATTAAAAAAGGATGATGTTTTAAGTATTGTGATACTACCCAAATCAGATAAACGAAAAATGGGTATCATGTTCCTTTGGCTTTTAGCATGGACCGTTTGTGGTATCATTGTGTTTGTGAATTACTTTCAAGTAAGCGATAAGAACTCCAAATTATTTATCATTATATATCTATCGTTTTGGGCTTATTTTGAATATAAGATCATGCGCGCATTTATGTGGCGAAAATATGGTAAGGAAAAACTTTGGATCAGTGATGGCGTTGTTCATTATCAGCAGGAGATCAATAAGCGTGGTAAAATTCAGGAATTTGATTACAGTTTAATACAAGATCTGAAGTTAATAGAGCGTGAAGAATTTAGTTTTTCGGAAGTGATCAATAGCAGTTTTTGGATAAAGGGTGGCGAGCGTATTGAGTTTGCTTGTCAGCATAAAGTTATAAGATTTGGGATGCAGTTGGAAGATAAAGAAGCCAAAGCCATTGTCCATGAAATTACTCAGTTTGTATTTAAAGATGAAAAATAAAAAAACCATGCTTTTTAGGGCATGGTTCTTAAAATAGATTCTGTTTTTTTATTTCTTCAATTGTTGTTGTCTCTGACGGGCCATGTCTTCCAAGCGTTTCGTGAAGTTAGAGACCTTTGCCGGTTTTTTCATATTCGCTTCAATTTTCGCTCTTAATGAATCGTCGCTGATCACTTTTTTCATGATGTAGTTTTGTAAGAAAGTGATCATGTTTGCAAGAAAGTAATACCAACTTAATCCGGCTGCATATTTATTCATTACCGCTAAGAAAATAACAGGCATAAAGTACATCATAAATTTCATGCCCGGCATTTGGGTGTTTTGCTGTGGCATGAGGTTTTGGTTCATGTACGTATAAATAATTGTACTAACGAACATTAATAAAGCAAATAAACTCACGTGATCGCCATAAGCCCAATTAATAAATGGCACTTCACCAAAGGTCCAAATACTATCGTAAGTACTAAGGTCTTCAGCCCACAAGAAACCTTGCTGGCGCAACTGAATTGCTGCAGGAATAAACGCGAACAAAGCGATCAAAATGGGGAATTGTAATAACATTGGAAAACAACCCGAAAGTGGATTTACGCCGGCCTTGCGATACAAAGCCATTTGTTCCTGTTGTTTTTTCATTGGATCGGCCTTATCACCCATTTTTGCATTTAAGGCATCCAATTCAGGTTTTAAAACGCGCATACGTGCACCGCTCAAATAGGTTTTGTAGGCAATTGGTAATAAAATGATCTTGATGATCAAGGTGAAGATCAAGATCACCACACCCATATTCATAGAGGAAAGTGCATCAAAAAGCGGAATGGTCAAACCTTTGTTGATGTAACTGAAAATACTCCAACCGGTAGGGATTATGGTCTCAAGATCATCGCCATACTTTTTCAATGTTTTATAATCATTTGGACCAAAATAAAATTTAAAACCAAATTTCTCAACATTGCCATGATTGTATGGTACGCCAAGCTCTGTAAATACGCTCTTTACAACATCTGCTGATTTTTCGCGCTGACCAAGTTTAATAAGGCTTCCGGCTTTCATGAAAGCATTATCGGCAATAATGGTTGAATTAAAATATTGTTGCTTAAAACTTACCCATTTAATATCCGCTTCATTTATACTTAATTCTTCATCTTTAAAAGGGTTGATATTGTCGGGATCGTTAATGGTTTGTTTGTAGTAAATAGTTGCTACCTCTTTTTCTTTAACAATGTATTTTTCTTGCGATGGCATTACCATTTTCCATTGCAACTGAAGTTGATCTTCTGTTTGGGTAATAATGTTTTGCATGCCTGTAAATTTAATTTCGGCATGCACCATGTAATCATCGGGCTTAATAGAGTAGGTGTAATCAATGTAGCTACCTACCTTTGAGGTCTCAAGGCGCAGTGTAATAGAGTTTGGATTTTGTGTAACCGATTTAAAATAAAAACTATCGGTACTAAATATACGTGATCGATCGTATGTGTTTAATTTCAACGAGAAATTGGTAGAATCTTTATCAAATAAGATCAATGGTGTTTTTTGACCCGAACGTGAATAGTTCTTTAGTTCAACCTTAATGATCTGAGCGCCCTTGTTTAATATGGTTGCTTTTACAAGGTTATTTTCAATTGTGTAAGTTGTTTCCTTTCCTTCAGTGGAAATGGCGAAATCACGGTAATTATCGTTCTTAAGGGCTGTTTTAACCGAATCAGATAATTGTGCAGTTTGAATTACTTTCGTTGTATCTTTTTTCTTCGATTCCGCTAAGATCTTTTCTGCTTCTTTGATCTCTTGTTCCTTTTTAACGGTCTCTATTGAATCTCGTACAAATTTATTACGTGCAATTTGCTCTTTACTTGGCCCGCTTAACCACAACCACACACCTAGTATTGCAGCAATTATACCTAAGCCTATTAATGAATTTCTATCCACTTTTAAATAATTAGGCTGCAAATTTAAGGATTTTTGCCGAAGGTGGACCTACTTTAAAGAATTTTGCAATTAATTAGCATTGGGCGTTTTAATTGGCTTTTCCTTTGGTTTATGAATATAGCCAACACTTAAGCCAACGGTGCCAGAAATAAAATCACCGATGCGTTGAGCGGCTAACACATTGTTGTTTCGGTTGTAGTAATAGTAGGTACTACCATCAGGATTTACAGGACCATTTTCTTTGAAATCATTTTGGGTAAAAGAATAAGTGGATGCATTATAACCAAGACCTGCATAATATTCGATCGTGATTAAATTAGCAAGAACATGTTGTTTGCCCATGCATAAAAGGAATCCGGCATTGTAATTTTGACCATCAGTAGTTTTTTCTATTGCATTCATTGGTCCATACCATGGACCAGGAGAATTGGGTGTATGGATATAATATTTAATTGCATCATATTTAATATAGCTTGCGTAAACATCAAATCGCACATAAGCCCCGTTCAATAAATGTGAATACCGCATACCTTTTACATTAAAATCTTGGCCAATTAAAAATTTTGCACCGGCTCTTAAAAATGTTCCGCCAACAAAACGCGCTCCATATCGGTTAAAGATGCTTGCATCACTGTAATTATTGTTAGGGTTTTTGAAAGCATCAAGTAAGTTGGAATTAAAAACACCTACTTTAAAATCGGCATTAATACCAGTACGCATTACTTGCTCAAACCCAAAGGATATTTTTCCTGTAGGCAGATCAAAAATATGGAACTTGTAAGCTGTTTTTTGTTTAACAATTTCCTTTACATCTTGCTGCACATATAATTCATCAAGGGTGTAGATCTGTTCTATACCATTGCTGTATTTTATCTTTAAAATGTTCTCGATACTGGTGGTATAAATGGGACCATCTGAAACATCGGTTCGACGGTATTTAATTTCATATTCGCTCACTTCATATAGTTTCACCGGAATTTTTTGTTTATCCCTTAAATACAAAGTATCACTTTGGCCAAAAATGTAAAGTGAAAGAAAGTTGAGAATGATGATGCCTAACTTTTTCATAAACGATGTTTTAATAAATTTACAAAAAATATGGCAAATAAAAAAGGCCCTGAATCATCAGGACCTTTTTTTATTGAATTTGATCAATTGATTATTCGATGATCAATTTCTTAGTAGTTTCTGAGCTACCAGCTTTGATCTTAACGAAATAAACACCAGCGTTAGCATTGTTTAAGTTAACGTTGATAGTGTTGTTACCCATTTGACCATTAACTTTAACTGAATTGATAACCTGACCAATTGCATTGTAAACATCAACAGTGATGTCTTTTGCAGAAGTTAAGTTAACAGCAACGTTAACGTTGTTTTTAGTTGGGTTTGGATACACGAAACTAGATGAAGTTTCAGTAGCAACTTGATTAACACCAGTAGTGATAGTTGATCCACAAGCTGAAGAAGCAAATGAATGAGTAACTACAGCACTAGAGAAGAAGTTATCTACAGCAACACCACCATCGGTAGTTAAGTTGTTAGTTACAGTGTAAGGTACAGTAAATGTAGCTGAAGTGTTAGTAGAAGAACCAGCTTTACAAGTAGAACCCATGTAATGGAAATAAGCTTTATCACGTACACGTGGGTTGAAACCAGTACCAGGAGATGAAATTGTTAACTCATCAGTACTTACAGAACCATCACATAAACGCATAGCTCTTTGTTTGATGTTAGGGAACTCATTCCACTTAGTAGCACCAGTAGTTAAAGTTGTATCAGATTCAGCCCATGAATAAACGATGTACTCACCGTCGTATGAACGTGAAACTTGAACACGCATATCTGAACTTACAGGGTTAGATTGACTTTGGTTAGCCCAAGGGTTTGAACCGAAACCAGGGTTACCAGAAGTTGATGAAGGACCTTCAGTACCAACTGAGTCAACTACTTTTAATGCCCAAGAAGAACCATCGCCAATGAAGTCGAAGATATAAGGCCAAGCAGTATTAACATAAGGCCAGCTCATGTTCTCAGTACCTTTAGGGAACTGCCAAGTATATTCTAATGAATCTTGGTGTGCTCTTGCAGTACCTACTGCAGTAGAAACAATGTGTAATTTGTTATCTTTATCAACTACCATGTCAATTCCTTCACCTACGTTAAAGAAAGGAATAGCTAAGTTTGAGTTAGAATTTACAGAAGCCATTGAATTTGTAACGAAATTAAAAGTTGAGCTGTTGAAATCGATACCGTTTACTAAAGCCCAAGTGTTACCACTGTTGGTTGTTTTGTAAACGATTGGTTGCCAACCTACGTTAGCACCAGTTGCACCGGTACGAGCACCAATAAATACAATGTATCCATGAGTACCTGCATCATTCCAAGCCATATATGGGTTACCATATACTTGCTTCGAACCATCTGTTCTTGTAACAGTTGGAGGAACGATACTGTCAGAAGTCCAAACAAATGAACCTGTAACAAATGCACCTTTAGCAATATGCGCGCCACGGAATCCATAACCAGCATTTGAAGTTGCATTGATATCATTAACTAAACTACCTGCTGAACGAATAACACCATCTTCAGTAACCGCGAAAGAATAACGAGGGAAATCGTGTTTCTTTAAGTTAGGTGAAGTTGTTGAACCAAAGTTAGGTCCAGTATTCGAGAAAAATTGCTCATCTGGTCCTGCTGCATTTTTAACAGCAGTAGCAGTTAAACTTTTTGAAGCATACCAGCTTCCGATCCATCCTGAACCACCGGTTACAGGACCACTACCAACTACATAACATTTTTGAATGTCATTTTGGTTACCAGGGTTGTAAATTGCACCCTGCGGGTAACGTGCTAAGTTGTTTGCATCAGCAAACATTAAAGTACTATCCCACTGAGCACCATCATTTTTACCAATGTAACCTACGATAGCTCCACTATTGCTGTCGCCAGCAGGTGAAACCACATAAGTAGGACTTTTTCTTTGTACGAAAGAGAAAGCTTTTGCCTGACGGTTATATTGTAAAGCTTTTTGACTGCTTACCAACATACCAAAAACGTTCATTGATCCAGAGAAACGAGTAAATGTAGCAGAAATGATTGGGCTGCTAGCAGAACTCGCAGAACTCTCAAATGAAGATTCTACAGCTGTGTTAGGATTAGAGTTTTTGTTAGCAGTTGCAGGTTTTTCGTTAGGCGTATTTGCCGGTTCAAACTTTGATGCTAACTTTTCAGCCATATTTACGATTGAGCTAGGCTGAATAGCTTGTTTGTTTTGCGAGTATGTACTTAATGCAAGCATTAGAGCACTACCAACTAGTAATTGTTTTTTCATGTTCATTCTGTCTGTTAAATGTTTTGCAATATAGCTTAAATATTTAATAATATTCCCATAAAGTTACTAAAAAAAATCCATTTAAACAAAAAACCGCCCATTAAGGGCGGTTTCTGTACCTTTTATAATTGTTAAAATTAATTCTTATTCTATAACTAATTTTTTAGTTGATTCATTTGTGCCGGCTTTTATTTTCACAAAAAATACACCCGGTGTTACATTGTTAAGATCCATGTTAATGGTGTTCTCACCAATTGTACCGTTAGATCTTGCACCTGCAATTTTTTGACCAATAGTATTATAAACATCAACCGCAATTTCGTTTGCTTTTGATAAATTGATAGCTACATTGAAATTGTTTTTTGCAGGGTTAGGATATAAACGGCTTCCATCTACTTCATTTGATGTGTTGCTTTTGATATTAGTTGTAACGGTATTACCGCAAGCAGCAGTTGCAAATGAGAATGAAACAATTGAACGGCCGAAGAAATTGTCAACCGGACTATCTCCATTAGTTGTTAAGTTATTAGAAACAGTGAATGGAACTGTAAATGTTGCTGCACCTGAGGTTGAAGCACCACCTCTTGCTTGACGAGACATATAGTGGAAATAAGCTTTATCACGAACGCGAGGGTTAAAGCCCGTAGAAGGAGATGTTACATTGTATTCATCCATACTAACTGCCCCATCACAAATACGCATAGCTTTACATTTAACATTCGGGAATTCGTTCCATTTTACAGCACCTGTAGTTAAAGTAGTATCCGATTCTGCCCAAGAATATAAAATAAACTCACCATCGTAAGTACGTGACACTTGTATACGCATATCAGATGATTGTGGTGTAGTTTGACTTTGGTTAGCCCAAGGGTTTGAACCAAAACCAGGCTGACCTGATGTTGCTGATGGACCTTCTGTACCAACTGAGTCAATAGTTTTAAATGTCCAAGGAGAGGAACCATCACCAATAAAATCAAAAATATAAGGCCAAGCGGTGTTCACATAAGGCCATCCCATATTTTCTGAACCTTTAGGGAACTGCCAGGTATAGCCCATTGAGTCGGCGTTGTTACGCGCGGTACCAACAACAGTAGAAACAATGTGCAATTTGTTGTTTTTGTCAACAGTCACATCAATACCCTCACCTACGTTAAAGAAAGGTATAGCCAAATTTGGGTTAGAGTTAACAGAGGCCATTGAATTTAATACAAAATCAAAAGTTGAAGGTGTGTTAAAATCAATACCGTTAACTAATGCCCAAGTGTTACCGCTGTTGGTTGTTTTGTAAACAATTGGCTGCCATCCGAAGTTGGCACCTGTAGCACCTTGTTTACCACCAATGAACACAACGTATCCAACAGTACCGGCATCATTCCAAGCCATGTATGGTTGGCTAAATAACTGACGGCCACCGGTAGTTATTGTTACTGTAGGAGGCACCATACTATCCGGTGTCCAAACCATTGCCCCTGAAACGAAGTTACCTTTTGCTAACAAACCACCTCTGAAGTTTCCGGGCTGTCCTGTACCACCATCATAGGTATCATATAATCCACCTAATGAATAAACCATTCCGTTATCGCATTGGCTAAAACCATAGCGCGGGAAATAATGTTTGGTCATAGTTGGAGAAGTTGATGAACCAAAAGGAGTAGTATGAGAAAAGAATTGCTCATCCGAACCGGCTGCATTTTTAACAGCAGTGTTTGTTAAGCTTTTAGATGCATAATAGCTTCCGATCCATCCAGTACCGCCTGTTGTAGGACCCATGGCAACAGCATATGCATTGTTAATGTTATGATTGCCATTAGGACTGTACAAACCACCTTGCGGGTAACGTGCCAGGTTTGTAGCGTCTGCCCAAATAACTGTGCTGTCCCATTGACCTTGTGCACCACAATTCTTTCCAATAAATCCTAAGATGGCTCCTGAATTACTATCACCTGCAGGCGAAACAGAATAGGATGATGGTTTTCTTTGAATGAACGAAACTGCATCAATGTAACGATTGTATTGCAATGGCTTTGACGAACTAACGATCATACCAAATACATTCATTGATGTTGAAATTGTATAGAATGGAGAAGAAATTAAAGATGTACTATTAGAACTTTTCATTTCTGGACCATGCTCAGGCGATAGTAAAATTCTATCAGTACCTTTTTTACCATTTGTGTTTGTGTTTTCAAATGGCGAATTAGCGGAGGCAAATTTAGCTGCAAGCTTTTCTGACATGTTTAAAATGCCATTAGGCTCAAACTTTTGCCTGTTGTTTTGTGAAAATGTCGTTAATGCAAGCATTAAAGCACTTCCTAAGAGTAATTGTTTTTTCATAATCCGTAGTTTTAGTTACTTACTAAGTTAGGAAAAAAAAAACTTTTTTAACAATACCTTAATTGCTATGAAGCCTTAAAGCATTTAGGCGATTGCGTTTTAAACAGCTGTAATCCAAATTGTTAGGTAAGATAATTGAGATTTGGGTTGAATAAGTGGTTGTGTTTTCTTGATAAGTGGTTAACTTATTTAAATCGTTTGATCTCCTTTAAGAATGTTTGAATCAGATCGTCCCATATAAATGCTGATTGAATATGCGTTAAAGCATTTTTTTTCTTTTGATCGATCACGTATTTATCTTCTTTGATGATATTTAATAATACGTTCTTGATCTCATTACTGCTGCTATTTTTAATGATCCATCCGTTGGTACTATTAACCAATAATTCAACTGCGCCAACCGGTGTTGCAGCAACAGCAAGGCCATTGGCCATGGCTTCTAATATCACATTCGGAAAACCTTCGCTGTAACTTGGGCATAGCAACACATCAGCAGCTTTGATCTTTTCTTGTAAGAGGTGTTTGTCTCTTATTTCAGAGTGATAGATCACCTGTGTTGAATTCAATTTTTTTTGTTCAGGTATGTTCCCAATAAAATGGAATGTAAAATTGTTTTGTTCGTTATCGATCAGCTCTGTTATGGCTTTATTTAATTCTTCAATTCCTTTCCTGCGCTCATATCTGCCCAGGTATAAAAAATTTATTTTTGATCCGGTTGGTTTTATTTCTGTGATCAAATTATCTTTTTCAATACCCGAAGAAAGTTCAATGATCTTATTTGGATTTACACCAATTGATTTGATCAGATCAGTGATCTTTCCACCGTAAGAAAAAACAACATCTGCTTTTTTACTGATCGATTTTACGGGTGCGCGTAATAAAAAAACATGCTGCAATTTGATCTTTAATTCCGGTGCCGTTTGAAACATTTCATAACCATGAAATTTAACACCAATTGAACAACATTTTACATGGCCTTTTTGCTTCTGATCCATCAGATACCAACCTGTAAAGCCCTTGGTGTAAATGAAATCGTAAGTATCTAACTGGTCTTTGATTTTTTGAAAAACATGTTTAGAATAGCGATACGAATTGTAAATATAGTGTCCAGGAAATTGAACTGATCTTGGAAAATCGACCAGAATAGAATGAATGTATTTTTTTTCTTTATCTGTAAAATATTCCAATTTCGAAATATCTAAATTGCTTTGATTGAAATGTATCAGATCAACATTGATCTTATTTTTTGCCAAATATTTACACAAATAAAACGAATGCTTTTGCATACCACCCATCACGTAGGGCCATATTCCATCGGTAATTAAAGCAATTTTCATTTTATTAAATTATTTAGAAAATGGTGATCAACGATTTGAAGGTACACATAATTTATTTTTTGAGGTGATGTAAAATTTAAAGAAAAACAAAAATTAAAAACATCATATGCTTCTCTTATTTCAAATGCATTTAATTTTTTTTCTAAACTATTGTTAATTTTCAAAATATTGTTGTATTTTTAGTCCACAGGTAGTTCTATCGCCTCGTGTAAAAACGGGGAGGAAAGTCCGGGCAACAAAGGGAGATCCACCATATGTTAAATATGGGTATATCAGCCAATAGTTGATATAACAGAGAGTGCCACAGAAACCAGGTAGCCATTCTGCTTGCGGAATGGTGATAGTGAAAATGTAGGGTAAGAGCCTACAAGTATTGTTAGTGATAGCAATATTTGGTAAACCTTGGATGTTGAAAGACCAAATAGGTTGCGGTAAAGGTGTCCCGCTGATTCCTTAGGGAAGCCGCAATGGGTAGGTCGAAAAGATAAATGATAGGATATATCCCAATTTATTGGGATGAAACAGAACCCGGCTTATATGCCTGTGAAATGAAAAAGTAAATTATGAAAAAACTACTATACCTTTTAGTGTTGCAATTAACCTTCGGTTTTGCAAAATCACAATGTCCTCAAGTTTTCGACTATTTAGGAAATCCTTCAAGCAATCCATACTGGATCAGTTGTTCGGGTGGACCGTATACCTTAAACTTTCAGTCGCCATCCAGTTGGGGTACTTATACACTTAACTGGGGCGATGGATCTCCTACAGTAATAAGTTCAAATTATGTAGCCAATACGATTCTAACACATGTGTATAATCCAACTGTTGATACCTTTGTTGTTGATGTGATCATCCCATCTTTGTGCAGCATTACAGGTGTGGTGGTAATGGAATTACCTGTAAATTCTATTGTAAGTATTCCACCGGGTGGACAAACAGAAGGATGCTCACCTGCAACTTTTTCATTTAGTAATATTAGTACCGATGTAAGTCAAACCACCCATTTTGAATGGGATTTTGGTGATGGTTCGCCTTTGGTAAATATGACCTATACAAATGCCAATCAGGTTGTATCGCACTTGTACACGAGCGCCAATGTAAATTGCCAAACACAGGTTACGCTTAAAGCTTGGAATTATTGTTCGTTTACTAATACAAGTGTTGCAGTGTTAGGCCCCTTGAATGTATTTGATAAAGATGTTTCAAGTATTGTTGCGTCAGACCCTATAAAATGCTGGCCGGATAATGTGTTTACGTTTTCAAGTACATCCACTCAAAATTGTGCTACGCAAGGAAATAACTATCCACGCTACCAATATTGGAAATTAGGAAATTATTGGGCAATAAACAGTTTCCAGGATTCGATCATTCCATGGACACCAAATCCACCGGCTGGTCCGCAAACTGTAGCTTTTCCTTTCAATGGATTTTTTACAGTGATGTTGGTAGATAGCAATATTTGCGGCGTTGATACTTCTTTATCATCTGTAAATATTTTTAATGCGCCAACGGCAAGTATTGTTGCACCAACAAGTACAATTTGTCAGAATGCTGCTGTAACATTTACCAATGCAAGTAGTCCGGGTTCAATATTCAAGTGGGATACAGGTTCAGGATTTGTTTCATTACCTCCCGGACCGCAAACTTTTACTTTTTCAACACCGGGTACTTACACCGTAAAATTAATTGCTTATTATCCATTCCATAATTCGTGTAGCGATACCGATGAGGTGATCATAAATGTTTTACCGATACCTACGGCAAGCTTTACGCATGCACCGGTACAAGCCTGTGATGTTTTAAGTAATGTAACATTTACTGATACTTCCGTTGGAGCAACAGCTTGGTTCTGGGATTTTGGCAATAGTAATTTTGATTTTAATCAGGTGCCTGCCAGTCAAACCTACACCGCGCCCGGAACACACATTATCACCTTATTGATCACAGGTGCCAATGGTTGTCAAGCTACAACAACAGGAACGGTTGAAGTTTATCCATCGCCAACACCTTCATTTGTTGCTGATTTTGTTTGCGAAGGTTCAGCAACATCATTCACTAACATGTCATCAGCTTCATTCACATTACCAATTACAGGATTTACCTGGGATTTTGGTGATTCATCACCTACAACAGCCGTTTCAAACCCTGTTCACACGTATAGCGCAGGTGGGGTTTATAATGTTACTTTAACAGCAACAAACGGAACATGTACGAATACATTTGTGCAAGGCGTTCAGGTGTATTTTAAACCTGTTCCAAATTTTGTTATGTCGCAAACGGTTGGATGTAATCCGCTGGGAATAACATTTACTAATACAAGTACAGGAGGTATTTCTAGTGTTTGGAATTTTGGTGACTCCTCGCCAACAACAACGGTTGTTAGTCCAACGCACACTTATGTTTCACCATCAACCGTAAATCAAACTTATACCATCACATTAGTTGTTACTAATAATTCAGGTTGTTCAGATAGTATTAAAAAAACAGCGATTAAACTTGGTGGTCCTGTTGTGAATATGAATATGACTCAACCAAATTCATGTCCGCCAATTCAAGTTAGCTTTACTAATACAAGTACAAACTATACAACCTTCGCGTGGAACTTTGGTAATGGACAAACATCAACATCCATGACGGCCACAACTACATTTACTAATGGCTCTACAACAACCAATACATTCTATCCGATCACCTTGGTTGCAACTTCTGCTAATGGTTGTAAAGATTCGGTAGTGAAAAATTTCTTTGTATTCCCAAAACCAATTGCAAAGTTTGGAGTTGATACACCTGCTTGTGCAAACAAGGTTATTACATTCACAAATCAAACCATTGGAGGTACTAGTTATAATTGGGCATTTACCAATCCTACACCGGTGATCGATCCAAACACCGACCCAACGCATGTTTTCACCAATACGTTATTAACGCCGGTTTCGCATACAACGCAATTAGTGGCTATTAATCCAAATGGTTGTACCGATACTGTTCGTGTAAGCTTCTTAATTCATCCTGCACCTAATGTTCCTATTACTGCTTCGCGAGATAGTGGTTGTTCGGTATTACGTGTGAACTTTTCATCAAGCTCATCGTTGAGTAATTTAAAATGGAATTTAGGTAACGGAAATACACCCACTTTAACGCTTCCTGCAACTTCTTATTTAAACAGTGGTTCTATTGCACGAATTTATTCGGTTACCTTAACTGCAGATGATAGTAAGGGTTGTACGGGAATTGGAAATAAGATAATTAAGGTTTTCCCTAAACCAACAGCCTTATTCAATACATCAACCTTAACACTTTATTTGCCTGATGCAACGCCTGTTTTAGTAAATACGTCAACCGGTGCAGATAAATACAATTGGTTCTTTGGTGATGGTTCAACTTCTACCAGTACAAATCCGGTTTACAAGTATACTGCTGAGGGACGTTATCAGATAAAGTTAATTGCCGAAACCAATAAAGGTTGTAAAGATACATTTGAATTGGCAAGCAAAGTGGAGGTTTTATCATTGGATCAAGTGGAGATACCGAATGCCTTTACACCAAATACTGCCGGATCGCCAGGAAAAGTTTATGATCCAAAAGATCTGAGTAATGATATTTTCCATCCGAATTTTATTGGTGTAGAAAAATATAAAATGTCAATTTTCTCTCGTTGGGGTGAATTAATGTTTGAAACAACAAATGTAAAAGAAGGTTGGGATGGCTATTACAAAGGTGTAATTTGTCCGGCTGATGTTTACGTTTACAAGATCTACGCTAAATTAGTTTCGGGAACGGAGATCAATAAAACCGGTAATGTTACTTTGTTGAGATAATATGAAAAGGCTGTTAATAATATATTGCATTTTGATCTCAGCATTTTCATCATTTGCTCAAAGTAAAGATTGGGTAAAATTGATGAAAAAAGAAGCTACTTTTTATTTTAAGAATGAAGATTATTACAATGCACTTGGATTTTATAACAGGATCATTGCCGCTAACCCAAAGGATGATGACGCGCATGTACTTTCTGTAATTAGTAAATTTCATTTGTCGTACCCGGTTGATAGTTTTACCATTCATGAAGCACGCTTAGCAAAATCAAGTAATGCCGATGCTAAATATTGTTTGGCGCGCATCAGACACCAACAAAAACGTTTTGATGAAAGCATGAGCATTTTAAAAGAATGTAAAAAAACATCAGCAAAAAAGCGCGTGGTAAGAGATGATGAAATAAATCATATGGTAGAGGTGAACATCAATGCAAAAAATTTCATTTCTAATCCACATCGTTCCATCATCAGAAATATTGGTAAAAACATCAATACACCATTTCCGGAATATGTGCCAATTGTTCCTTCTGATGAAAGCGCGTTGTATTTTACTTCACGCCGCGAAGGAGGCATCAATCAGAATAAAGATCAGTTCGGTTTTTATTACGAAGATATTTTTGTAAGCAAAAAAGTTAATAACGAGTGGCAGCCTGCTGAAAACATTGGCCGTCCCGTAAATACCGAAGGAAACGATGGTTGTGTGGCTTTGAGTTATGATGGATATCGTATGATCGTTTATCGTTCGTCACCAGATGGCATAAATGGTAATTTGTATCTCACAAAATTAACTGAAGCAAATAAGTGGGATAATCCGGTTGCTTTAGGATTAGAGATCAATTCACAATACCACGAATCAAGTGCTTGTTTCACCAACGATTCAAGTGAAATGTATTTTTGCAGTGCTCGTCCGGGCGGTTATGGTGGTAAAGATATTTACCGCATCAAACGATTACCAAATGGAAAATGGTCTGCCGCTTATAACTTAGGTCCAACCATTAATACAGCCTTTGACGAAGAATCGCCTTTTTTACATGTTGATGGGCAAAATTTTTATTTTAGTTCAAAAGGCCATAATACCATGGGCGAGTTTGATATTTTTAAATCTGTTTATGATCATGATAACAATCAAATGTCGAAGCCGATCAATTTGGGCTATCCTATTAATAGCGTTGGTAACGATCTATTCTTTGTGTTGAATGTGGATGGGCAAAAAGGATATTATTCCACCAACAAAGAAGATTCGTATGGTAATACAGATATTTATGAAATTGACACGCGTTTTGGTGATAATGATCTGAAGGTAAAAAGTGGCATGTTATTCAAAGATAATATTGCCGGAAAAGGTAAAATAACGTTGTTGGATAATGAGATGAATAAGGTTGCCGGAATATTCAATTCTAATCCAAAAACCGGAAAATTCATTATTGTTGTGAACCCGCTAAAGAGTTACAAATTGATCATTCAGGAAGATGGATTTCAGGCAATGGTAATGGAATTAGAACCTTTGGCATTTGAGAAAAAAGAATCAGATCTAGAAATTAAACTTATAAAAAAATAATTTGAAAAATTTAATTTATATAGTTGCTATTATCGCTTTAGGCGGTAAGCTCTATGCGCAAGACCCTGAGTTTACACAGTTCAACTCAGTACCTTTGTATTTAAATCCTGCATTTACAGGTGCAACTAGCGAACACCGTTTTGGCGCTGTATATCGTAATCAATGGCCGGGCTTAGAAAAAAGTTTTGTAAGTTATATGGTTTCGTATGATTATAACTGGAGCAAAAAGAATAGTGGTTTAGGTGGATTTGTTTTGCAGGATAAAGCAGGATCATCAAATTTAATTGGAACGCAGGTAGGTGCAAACTACAGTTATGTGTTGCCATTAACAGATGGAATTGATATTAGAGGTGGTTTACAAGCGCGTTATGGTCAGCGTAAATTTCAATACGCTAATTTGCAGTTTAACGATCAGTTTGTAACAGGTGCGGCAACCAGTTTAGATGCAAGTGCAGATGCGCCTCCGATCATGTATTTTGATGCAGGTACAGGTGTTTTAATTGAGTCGGATATGTTTTATTTTGGTTTTTCGGCTAATCATTTAAACAGACCAAACGTTAGTTTAAAAGGTGGAGATCAGCCATTGAATGTTTTATATAGTTTACATGGTGGATATAAGTATGCGCTTACAAATGGCGATTCGCCAGAAAAAGATCCTCAGCAAACCATTGGAGCTTTATTTCATTACCGTCATCAAGGTGTAAATGATCAATTAGATCTGGGCGTATCTTATTTTAATAGAATGATCAATTTTACGGTTTGGTACAGAGGTATACCTATGAAAACATACAAGCCAACAAATACAAATCGTGAGAGTGTAGCGTTTTTAATTGGTTTTGAACCTGCTGATAAAAAGATCAAAGTTGGATACAGTTATGATCTAACCATTTCTGATCTAGGATTGGCAAATACTTCAGGCGCTCACGAAGTAACGGTGAGGTATGAATTAGGTAAAAAACCATCTACCGGTAGAAAAGCCCGTCAGTCAATTGGCGGTTCAATGAAGTTCTAAACTTCGTTAAAAAAAATAAATCAAGTAATAATTTATCTTCCTTTGGGTTAATATTCAAAAAACCCAAATGGAAGTAAATAATCCCCAACCGGAAAATCAAAGCACAAGTACCAAAGAGGAAAGTGTTTTTGGTAAGTACCACATCATCATTAAAAGCGTAATCATTTTTATTTTGCTTCTGGTATTTATTATACCACAAGTGATCATCAATGGCTTAATTAGCGAACGCGAAAATAATCAGGCGCAAGCATTTTATGATATTTCAAACAAGTGGAGTGGAAGGCAAACTATAACCGGCCCTATACTCAGTATCCCATATTTAGAATACTACCGTGATACAAATAAAGTGATGCGCTCGGTTAAACATCACTTATATATTTTGCCTGACATGGTAAATATTAATGGTAATGTATTGCCTGAAAAACGTCATCGCAACATTTACGAAGTGGTTGTGTATAATTCAAAGATCAATGTTAAGGCATCCTTTGATAAATTAAATTTGAATAGCTTAAGTATTCCAAAAGAAAATTTTATTTGGAAGGAAGCCTCTATTGTTTTAGGATTGTCGGATATGCGTGGCATAAAGGAAAAACTGGAGATGACATTTAAAAACGAAGTGAAACAATTTAATCCTGGTGTTGTAGCGCGTGATATTTTTGAATCTGGGGCTATTGCACCACTTGAAATAGATAGTGTAGATAATTTTTTAGCCTCAGGTCATGAATTAAATTTGTCAATAGATCTGAAGGGGAGTGAGCAATTATTTTTTGTACCTGTAGGAAAAACAACAGAAGTTAAATTAGTTTCGAAGTGGCAAACGCCTGCTTTTAATGGTCAGTTTTTACCTGATACTTCGCAAATTGATGCGAATGGCTTTACTGCCAATTGGAAAATATTGAATTTGAACAGAAATTACCCTCAAATGTTTATTGATGATGCTTACAATATTTCTTACAGCTCATTTGGGGTAGATCTTATCATGCCTATAGACGGTTATCAAAAAACCAGCCGATCTGTTAAGTATGCCATGATGATCATATTATTAACTTTTTTGGTTTTCTTTTTAGTGGAGATAACCCAGCAAAAAAAGATACATCCATTTAATTATATTATTGTAGGTTTTGCATTGTGTTTGTTTTACACCTTGCTATTATCATTCAGTGAGTATATGATATTTTCTGTTGCGTATTTAATTGCCACTGTAATGACCGTTGGCGCCATATCGTACTTTATTTATTTCTTATTTAAAGGAACACGTGTTTTTGCAGCCATTGGCGGTATGTTAACCTTATTGTATGGTTTTATGTTTGTTATTATTCAACTCGAAAGTTATGCATTACTAATTGGTAGCTTAGGCTTATTCGCTATCATGTTTGCGATCATGAATTATACACGTAAAATAGATTGGTATAACCTCGGAAAGAAGAAATAATATAATTTTAAGTAAACAAAAAACCCCCGAGAAAGTCTCGGGGGGTTTTTAATTGATAGTTTTTTATTTTAATATGGTAACGTGTCCGGTTTTGGTATGTTTTTTACCATCCAATGATTTGTACTTGATCAAGTATGGATAAACATCATTCTTACATGATTTCTCTTTGTAAGTTCCATCCCATCCTTTTAACTGGTCGTTTGATGTAAATAATCTCTCGCCCCAACGATCGAAAATGATCATTTCGAAATCACTTAATCCCGTGCCGTATACTAAGAACACATCATTCATTTCATCATTATTTGGTGTGAAAATATTTGGAATGTAAATGTTGTAATTAGTTGTTACTTCAACACAAACATCATCAGTTGCCTTACATCCAAACTCATTCACCGCTTCAATTTTGTAGCAGCTGCTTGCCTTCGGCATAATTTGAGTGTTAGGGCAAACCGGACATAAGATGCCATCTCCAGCTATCCAAGTTAATGTTGCATTACCTGCTGCATTTAAATACATTGGTTCATCTAAGTTCACAGCATAATCTTCGCCTGCAGTAACTGTTGGAGTAGGATTTACCCTTACAAATACTGTAACAGGTACGGTACAGTTTCCATGATCAGAAACCATAACGGTATAATTGGTAGATACTGTTGGATTTGCCACCGGATTGAAAATGGTAGCATCATTCAATGATACAGAAGGCATCCATGAGTAAGTATTGCTACCACCTGCAATCAAACGTGTAGATTGACCAGTACAAATGGTTACACTATTACTGATCACCGGAACAATTTTAGGCAATACCTCTATCACAATCTCTTTGGTCATTGTACAGTTAATTCCCATTCCTGAATTGGTACCCATAATGGTGTAGTTGGTTGAAACGCTAGGACTTGCTTGCGCTGCCGTACTATTTGTAGATGATAAGCCTGTGCTTGGCGACCAAGCATAGGTGCTTGCACCACTTGCAAAAATGGTTGTTGATTCTCCTTCACATATTTTTCCGTTTGGCGTAGATATGTTTAAATTAGGGAAAGGCACAACATTAATTGTTACAGTACCATAAGCTAAACACTCACCGTTATTTCCAACAATATTATAAACCGTTGTGATGTTTGGTGATGCTACTACTGCATTACCAACAGTTGTGTTCAATCCTGCAGCAGGCGACCAACTGTATGATGAAGCACCGTTAGCAAAAATATTTGAACTGCTGTATTGGCAAATTGTATTTGATGCAGCTGTTGCTAATATACTAGGTAATGTGATCACAGATACTTGATAAGCAGCAGATGCAGTACAAGTTGCTGCCTCACCAATAACAATGTAATTGGTTGTTATAGATGGTGTAGCAATAACCATGTTACCATTGGCTGAACTTAATGAAGCACTTGGCGACCAGGTATAATTGGTAGCACCTATTACAGATAAATTAATACTGTTGCCCGCACAAACAGTATTGTTCAATGGAGATACTACTAAAGTAGGATTTGCAACTATATTAACCGTTGATGTTTCTGTTGCACTGTTACAACCTAAACTGGTTCCGGTAATACTATAAATGGTTGTTGTATTTGTATTGGCAATTACCATTGAGCCGGTGTTGCTGCTTAACGTAGCACTTGGTGTCCATGTATAAGTTGTTGCATTGCTTGCAACGAGAGCAACTGTTCCACCCTGACAAACACTGGCGCTTGTAACGGCAATAGTTGGATTAGGGATGATCAATACTGTATAGGTTGCAGTGTTAGTACAAGTTCCATTAGTTCCTTCAACGGTTACAGATCCAATACCAAAAGGTGCATTTGGCCCTAAAGTTATATTTGGCTGTGTGGTTGATGAATAGGTGTTGTTCACATTCGTGAATCCCGACCAAGTATAACTTGTGGCACCTGATGCTGTTAAACTGGCAGAGTTGAGTGAGTTATTAGTATTGAAGGCACACATAGAACTCGTTGAAGAGGCTATGGTTATAGTTGGTGTTTGCGCAACAGAGACGACGGCACTTCCTGCACAAGCGGCAGCTGTACTGGTTATGATACAGGTGTAATTTCCGGCAGAACCTATGGTAATAGTTGGTGTGTTGTTAGGACCTATAATGTTTGGTCCGCTCCACGCATAAACATTGGTGGCTGTGCTTGGAGCACATGAAATTTGTGTTGGACTACCAATACAAGTTGGTGCAGTAATGGTAGGTATAATGGCTGTTAATGGCATTACGAAAACGGTATCAGGCGAGTTGCCAGGGTTGGCTGCACACACTTCAAAACCTGCATTACAGGCGCCGTAATTATATTTACATGTATAAGAATTTCCTGTGGCGGCAGGTGTTACAACTATTTGTGTACCTGTACCTATTGGTGTTGGATTTCCTACTAAATACCAGTTGATGGTTGGCGTAACAGGAGCACCAGCCGGTACCCATCTCCATGCGTTGTTAACGGCAGTCCATTGTGTTGAGTTTCTTCCCGGTACGGTAATACCAATATTACCCGGTAAATTGTGAATTCCTTCAACCGCAGTACCACCTGCCCATGAAGTACAATTTGGCTTGTTTGTTAAGTGGTTTTCGATAACGTTGGTTGCTTCATAAATAATGATCTGAAAAGTACCTAAAGTTGTAGTACATGAAAACATTGGACATTGATTCCAGCTAACAACTAATCTTCTGCAAGGCGCTGTACCTAATGTTTGGTAACGAATGTAAGGGCCTCCTGTAATTCCTGGATGCCAATCTTGCCATGGACCCATGATACAATTTCTTGGAACGCTAAATGCAGTACTTGGAATAGAAGCCGAAGTAAAGGCGGTTGATTGGCCCGGACTGAATGAGATCCATCCATTTGAGCCTAAATAAAATTGAGTATAAGTGTTGCCGAAAAAACAAAAAGTAAATCCAATTGGAAAAGGACCTGCACCCGAGTCATCAGACATGGTAACCGGTGTACTACCAACAGTTGATGAAGGAGCAAATGGAATATTTACCACGTTGTAAGTGGTGGTTAAAGCCGGCTGCACGGTTGATGGTAAACAGGTGCTGAAATTAGCATTTAAAGTAGCAGTAGTTTGACCACAAGGTAAATATTGGTCAGGCCCTAAACTCGGACAGTTATTTTGAGAATTGATGGTGCTGATGCTTAAGCTTAACAAAACAGCACTAAAAATTTTACTAATCGTATTCTTCATAACGCAAATTTAGATATACTAACGATTAGCGCCAAAGAATAGTTCTAAAAAATAGCCTCAACTTATTGAAAATGAGTTTTCAGTGAGTAAACTTATTTAGAAGTACAATTTTGCCATAAAAAAAGCCTGATCTCTCAGGCTTTTTTCAATTAAATTGTTCTGTTAACATCCCACTGTTCTAGGTAATCGGCCACTCGGCGTAAGAATGTACCGCCTAATGAACCATCTACCACACGATGGTCATATGAAAGTGATAAGAACATGAATTGTCTAACTCCGATCATGTCACCTTGAGGGGTTTCAATAACTGCCGGTTTCTTTTTAATGGTACCAACTGCTAAAATGGCAACTTGTGGTTGTAAAATGATAGGCGTACCCATTACGTTACCAAAATTACCAACGTTAGTTAAGGTAAATGTTCCACCTTGAATTTCATCCGGTTGTAATTTATTAGCACGTGCGCGTGTAGCAAAATCGTTAACGCTTTTCGTGATACCTAATAAATTCTTTTGATCGGCATTTTTAATTACCGGTACAATTAGGTTACCTGTTGGTAAAGCCGCAGCCATACCAATATTGATGGCTTTACGCTTAATGATCTTTGAACCTGTTTGATCTACCGACACATTGATCAATGGGAAATCCTTGATCGCTTTTGCAACAGCCTCAATGAATAATGGCGTAAAGGTCAATTTCTCGCCTTCTTTCTTTTCAAATTCTTTCTTCATTTTATCTCTCCATATTACCAAATTGGTAACATCTGCCTCCACATAAGAAGTTACGTGAGGAGCAACATGCTTACTTACAACCATGTTGTCAGAGATGATCTTACGCATACGATCCATATCAACGATCTCATCACCTGCCATTAATGAAACGGCCGGACGATTAACGATCACAGTATTTTCACCTGCTGCAATGGTAGTTGTTGGAGTAGATTTTGTTTCGGTAACGGGAGCTGCAGAACTTGTAGAAGCTGCAACAGGTTGTTTGTTTGGATTGGCAACATAAGCTAAAATATCGGCTTTTGTTACGCGGCCATCTTGCCCTGTACCTTTAATGGATTCTAATTCCTGTATTGAAATTCCTTCTTCTTTAGCAATGCTTTTTACTAATGGAGAGAAGAATTTATTTGATTGCGAATAATCGTTTGAACTGCCTGAAGAACTTGCTGCGTTAGTTGTTGCAGGTTGCGCTTTTGTT
>JBIKKW010000121.1:0-8152 GCA_044360115.1 Bacteroidia bacterium
TCTTGCGAATAGCTTCTGCTGCGGCCTCCAACCATATCGTGTTTTTCGTAAACGGTTACATCGTAACCCCATTTAGCAAGGTAACAGGCAGATGATAATCCACTGAAACCCGCTCCAATTATTGCAACATTTTTATTTGACATATGCTCTACTGAAAGTTAAACAAAATACTCGTAATATTGTTTAAAGGTTATTTACAACATTAAACAAACGGTAAACATAATTGGTTCAGGAATGGGTGGTTTGGCTACTGCTATTAGGTTAGCAGCCAAAGGGCATGAGGTGAACATTTTTGAGAAAAATAGTTACCCGGGTGGAAAATTAACAGAATTTACCAAGAATGGCTACCGCTTTGATAAAGGTCCATCATTATTTACACTTCCGGAGTTAATTGATGAGTTATCTCAATTGACTGGATACACCGGAGACTTTAAATACAAGCGTTTAGAAACCATCACGCATTATTTTTATGAAGATGGAACAAGGTTAACAGCCTTTGCCGATCAGGATAAATTTGCGAAAGAATTGCGTGAGAAACTGGGTGAAGATGAAGTTAAGGTGAAGAAATATTTAAAGAAAAGTAAATTCTACTATGATACTACAGCTGATCTGTTTTTAAATCAATCGCTTCACCGCTTGAAGAATTTTATCAATCTGAAGACATTGAAAGGAATTGTGCGCGCCCCATTTTTAGGATTGAATAAAAGTATGCACGCGCAAAACGAAGCGCAATTCAAAAATAAACGAACGGTTCAGTTATTTAATAGGTATGCAACGTACAATGGTTCTGATCCATACAAAGCGCCGGCTTTAATGAATATTGTGAACCATTTGGAGTTTGGATTAGGAGCTTATTTGCCCGAGCGCGGCATGCATCAGATCACCGAACATTTGTTAGAAATGGCCAAGCATGTTGGCGTAAAATTTTATTTTTCTCATGCGGTGGAAGAAGTTGTGGTGGAGAATAATAAAGTGAAAGGCATTCGATCACAAGGACAGTTATTTGAAAGTGAACTGGTGGTGAGTGATGTGGATATGCATGTGTTATACAACAAACTTTTACCTGCAGCATTCAGTCCTCATAAATTATTGGATCAGGAAAAATCAAGCAGCGCCTACGTTTTTTATTGGGGTATAAAAAAAGAGTTCAAGGAATTGGGTTTACATAATATTTTATTTTCGAATAACTATAAAGAAGAATTTGAGCATTTGTTTGAGAAAGATAAACCCTCCAAAGATCCAACCATTTATATCAATATCACCTCAAAGTATTGCAGGGCCGATGCTCCTGAAGGTTGTGAAAACTGGTTTGTGATGGTAAATGTACCTCACCATAAAAACAAACAAGGTGTAACTTATGCTGCAGAATTGCGTGAGCAGGTCGTTAAAAAGATCAACCGAATGTTGCACACCGATATTGAAAAATTGATTGAAGTAGAGGAGAAGTTAGATCCGGTGGATATTGAAGCACAAACATCATCCTTTGGTGGATCGTTATATGGTAATGCAAGCAATACCAAATTTTCGGCTTTTTTACGTCATGCTAATTACAGTTCAATTATTAAAGGATTGTATTTGGTTGGTGGCAGCGTGCATCCCGGAGGCGGAATTCCTTTATGTTTGTTGAGTGGTAAAATTGCTAGTGAATTAATTGAAGAAAGAGAAAATTAAATGGCGAAGTGGCGAACATATACACTCTATTTCTTGATACTGGTCTACGTTTCCGGATCCATTGGCTTTGTTCTCAATCCTTCATTTTTTCTGCCATTCACACCTTTTACTTTGTTGTATACCTGTTTTGTTTTTTTGATATTTCAGCCCATACACAATTTAAAGTTTGTTTTCGCATTTGTAGGTGTTGCTATCATTGGTTTTGTGAGTGAGGTGATAGGTGTTAAAACAGGATGGGTTTTTGGTGAGTACAGATACGGGAATGCATTAGGTATAAAATTATTTGAGGTTCCATTGACCATTTCGCTCAATTGGGCCTTATTGGCCACTGCCAGTATTTTGGTGAGTTCTTATGTGTTTAGTAATAAATGGTTGATCGCTTTTTCATCGGCAGTAATTGCTACAGGTATTGATGTTTTAATGGAGCAACTGGCGCCGCGATTGGATTTTTGGTATTTCGCCGGTGGATATGCCGGTATTCATAATTACATAGGTTGGTTCTCTGTTTCCTTTGTTGCGGCTTGGTTGTTGCAGGATCATTTGAAAAAGGGCGATAAAAAGATGAGTTTGATCATTTTAGGATTGCAAGTACTTTTTTTTGGTGTGATCTATTTTGTAAACTTTTAAAATTTAAATTTGTTTGAGAGATATGGATATCCTTATTAATATTAGCATTGTAATTATAACCTTTGTTTTAACCGAGTTTTCGGCTTGGGCAAATCATAAATTCATTATGCATGGCTTCATGTGGTATTTTCATGCCGATCATCACAAACGCGATCATGATAGTTGGTTCGAACGAAATGATGTTTTCTTTTTGATATACGCCATTCCTAGTTGGTTGTGCATCATGTTTGGTATGATGAACGGATATGCCTGGTACACCTGGGTTGGCTTTGGAATTGCACTTTACGGATTGGCCTATTTTTTTGTACACGATGTGATCATTCATCAACGTTTTAAAGTACTTACCAAATCAACCAATTTATATGTATTGGCTTTACGCAGAGCGCACAAGATGCATCACAAACATATTGGTAAAGAGCATGGCGAAAGTTTTGGTATGTTATTCATCCATCCGAAATATTTTGCAGAAGCACGTAAACTGAAGATCTCTTAATTCTTATTTCATGAACGAGCCAACTCATTTTGATTACATTATTGCCGGTTCGGGTTGTGCAGGTTTATCGCTTGCCGTTCAATTAAAGCGATCACAAATTCCGTTTAAAAAAGTTTTGATCATTGATAAAGAACAAAAAGATCAGAACGACAGAACCTGGTGCTATTGGACCAATAAAACAACTAACTGGTTTGATGAGATCGTTTACAAACGCTGGGATAAATTTTATTTCAGATCCAATCAAACCAATGTGGAGCTGCATTTGAAACCCTATCAGTATCAGTTGATCAGAGGGATCGATTTTTATACGTATTGTTTAAATGAACTGAAGCAGGATCCGCGTTTTGAATTTGTAAGTGATGAGATCGTTGAGTTAAATACAAAAGAGAATATTGGGATCATAAGAACAGCTAAAACATCGTATTCAGCGAAATACGTTTTCAATAGCGCCATTCGTGTTCATGATGTAAAAGCCGATCATATCAATTACGTTCAGCATTTTAAAGGTTATGTGGTAGAAACGCAAATGGAATGTTTTGATGCCGATTGTCCGGTTTTTATGGATTTCAGAGTGCCGCAGCATAACGATTGCCGATTTGTTTACATCATACCATTCAGTAAAACAAAAGCTTTGATCGAATACACCGGTTTTTCGAGAGCAGTTTTAAAGGATGAAGAGTATGATGCGGAGTTGAAAAATTACATACAGTCTTTTTTAAAACTAGGTGATTATAAGATCGAGCATATTGAAAAAGGTGTGATTCCAATGGCCGAAAGTGAGTTCATTAATCCATTTGGTGAACGCGTGATCAATATTGGAACAGCCGGTGGATATAGCAAGCCAAGCACGGGTTTTACATTTTATTTTATTCAGCAACGCACAAAAAACATCATTGATAATCTTTTAAAAGGCAAAGCTCCCGAAGAAATTCAAATTAAAAATAGCCGACATAAGTATTACGATAAGATATTATTGGATGTCATGGATAAAAAGCAAATGGCCGCAAAGGATATTTTTGAGATCTTATTTCGTAAAAATGATGTGCGTGCAATTTTGGCATTTTTAAATGAAGAAACCACATTGATCCAAGATCTGCGCATCATGAATTCGGTACCGAAATTGAAATTCATTCCATCGGCGCTCAAAAAGATGATCAATAAATAACGGCGCAAACTTTCTAGCTGAACAATTTTCCCTAAATTTACATTCACAATTAACAGATGAAACTTGTTCTGAAAATATGTTTGGCAATACTCAGTGCTGCACTTGGTTTGGTGTTCATCTATTCGGGTTACACCAAGCTTGATCCGGTCATCGAAACCTTTGAATTCACCTTTGTTGATATTGGTATTGGAAATTGGTATACGGCACCTGTAATTGCGCGCTTACTAATTGGTTTGGAGTTCATGATCGGGTTTTTACTGATCATCAATTATAACCTCAAAAAATTTACCTTACCATTAACCATCGGTTTACTGGGCTTCTTTTGTATCTATTTAGTATTGCAAATTGTTTTCAGCGGTAATAACGGCAACTGTGGTTGTTTTGGTGAGCATTTAAAAATGACCCCCTTGCAAGCCATCATTAAAAATGTGGTGATGATCGTTGCGGCGCTTCCAATTTATTTTTATTGGAATGGCTGGAGCATAAAGTTCAATAAATTATTCATTTCTTTTTTTGGTTTAACTGCCGTGTTGGTTCCTTTTATAGTTAATCCGGTTGATTATTCATACACGTCAAATAATTTGGATGAGGCTGTAAACTATCCCTTGGAGTTGGATCTCTTGTTTAAACCGGAAGATACCAGTAAGGTGGAGATACCCATCAAAGATATTCGCAAGGGAAAATATGTTTTGGCGTTCTTGAGTTTAAAATGTCCGCATTGCCGTATCGCAGCAAAAAAGTTCCATCTCATTCAAAAGAATAATCCGGAGATACCATTATACTTTGTATTGAATGGGGATAAAAAAGACTTGAAGGCTTTTTATGACGATACCAAAACAAATGATATCCCTGCAACATTTGCTTTGGGTAAGTCGTTCGTAAATCTTTCGGGAACCAATTTACCGAAGATCTATTACATAGATAATTCAATAGTGATCAAAAAGGTTGATTACTATGAATTAAATCAGTATCAAATAGAAGATTGGTTAAAGGGCAAGTAATTATAAACCTGTACCAAAGTGAGTTAAGCTCACCTTTTTAGTAGGTTGGATAGTTAATACCGGAATATTACTGATATCAACGATCTTTTGTGCATCTGTACCACCAAAGAATTCACCAACTGTTAAGCTTTGCTTGTTCATGATCATGATCAAGTCTGCCTCAATTTTGTTAGCATATTCCACAACAGTTTCAGCAACGCTATCACTTGCAATAGATTTGTTTGTACAAGCAATGCCTTTGCTCTTAATGAATTGTTTTACCTGGTGTGAATAAGCGATCAATTTATTTTCATAAGCAGCATCACTCGGACTGAAAATTGCCAAAATACGGATGCTGGCACCAAAATAATGGGCAAATTGTACGGCAATATCAACTTTTTCGCGTGATTCGCTTGAAAGGTCTAATGGTAATAGGATGTTTTCGCAGCCATCGCGGTTCTCTTTACCTCTGATGGTAATAATAGGGCATGGCGCTTTTCTGATCAATTTACTGGCGCTGCTGCCAATAATGTTTCTGAAAGCCATATGACTTTCTAAACCGGCAATGATCATGGTGGCATTTATTTCTTCGGCAACTCTGTCCGTTTCGTCGTAAATATCACCTTTAACATTCATGAATTCACAGGGAACCCCGCTCTCTTGCTCGGTTTGCTTTGTTAACTTAGTTAAAGCTTCGTAACTCTCTTCGCCCGATTTCGAGTAAACATGTAATAAAACGATCTTAGAATGGGTGTATTTAGCTAAATTGTAAGATTGCTTAATAGCCATTAACGATTGCTCTGTAAAATCGATGGGAACTAGGATAACTCCTCTTTCTTTAACCTGCATAATATTGTTAAAATTTTACACAAAAGTAGGAAATTATCTCATTCTGCCAACATAAAATGCCATATTTATTTGTTTGTTTATAGGATTTTAACGACATTTGCACCCTAAATTTTTAAAAACTTAAAAAAATGGCAGTAAAGATTAGACTACAAAGACATGGTAAAAAGGACGCAGCGTTCTTCCATATCGTAGTTGCGGATGGTCGTGCACCTCGTGATGGAAAGTACATTGAAAAATTAGGTGTTTACAACCCTAATACCAATCCAGCAACAATTAACCTTAATTTTGATAGCGCATTAACTTGGATGTTAAATGGTGCTCAACCAACCGACACTTGTCGTGCGATCCTATCATACAAAGGTGTTATTTATAAAAAACACTTAATTGGTGGCCTTAACAAAGGTGCTTTAACTGAAGCTCAGGTTGAACAAAAATTCAACAAATGGGTGGCAGATAAAGAAAGCAAAGTGAACTCTAAAAAAGATCGCTTAGCAACTGAAGGCAAGAAAAAAGCTTCAGATAAATTAAACGCTGAAACAGCTCGTAAAGAAGCTATCGCAGCTAAAAATGCAGCAAAAGCAGTTGCAACGCCTGAGGCAGATAATGCAGCAGAAACTCCTGCAGCTGAAGAACAAGCATAAAATTTATCAACACATTAAAAAACCGTCACTAGTGACGGTTTTTTTATTTTATATTTACTAAATTCATTTAGGTTACTATGTACATTTTACTTGCAGATAGTGGTTCCACAAAAACAGACTGGATCTTATTAAAGGATAACGAAATTGTGAAACAAGTATTCACTATTGGTTTTAATCCATACTTTCAAAATAAGGATCAAATTTCAAATGCTATTTATGCGCAGTTACTTCCGCATATCAGTGCCGATATGGAAAAGATCAGTAAGATCTACTACTATGGGGCAGGTTGTTCAAATCCTGAAAATTGCAATATCGTAAAACAAGGCATCAGCAACATCATTAAAGTAAATGATATAAATATTTCACACGATCTTTTAGCTGCCTCGCGTGCATTGTGTTTAGATCAGCCGGGTATTGCCGGTATTCTTGGTACAGGCAGTAACAGCTGTTTGTATGACGGAAAGAATATCTTAGAAAATGTGCCTTCAGTTGGTTATATGTGGGGCGATCACGGAAGTGGTGCCAGCATTGGTAAGAAATTTTTAGCGCATTTTTTTAATGACGAACTTCCTTTAGATATTAAAGAGCGTTTTGAAAAAGAAGGCTATCATCGCGAAGAGATCTTGAATAACGTTTACAAAAAAAGTATGCCAAGTAAATATCTGGCATCAATGAGTTTGTTCATTGGGAAGCATTTGGAAAATGATTTCATTAAAAAAATGATCATTAGTTGTTTCGAAGAATTTTTCACTTATCAGATCTCCAAATACACTAACGCAACTAAATACCCGATAAGCACTGTAGGTTCCATTGGCTTTATCTATAAAGATCTTTTGAAAATTGCTGCAGAAAATAAAGGCTATAAATTAGGAACCATCATTAAATCGCCATTAGAAGGACTAATTAAATACCATCAAAATTACCAGTAATGATCTATGCTGTTGTTGCATTAACCGCCTTAACGGCATCATTTCTCACATTTTTTTCCGGCTTTGGTTTAGGTACAATTTTAATGCCGGTGTTCGCACTTTTTTTTGATCTTAAAACTGCAAT
The DNA here is from genome assembly GCA_044360115.1 of Bacteroidia bacterium. GTDB lineage: Bacteria > Bacteroidota > Bacteroidia > B-17B0 > Aurantibacillaceae > Aurantibacillus. The sequence goes on from JBIKKW010000121.1 coordinate 7,480, forward strand.
TGCACTTACAGCCATTGTGCATTTATTAAATAATGTATTCAAACTTTCATTGGTATTTAAACACATTAATTATGCCATTGTTTGGCGTTTTGGTATACCGGCCCTTGTAGCTGCATTCATTGGTGCTTGGCTTTTGAACGGCTTAGATAAAAGTTCACTCATCATTTTTTCTTATCTGCTTTCACAAACCGAATTTCATGTTACATGGACCGGCGTGATCATTGGTTCAATCATTTTATTCTTTTCTATTGTTGAATTGAGCAGCAAATTAAGCGACCTTACTTTTGATCCTAAATTGCTTTTGCCCGGTGGTTTGCTTACCGGTTTCTTTGGCGGTTTAAGTGGTCACCAAGGCGCTTTGCGCAGTGCATTTTTATTGCGATTGAATTTAGAGAAAACTGTTTTTATTGCCACTGGGGTTGCCATTGCCTGTTTGGTGGATGTGGCCCGTTTAAGCACTTATCGTTACGATCTTGAAATGATAAGATCCAATTTACCGGTGTTGCTTGTTGCAGTGGGATCATCATTTACCGGAGCTTTACTGGGAAATAAGCTGTTTAAAAAGACCAGCATCTCATTTTTAAAATGGTTTGTTGGTGTATTTATGTTGATTGTTTCTATCTTAGTGATCGCAGGAATCATTAATAAATGAAACGTTTTATCCCATTGATTT
>JBIKKW010000122.1:0-8151 GCA_044360115.1 Bacteroidia bacterium
TAGGCTGGCGTTATACAAACTATCTACCCATGTTAAATTAAAATAAACATGGTAGCCTAACATCCCTATAAATAGTGAAACAGCAATAAATACAAAGGCAACAATTGCACTTCGAATAAACTTCGTATAAAAGTGTTTTTTATGAGGTAACTGTTTCGTTTTACTTTCCACCTAATCTAAATCCTAACGTTTGTTTGTTTTCAGATGCGGCAATTTCCAAATGTTTCACATCATCAAAATTCAATGTTTCCAATTCTTCCGGTGTACGTTTAGATGCTTCCATGCCTGCTAAACGTAAATTTTGTTTCTTTACTACTTCACCAACCATCTGACGCACACTGCGCGCGTTGCCAAAATGCTTATCACGCTTATCGTACAGCGATGTTAAATAATTCATGATGTGCTCATGTGCCGCCGGAGATGCTTTTAAACCTTCGTGCTTCAATAAATTTTCAGCAATGGTGAGTAATTGCTGCGGCGTATAATCTTCAAACAAAAATGTTTTATCAAAGCGCGATTTAAAGCCCGGATTACTTTCTATGAATTGATGCATGTTTTGCGGATAGCCCGCAACGATCACACCAAACTTACCACGCATATCTTCCATACGTTTTAAAATAATTTGTATGGCTTCCTGACCAAAATCGTGTGATCCAGAAGCATTAGCCAATGCGTAAGCCTCATCAATAAATAATATACCGCCCATGGCCTCATCAATTTTACTTGCCGTTTTTTGTGCCGTTTGCCCAACATAGCCTGCGATCAATCCCTCACGATCCACTTCCATGCAATGTCCTCTCTCCAACACACCCAATGCTTTGTAGATCTTTGCCATAATACGCGCTACCGTTGTTTTTCCGGTACCCGGATTTCCGGTGAATACGGTATGCAATGAAAATTTATTCACAACGTCTTTACCGGTCTCGTTATAAAAGCGAATAAGTTTTACCATTTCATTGATGTCCTCTTTCACTTTTTCTAAACCGATCAACGCATTTAATTCGCCCAATGCAACCTGTAATTCCTTATCGTTGATCACCAACTTCAATTTTTTCTTTTGTTCCGATAAAAATACATTCCTCAGATCATCAATATTGATCGTTGATAATTCTTCATTAGTTAGTGCGCTCAGATCAGGTGCTTTCATTAAGCGTAAGCCCATATCCATTTTGGCTTCATCCACCAATGCATTCACAAAACGGGCATTACCAAAGCTTTCATCGCGTTTACGATAAGCCTCTGTTAACTGTTCTTTTAAATATTCATCGGCCTGAGGTGTGAACGAAACCTGACGATTTTTTGAGGCATATAAAGCAATTTGATATAACTCTTCAGGTAAATAATCATCGAAATGAAAATATTGTGTGAAGCGTGATTTTAATCCCGGATTACTTTCAATGAAGGTTTTCATTTCTTTAGGATAGCCGGCGCCAATAATGGCAATATCTCCGGGACCATCACTCATTTCCTTTAATAAAGTTTCAATAACCTCTTTTCCAAAATCTTTACTGTCATCATCATTTCGTGCCAATGAATAAGCCTCATCAATAAACAATATTCCGCCACGCGCACTTTCTATTGCTTTTTTTGTTTTAGGCGCAGTTTGTCCAATGAATTCGCCAACCAATGCAGCTCTATCCACTTCTACCACATGCCCTTTAGTTAACAGACCCATCTTATGATAGATCTTACCCAACATTTTTACAACGGTTGTTTTACCGGTGCCCGGGTTACCTGTAAATATGCTATGCAGCGAAAGTTTATCTGTATCCTCAAATCCTTTTTCGCGACGAACTTTTGTAAAATTCAAATAAGTAATATTTTCACGAATAGATTTTTTTACGCTTTCTAATCCGATCAAACCATCCAACTCACTTAATAATTCGTCCAATGTTTTGGCATCACCATTATCGATCACATTTTGTTTTTGATCTTTTCCGGTACTGCCAACAGCAAGGGTTTGCTCAATGGTTTTTATCAATTCCAATTCACCCTCTTCTTCTTCATCACCACAATGGAAAGTAACAGCGCCAACCAACACATCATTGAACACAACTTCCAACGTATATTTATCGTCTATCCAAGTGCCACCTTCTTCGGTTCCCCAGCCACGCTCAATATAATAACTGAAATCTTGTCTGTTATCTCCCATAAAGGCAGAGTGCAAAATAGAGGCTTTAGGCTGACCCGCATCATCAAAGTAATTCAAATAAAATTCGTAGTTATAATCTTTTGGAGTGAGGTTCTTGAATTTGATCTCTGTCCAAATATAACGCGTGGTTTTTTTGTTGAATGTTTTTAAGTATTTACGGTTGCGTTGTTGCCAGCCGTTTGCATCACCTTCATACAATTTAATATGCTCAATTATAAAATAAGGGTTGTGATGATTTGTAACTTTTCCAACTTCGTTAATGTGAAATAATTTTTCGCCAATTAAAACACCATCTAAAAACGCTTGCCATTTGTAAGTGCCTTTGGTCCAGTATTCGCCGGCAACAGCATTTCCCCAGCCATCACGAAAATAAAAGATGTTATCCTCTTTACTAACTTTAATATCTTCTTCTAAACTGCAATGCTCTTTAGTGCCTTTTTCATCAACGGCTTTTAAAACCAATTTGGCTGTCCAATCCTCTTCATCAAACAACTTATTGTATATGGCTAATTCGCAGCGCACATAATCAACCTCATCTTTATCAAAACAACTTCTGTAACGTTTAGCCGAATTGGCCATCCACTCGTTACTAGCAAATGTGTTTAAGCTTTTGAACTTATAACGTTTTTCCATACATTAAAAATAGTGGTTACAAACCTAAAATAGAAACAAAAATTTAATGTGATTTTAATCATTTTAATTTATTTAATTTAGCATCAAACATAATTTAACATATATGAAGGAATTAAATGACATCCTTTTTATTGACATTGAAACCGTACCCCAGACCTATAAATACATGGATCTGAATGATTCAACAAAAAAATTATGGGATACTAAATGGCAATACGGAAAGGATCTAACAGCAGAGCAACAGTATGCCAAGGCAGGCATATTTGCAGAGTTTGCAAAAGTTATAACCATTGGTCTTGGTTATTATAACGAAGGTGAATTCAGAGTAAAATGCATTTCGGGCGATGACGAAAAAACGGTATTAAATGAATTTGCAGCGCTTGTTGAAAAGCACTTTAACAAAGAGTCACATAAACTTTGCGCGCATAACGGCAAAGAATTTGATTACCCGTTCTTATGTCGACGATTTTTGATCAATGGATTAAACCTCCCTAAAATACTGCAAATACAAGGCAAAAAACCTTGGGAAGTGAAGCATTTGGATACCATGGAACTTTGGAAGTTTGGCGATATTAAAAATTACACCTCATTGAATTTATTGGCCCACGTGTTTCAAATACCATCACCAAAAGATGAGTTGGATGGAAGCATGGTAAGCAAAGTTTATTATGAAGAGAAGGATCTGGAGAAGATCAACCGATATTGTTTAAAGGATGTGATCACACTGGCCAGAGTTTACGGACGATTTGTTGGCGCACCTGAATTAAAAGAAGAAAATATTGTTTATTTATGATCTGGCACAAAGCATATACACTTAACGAAATAAAAGCCATGCAATTGAATACCCTATCAGAACACTTGGGTATTGAGTATATTGAACTAACCGAGAATTCATTGGTTGCTACCTTGCCAGTTGATAACAGAACCCGCCAACCCTTTGGTATTTGCCATGGCGGCGCTTATGTGGTTTTGGGCGAAGAGTTGGGCAGCATGGCATCCTATATGGTAGTTAATCCTGAATTATTTATTGGCGTAGGCGTTGAGATCAATGCTAATCATACAAAGGCTGTAAGTTCAGGAAAAGTGAAAGGTATTTGCACGCCCATTCATATTAAAGGGAAAACACATGTGTGGGATATAAAGCTGTATGATGAAAGTGGCGACCTTTGCTCGGTTTGCCGTTTCACCTGCCAAATTGTGCCAAGAAAAACAATTGAAGTAAAGTAGAGTCAAAAACCAAAAAGCAGACCTAGTCTTCACAAAGGGTTTCACAAAGTACACTATGAAATATAAATTGTTTCTGTTTACTTGAATGCTCTTTGTGAACACTGTGTAAAAACTCTGTTAAGGGCCAAAGGCACTTTTGTGGTTTCTGCCACCTAAAAAATATTATATAAAAAATGCCTAAATTCGCACAGTACATATGACACATTTAAAACTGGCAATTATTGGAAATGGAAGTTGGGCAACTGCTCTGGCAAAACTGTTTTTAAATAATTGTAAGGAGATCAACTGGTTTATGCGTAAGCAAGAGGATGTTGATTTTTTTAATACCTATCACAACAATCCGCGCTATTTAAGTTCGGTAGAATTTGAAACCTCAAAGATCAATTTTTACACCGATGTAAAAGCCTGTTTCAGATCTTCAGATATCATTGTATTGGCTGTACCATCGGCCTTTTTATTTGATACCATTTCGGCTTTGGATGAAAAAGATTTTGAAGGCAAGATATTCTTTTCGGCCATTAAAGGCATTGTACCGCAACATAATTTAATTGTTGGCGAATACTTAAATAAATTATTCAAAGTTCCGCTTTCAAATATTGGCGTTATTACCGGTCCTTGCCATGCAGAAGAAGTAGCTTTGGAAAAATTAAGTTATTTGACCATTGCCAGTCAAAATACCGAAAACGCACAGTTGATAAGCAATTTACTGAATTGCCGATATTTGAATTCAACAGTTAGTGATGATATATATGGCACCGAATATTCGGCTGTATTAAAAAATGTGATCGCTGTTGCCGGTGGTATTTGTCATGCTTTAGGCTATGGTGATAATTATTTGGCCGTATTGGTAAGCAATGCCATTCAGGAGATCAAACGCTTTGTGGATGCAGTTCATCCTATTGATAGAGATATTAAAGCATCGGCCTACTTGGGAGATCTGATCGTAACCGCTTATTCGCAATTTAGCCGTAACCGCATGTTCGGAACCATGTTAGGAAAAGGCTATAGTGTGAAGCAGGCGCAGTTAGAAATGAATATGATCGCCGAAGGTTATTATGCCGTTAAATGTGTGTACGAAATAAACAAACAATATGGCGTGGATATGCCAATAACCAATGCCGTTTACAATATCATTTACGAGAAAAAGGATCCGCGTAAAGAAATAGAACATTTATCTCAATTATTATCTTAAACTTGAAAAGTGTAGCGTTTTTTATATCTGTCATTTTTCACCCGCTGTTAATGGCTAGTTACGCTTGTTTGTTGCTCTTTTTTGGGTTTAAAGATTCGGTGTTTGAGTTAATGACAGCCACTTCCTCAAAATGGCAAATTACCATTACTGTTTTTGCTTTCACGTTTGTGTTACCATCTTTGAATATTTATTTGATGTATAAACTTAAGCGTATTCATAGCATCACTTTAAGTAACCAGAACGAACGAACCTTTCCTTTCATCATGACGGCCATCTTTTATTTTGGTTTGTTCTATTTATTCTTTGATCTGCGTATTTGGGAAACCATTAAAATATTTGTGTTTTGCGCCGGTTCGGCCATTTTATTAACGGCACTTATCAATTTAAAATTCAAGATCAGTGCGCACATGGTAGGCATTGGCGGCTTAATAGGCATGATGCTTTCCTTAGTGATCTTATTGAACTACGACCTCATGTTGTATATCATATTAGGTGTTATTGCATCCGGCTTGGTTGGTGCTTCGCGTTTGTATTTAAAAGAACATACACCATCTCAAGTATATTTAGGCTTTTTATTGGGTGTGTTTTGCCAATTCATTTTGTTCTTACCTTTACAACAAATTAACTTAAACTTTTAATTGAATTTAGTTACAGGCGCCACCGGTTTATTAGGAAGTCATGTTGTTTTAAAATTATTACAGCAGGGCAAAGCTGTGGTTGCAGCTAAGCAAGAAAAAAGTAACACCGAAAGGGTAAGAAAGGTTTTTTCGTATTACGTTTCAAATGCCGATGAGTTATTTGCCCGTATCAAATGGGTAAATATAGATGTGCGTGATCATTTTTCGATCGAAGATGCGCTTGATGGCATAAAAGCTGTTTATCATTGCGCTGGGTTTGTATCGTTTCAAAATAAAGACCATGAAAAATTAAAACAGATCAATGAAGTAGGAACAGCAAATATTGTAAATGCTTGTCTCGAAAAAAATATTGAGGTCTTATGTTTAGCCAGTTCTATTGCCACCATCAATAATAACGATTACTTAGGGCAACTGTCAGAAAAGGTGTTTTGGAAAACATCAGGTAAAGAAAGTTCTTATGCCATTAGTAAGTATAATGCCGAAAGAGAAGTTTGGCGCGGAATTGAAGAAGGATTAAACGCCGTAATAGTAAACCCCGGCGTTATTTTGGCGCCTGGTTTTTGGGATCAAAGCAGTGGTAAATTATTTGACTTTTGTCGAAAGGGGAATTTGTTTTACACCGATGGAAGTACCGGTTATGTAACAGCAACGGATGTTGCAGAGGTAATGGTGCAATTAGTAGATAAAAAACTGTATAATGAACGCTTTATAGTGAACGAGGGTATGTATTCGTACAAAACCGTTTTTACGCTCATTCAAAACGAATTTGATAAGCAAGCGCCAAAAATAAAAAGCAGCAAATTTCTATTGCATTCGGGGAGAATAGCTGATGGCCTGTTAAGCAGACTAACGGGAAAAGATCGCATTTTAACCAAGGACATTATAAATTCGGCTTTGGGTCATAAAGATTTTTCAAACCAAAAGATCAAAAACACACTTTCATTTGAATTTACCCCAATTCCTCAAGCCATAAAATTCATTGCGGGCTGTTTAAAAAAGGACCTAGAAAAATCTAAAAACTAAACTTTTTAGATAAATTCCAAATTTTATCAATAAATTCTTTGTATTTATAAGTTATATTCATACCTTGGTCTATTATAAGAAGTTTGATTTATGCATATTGCGGTAGCAGGAAACATTGGCTCAGGTAAAACAACATTAACTTCATTATTGGCTAAGCACTATAAATGGCATGCACATTATGAAGATGCCGATGATAATCCTTATTTAAATGATTTTTATGAGGATATGCAGCGTTGGTCCTTTAATTTACAGGTATATTTTCTTAACAATAGATTTAACCAAATTTTGGATATCCGAAAAGGTAAGCATACCGTTATACAGGATAGAACCATATATGAAGATGCGTATATTTTTGCGCCAAACCTTCATGCCATGGGGTTAATGACCACAAGAGATTACGATAATTATTTCTCTCTTTTCAAATTAATGGAAAGCTTAATTAAGGCCCCGGATCTGATCATTTATTTACGTGCATCGGTTCCAACCTTGGTAAAACAGATCCAAAAACGCGGAAGAGAATATGAGAACAGCATTCGTTTAGATTATTTGAAACGTTTGAACGAGCGTTATGAAGCATGGGCAACATCCTATGAGGCAGGTAAACTGTTAATTGTAGATGTTGATGACATTAATTTCAGCGAAAGCAAAGAGGATCTAGGAAAAGTGATCCGATTAATTGACAGTAAACAAAACGGACTATTTAAATAAGCATTGAGCGCTATTGTAAATAAAGAATCTGAATTTTTTGATGTCCATTTTACGGATTCAATAAAGGCTATTAATGCCTCTTGCGAATTGATCATTGCTTATGATGGGGTATTAAATACCGAAACCATCAGTAAGTTGGAAATGGAGATCGAGCAAAAGATCATCGAACAAAATGTACCAAAAGCTGCATTAAAAAAGATCTTCTTTATTTGCGTTGAATCTTTACAAAACATGTTGATCCATGGTCACCGCGATCTTAACGGAAACCAGCATAACTACTTTTTAGTTTATAAAAAAGCTAACCAGATCCTTATACTTACAGCTAATTTAATTAGCAATAACGCCATCCCTAAGGTTGATAACGATCTAAAAACGATCAACTCGTTCAATGATCCTGCTGATCTTAAGGCATATTATATCAATCATCTTGAGAAAAACGAATTAAGCGAAAAAGGTGGTGCAGGTTTAGGCTTTATAACCATTGCCATGAAGAGTGGTAATAAATTAAATTACTCTTTCCATCAGATCAGCGAACTTCATTCACTGTTCAAACTTGAAGCAGCAGTTAATGTTGATTG
>JBIKKW010000024.1:0-27161 GCA_044360115.1 Bacteroidia bacterium
ATCAATACAGCCTTATTGCGTTTAATTAATCCATTGCCACCTTCACTTAATTCTTCTCCTGCCTTACCCGGAAAAGCAAATACATCTTTATTATAACTATTGGCAATGGTAGCTGTTATCAAACTTCCACCTTCTCGCTTACTTTGCACTACAACCAACGCATCACACATGCCGGCAACGATCCTGTTTCGTTTTGGAAAATTAACCGCATCGGGGTTTGTACCACTCATAAAATCGGTTAACAAACCTCCATGTTGTATCATTTTTTTTGCTAAGGCTGTATGCGTGCTTGGGTAAACACGATCCAAACCGTGTGCAACAACACCTACCGTTTCCAATTGCGCATCTAAGGCGTACTTATGTGCAAAAGCATCTATACCATAGGCCAATCCACTAACAACCAATGCACCGCTTTCTTTCAGGTCGTGCACAAATTGTTTCACCAATTCCTTTCCATAATCATCCGGCAAACGTGTTCCTACCACTGCCACTATTTTATCTGTATTTAAGTTGGCATTTCCTTTATAATACAATAATACCGGACTATCATTACAAAACTTTAAACGTTGCGGAAATTCTTCATCCGTATAGAAAAGTGGTTTGATCTTGTATTTTAAAATAAACGCTACCTCCTCTTCTGCCCGCTTCAAAACATCCTTATTCTCGCTAATTTGTTTCGCATTAAATTCGCCTATTCCCGGTATCTTCAATAGTAATTTTTCCTTTGTTTTAAAAACCTCACTGGCACTTCCGCAATACGATATTAAATTCTTAGCCAACACATCGCCAATATTTGGCAACAAGGTTAAACCAATTTGATATATAAGTTCCTTTTGATCCATCTCTTGATTTATTAGTTCTTTTCCCTAATATACCTTACTAAATTATTCAGTTTTTATATTTGATATTCTTTGCTAAATTAGAAACATATTCTATAAACATGAACAAATGTACGGTCATCTTCATCGCTTTTCTTGCTTTAATTCATAGCAATTTATTTTCGCAAGATGAAACAGCTGTGATCAAAGGGAAAGTTAGCGATGTGCAAAGTCACGAAGCTTTGGTTGGCGCCTTGGTAAGCATTGATAAGAAACAAGGGGCTGCTACTGATATGGAAGGTAATTACAAACTCAACGTAAAACCCGGTAAATATACGCTTGAATGTAATTATGTTGGTTACAAGAAAAACACACAGATAATTACCGTAAAGGCAAATGACGAGATCGCCATTGATTTTGAACTGAAAAGTGAAAGTGCCTTGGATGAAGTGGTTGTTAGTGCGGGAAGGTATGAACAGAAATTAGGCGAAATAACCGTTAGTATGGAAGTATTGAAGCCGGCATTGATTCAAAATAAAAACACCACCCGGCTAGATAATATAATTGATCAAGTGCCGGGCGTTACCGTTGCAGATGGCCAAGCGAGTATACGCGGTGGAAGTGGTTTTAGTTATGGCGCAGGCAGCCGTGTGTTAATGCTGGTGGACGATATGCCTATGATAAGTGCAGATGCAGGCGATGTTAAATGGAATTTTTTACCCCTAGAGAATTTAGAACAAATTGAAGTATTAAAGGGTGCAGCCTCATCGCTTTATGGCTCGAGTGCATTAAATGGTGTTATTCATTTACGCACTGCTTACGCTAAAGATAAACCGATAACGAGTGTGAGCAGTTTTGTTGGCGCTTATGATGCGCCACGCAATACATACAAATGGTGGAAAGGCACTAGCCAACTACAAAGAGGAATTAATATTTCACATGCCGAGAAAATTGGAAATTTTGATGTGGTAATTGGCGGTCATATGTTCAATGATGATGGTTTTCGTTATTTAGAAACCGAGAATCGCGGACGAATAAATGCCAATGTGCGCTACAATTTCAAAAAAATTCCAGGCTTGGTTGCCGGCATCAATACCAATATGATGAATACCAAAGGAGGTTTATTCTTCCTTTGGCAATCTTATGATTCAGCCTATATTCCACAAGGACGCACCATTCAAAAATACAATAACAACCGTTTAAATGTTGATCCGTATGTAACCTATGTGTTTGGCAATAACAACAAATTAAGCATACGCACACGTTACTTTAAAACAGATAACATTAATGATAAAAACCAAAGCAGTTTATCTGAATTGAGTTATGCCGAAACGCAATACCAAAAACGGTTTGACAACAACCTTAATGTTTCTTTGGGATACGTATATATGCGCACTGTTACACTTTCTGATTCCTTATATGGTAAACACATTGGTTTTAACCATGCCGGGTATATACAGGCCGACAAAAAATTCTTTGATAAACTAACCGTATCAATTGGTGCCCGAGGTGAATTTTATAAGATAGATACTGCCAAAACAGTTGGATATTTAATTCGCTCAAATGCAAATACCAAACTGCCCTTTTATCCGGTATTTAGAGCAGGGGCCAGTTATCAGTTAAAGGAATTTACATTTGTTCGCGCATCATTTGGTCAGGGATACCGTTTCCCAAGTGTTGCCGAAAAATTTATAAGCACCAATGTGAGTTTGCTTAAAATATTTCCGAACTCAAGTTTACAACCCGAAATTGGTAACAATATTGAAGTTGGTTTAAAACAAGGTTTTAAAATTGGTGAATTCAAAGGTTTTTTTGATGCGGCTTATTTTTGGACACGCTACGATAATATGGTGGAGTTTGTGTTTAATTACTACGGTACCGATCCAAATCTTTCTTTTATTGATAAGTTAAATTATTACGGCTTTAAATCTCAAAACCTTGGAAAAGCGGATATAAAGGGTATAGACCTTGGATTTACCGGTGCTGGAAAAATTGGTCCAATGAATATCACCATAATGAATGGGTACACATACATGAATCCTATAAAGCCCGATTATGATCCGGCAAAGGATACGCTTGGTTTACCGAACCTAAATATTTTGAAATACCGAAGCAAACATTTATTTAAAAACGATGTACAATTTGATTACAAAGCGTTTTCACTTGGCTATAGTGTACGTTACCAAAGCAAGATCGAGAATATTGATAACCGATTTATACGCCCTTTATTTGAAGAATTAGGCAGTGGTTTTGAAAGCGAAGATGCGCCAACAATTTTACCGGGATTAAAAAAGAATTTCGATCAGTTTCAAAAAAGCGTTTGGGTGCATGACCTGCGTTTCTCCATTCAACTATCTAAACAAATTAGAATTTCTTATATCGTAAACAATTTCACAAATATTGAATATCAGGCTCGCCCCGGCGATATGAGGCCTCCAACGCTCCACATGTTGCAAATAACCATTAAGCCCACTTATAACCGCGATTAAAATTGTAGAACGGACCGCGCTTGAACTAAATGTTAATGTTTTTTGTTTAATGCATATATTTTTTATATTTAATATAAAATTAAACAAATGCTTGACAAGGATTTTCATCTTTTAGAAGAACTTGACAATGTATCAAAGATGCACTTTGTTGATGGTGCAGATATGGATCAGGTTATCCTTGATTTTTCAAAAAGCATTATACTCGCCTTAAAAATTGAACGTTTGAATATTTGGTTATTCAATAACGATCAAACAGCACTTATTTCTATAGGAGAATATGATGCACGCACACAACAGTTCAATAAAAATTCTGTTCTCCGTCAAAAAGATTTTCCTTTGTATTTTGAAGGATTAAAACAAAATAAACTGATCATCGCTGAGGATATCTATAGCCATCCTCTCACCACCGAATTCAATGATATTTATTCAAAGCCCAATGATATCCATTCATTGCTGGATATACCATTACGTGTTTCCGGAAAGCTGGTTGGTGTTTTTTGTTTTGAAAAAACAGGTGCCAAAAAACAGTTTACTGTAAACGAACAAAGTTTTTGCTTAAGCATTTCAAATGTGCTTAATTCCATTTTAGAGAGCAAGCACCGCTTAGCCATCCAAATTAAATTAGAAAATGCCTTAAAGGAAAAAGAAGTACTAATTAGTGAATTAAATCACAGGGTAAAAAATAATTTTGCCATTTTAATTAGTTTACTGCGTTTAAGTAAAAATAAAGTTCAATCAAACGAGGCTAAAGATCTGCTAACGGAATACGAGCAACGTGTGTTTTCTATGTCTAAAATTTACGATCTGCTTAACACCAAACATTACCTTTCAACCATTAGCATCTCCAAATACTTAAAAGAACTTTTAAATGAGTTCAGTGTATCGTACCCGCAATTTAACCATTGCTTCAATTGGACCATTGAAAAGCTGCCTCATGAAATGAACAGTAAAAAAACCATTAATCTAGGCTTGGTCATTTCTGAGATCCTGCTTAACTCCATAAAACATGCTGCAGGCAAAACATCTAACTACGAATTATCCATTGAATCAAAAGAGATAGATGAACATACTGTGTTTTTAAAAGTTGGAGATAATGGCAATGGATTTGATTTTGACACATCTGCAATTACAAGCTCTTTGGGCTTACCTTTAATAAAAGATCTCATCGAATCAATGTATATTCACGCAACTTATCCAACTAAAGGGAACGCCTATTATAGTCTTACCATAAGTGTTTAAATAAAAAAGGCTATCATTTCTGATAGCCCTTCTATTAATCGAACATTATTAATTAATTCTTGATCACTTTAACAACACGTGTTTGGTTTGCACCTTTTACGTTTACAAAGTAAACTGCATTTGGCAATGAACTGGTGTTTATACTTCCTGTTCTGCTGATGGTCTCACGACCCATCTCTTGTCCAATAGCGTTGTAAATTGTAACTACAACTTCTTCGCTTGATTCAATTTTCAATTCATCCTTAAATGGATTAGGGAATAATGATAATTGGAATCCAGATGCGGCGTAGCTATTCAATCCTGTACAAGGGAACACGCTAATTGCAACAGTTTTCACATCTGTACAACCGTTTGATGTTCCTGTAACTGTATAAACAGTTGCCGATGAAGGTGTAACCGTTACGTTTGCACCTGATAAGTTTCCGGGATTCCAAACATAAGATGTTGCTCCAGTAGCAAACAAGGTTCCAATTTCACCAACACACATTGTTGGCGTTGATGTTGCAACGTTTACAATTGGTTTACTGTTAGCTGTAACAAATACTGTTTTTGTATCTAAACATCCGGCAGCTGTTGCGCCAACTACGGTGTAGGTAGTTGAAGATGTTGGATTAACAGGAACAGAAGGGCCTGTTAAGTTACCCGGTTGCCATGTATAAGTTGTAGCACCCATACCATTTAAAGTAGTTCCTGAACCAGGGATACAAACCGTTGGATTTGCAGCTGATGCAGCAACTGTAGGATTTGCATTTACTGTAATTGAGATGGTATTTGAACCTGTACAAGCAGCAGCGGTTCCGCTAACCGTATAAACAGTAGTTGAACTTGGGTTAACGCTAATACTTGAACCATTTAAGTTACCCGGTTGCCAAGTGTAAGTTGATGCACCAGATGCTGTAATAGTTGCTGATCCACCATTACAAAACGATGTTGATGTTGCAACAGGAATTACTCCTAAAGATGCTCCAATTGAAACCGTAACTGTTTTAGCACTGCTACAAACACCATTTGTTCCTGTTACCGTATAAACGGTTTGGCTGGCAGGTGTAACGGTGATGCTGGATGTAGTTTGTGTTGTGCTCCAAGAGTAAGTGGTTGCACCGCTAGCAATTAATGTAGCTGTACCACCTGTACAAATTGTAGTACTGTTAGCCGTTAATGTTGGTGTAATATTAACTGTAATTTGCACTGTAGAGATCTTCACACAGTTTGAGAAAGTACCGCTAACTGAATAAATAGTTGTTGATCCTGGAGATACAACAGCTGATGTTCCGGTTATAGCGCTTGGGCTCCAAGTATAAGAAGTTGCTCCACCGCTAGCTGTTAATGTTGCGTTATTTCCCGAACAAATAGTAGTAGCACCACTAGCAGCAATAGTGAAACCATTAGTGATTGAGAATGGCTGGAAACTGTAATTGTTACCTAAATTAGAATCAGCACCGGCATTAACAGAGTTAGCTCTGATCGCAAAATAATGTGTGCCATTAGATATACCATTTATTTGAGGAATAGTAACTGTTGCCGAGGTGTTAGGTGATAAGTTACCTGTCCAGTTAAAAGTTTGAGTTCCTGCACCATCAACATTATAAGTAAATGTTGCCGAGGTAACCATGTTCGAGCCAAAGTTGTGTATTTTCACCGATGGATTGATAAATGGATTACAATTAACCACTTGTGAAAATGTTGGGCTGATAATATTTACAACACCAATATCATTTGTTACCGTTGGCACATTACATACGGTTGAAGTAAGCAATGGTGCTCTGAATGCCGCGTTTGCCATGATCAATTGCGCACGGTACATTTGATCTTTAGAAAACATTTTTAAACAAGGATCATCACCGTAATCCATAAAATTCATGAACATATCACCATTAGGGCCATTTGAACATGATATTTTCGGAAATACAGGACAACCATAATTAGCTGTTTGTTGTGTTGGTGTATCATTACAAAAATCGTTTCCGCAATTTGCATCACCCCAAACATGGCGCAATCCTACCCAGTGTCCAACTTCGTGTGTTGCAGTTCTTCCTTTGTGGTAAGGTGCATTTGTTGATCCGGTTCCAACACTACCAAATGATGTATTTAAGATAACCACACCATCCGTAGTTGCCGTACCAAAGTTACTGGTTAAACCTCCCAAGCCGGTGGAACCTGGATTAGGGAATGTTGCATACCCTAATAAACTTGATCCTAAATTTAAAACCCAAATATTAAAATAACGGTTTGGATCCCAAATACTGTTCGGTTTAATTGTATTATCAATATACGTTGTATTGCTGTATGGTGGCGCTGTCCAACCTTTTGATACACGGTTGATGCGGTCAATACCAGGCTCAGGTAAAACACCACCGGTTGGGTTAACAGCCGCTAAACAAAAATTGATCTTGAATTTACCTAACAATGGTTTAAATGCCGAAGGAATGGTACTGGTATCTGCATTTAATCCGTTAAAATCTTTATTCAAGATGTTGATCTGATCAATAACCTGCGCGGCATTGAGATTTCCACCGGTGTTAGCACTAACAGAGTTAACGGCCTCGTTATTGTGAATAATATGCACAATAACCGGGATAGTGAATACAGATTGAGTTGAATTATTGCTCTCACCTTTTCCGCCGCCTTGCTGCTGAAGTGATTGTACCCAGGTTTCGAATTGCTGCGGTAAAACACCTGTTCCGCAACCTCTGTTTGGTAAACCTGAATATACAGGTCCTGGATTTGATTGTACAGTTTTATTTGATTGTGAAAAAACCATCAAATTACTGCAAAGTAACATTGATGCTGCCATCAATGATTTGTAATTTATTTTCATGCCTACTTAGTTTAGAGTTACAAGATAATTTAACATATTCAAATTGTCAATAGTTAAGTTCGAAAAACCTCAAAAAACATCGTCATAAATGATGTTTTAACATTTAAAACACAGCTGTTTGTCACCTAAATAGTTTAAATCACATAATTTTCAATGCCGCTTATGCACAAATCCATCGTTAAAAAATCATAGATGTCGCCAGGTTTTTTAATAGGTTGCTTGCGTTTTAACTGTAACTTTACTTATAGTCATTTGAAATGAAAATTGGTTTGTTTTTTGGTTCATTTAACCCAATTCATGTTGGGCACTTGGTGCTAGCCAATTACATGGTAAGTTTTACCGAATTAGATGAAGTTTGGCTGGTTATTTCGCCTCAAAATCCATTGAAAGATAAAAAAGGTTTATTGCATCAGAACGATCGTTTACACCTTGTGAATTTAGCACTTGAGGATCATCCAAACATCAAAAGCAGCACCATTGAATTTAATTTACCGCAGCCTTCATACACCATTAACACACTTACCTATCTAAAGGAAAAATACCCAAAGTATGAGTTTAGTTTGATAATGGGCAGTGATAACTTAATGAGTTTTACGAAGTGGAAAAATTATGAGGAGATCTTAAAGCGTTACCGCATATACGTTTATCCTCGCCCTAATTATTCGGGCAGTGAGTTTGACACACATCCTTTGGTTACCTTAACACAAGCGCCTTTAATGGAAATTTCATCAACCTTTATCAGAAACGCCATTAAAGATAAAAAAGATGTGCGCTTTTTTATGCCAACTAAAGTGTGGCAATATGTTGATGAGATGAATCTTTATAAAAAATAAAACCGCAACAATTTTTTAATTTTGTATATTTATAGCTTAAAATTTTAGCAAATGGGATGCAGCGGATGCGATACAGGTAGAGGAAATCATAACAACGGAGGAGTACCTGCAGGTTGCAACAACAATGGTTCTTGTTCTACCGGCGGATGCAATAAGTTAAATGTATTTGACTGGCTTGGTAATATGAAAATGCCGGATGGTCAGAAGCCGTTTGACATGATTGAGATCCGATTTAAAAACTCGCGTAAAGATTTCTTTAAGAACGTAAATAATTTACCGTTAAATGTTGGCGATGTTGTTGCAGTTGAAGCGACTCAAGGCCATGATATTGGTGTAGTTTCTCTTACAGGCGAACTTGTTAAATTACAAATGAAAAAACGTAATTTGAATTTTGACAGCGAGGAGATCAAAAAAATTTACCGAAAGGCCAAACAAACAGATATTGATAAATGGCAAGAGGCTCAAAAAATTGAAGTGTCAACCATGTTCAGAGCACGTACTATTGCCCTACAACTTGGTTTGCAAATGAAATTAAGCGATGTAGAATATCAAGGAGATAAATCGAAAGCGATATTTTACTACACCGCCGATGAGCGTGTTGATTTCAGAGAATTGATCAAATTACTGGCCGAAGAATTTAAAGTACGAATTGAAATGCGTCAAATAGGCGCGCGTCAGGAAGCATCGCGATTAGGTGGTATTGGCGCATGCGGACGAGAGTTATGTTGCAGCACCTGGCTTACAGATTTCAGAACGGTTTCAACCAGCGCAGCGCGTTACCAGCAATTATCATTGAACCCGCTAAAACTAGCCGGACAATGTGGTAAATTAAAATGCTGTTTAAATTACGAATTGGATAGTTATGTTGATGCTTTAAAGGAATTTCCATCTATCGACAATAAATATTTGCATACCCAAAAAGGTGATGCTTTTCATCAAAAAACAGATATTTTCAAGGGCATCATGTATTTTTCATATAAACAGGAGCCTGATGTTTTTATTCCAATGAAAGCCGAACAGGTTAAGATCGTTTTGCAAATGAATGAAAAAGGCGAAAAACCGGATGATCTGGTACAAGCTGTGATGGCCACTAAAACCAAGGTAGTTCAAGAGTTGGCGTTTGAAAATGTAGTAGGCCAAGATAGTTTAACACGATTTGACAGTAAAGGCAAAAATCACAAAAAGCCTCACAATAAAAACAAACAACATTCAAATCAAAATAAAGGTAATGCAAATCAACATGCAAAACCTCAAACTAATCAATCTCAAAAACCTCAACAAAACAAAGGACAAAACAAAGGCCCACAACAAAATAAAGGTGCACAAAACCAGCAAAAAAGCAATAAACCACAACACAAACCAAACCCTAATCAACAACATAAAAAACCAAACCCTAACCAAAACAAACCAAACAAACCCAATAATTCAAATGAAAATAAAAGCAATTAAATTTTTGTCGGGCATTGTTTTTTGCACCCTGCTATTTGCAGCATGCAATAATAATGTGGTGTACACAAAATATATTAAGTTTGAAAAAGAGGAATGGTACTCAAAGGACAAAGCGGTATTTGATGTTGAGATAACAGATGTGCAGAGTTTAAATAATATTTCATTAATGATCCGCCATGCCGATAGTTACCCTTACAGCAATGTTTTTTTGTTTGTGGAAACCACCTATCCGGATGGTAAAAAGTTGAAAGATACCATGGAGGTGATCCTCTCAAACAGCAAAGGCGAATGGCAAGGAAGTGGCGCTGGCGATCTGTTTGATATAAAAGTGCCTATCAAAAAAAATGTGCGTTTTCCTATGCCGGGCAAATATAAATTTGAATTTCAACAAGCCATGCGCACCGATCCTTTGCCTTTGATACTTGATTTTGGATTTGAAATTGAAAAAGCTAAATAAATTGTTTTTATCATCCAATTGAATTATAAATATATCCTCATTGTTGGTTTTAGTTTATGTTCGTTTTTTTGTTTATCACAAAGCAAAAAGAAGATAAAGACCAATCATATTAAAGTAATTACCGAATACTCTGTGGTTAATGGAAAAAACACCATTGAAAAAGTAAAAAAATATGATAAGAATGGAGAGATGATAGAAGAAAAAAAATATAATGATAAAGGCTTGATCGAAGAAACTAAAAAATATAAGTACAATTCAAATGGTGATGCTACTCAAGAAGAAACATTTGATAAAAAAGGGAAGTTAACAGAAGTAGTAAGATCAAAATATAATTCACTTAACGAAAAAACAGAAGAATTAGTTTACAACGGACAAAATAAAATTGTTAAGAAACACGTTTATAACTACAACGCCAATCGCCTCAAAACCAAACGCACTACATTTGACGGGAACAACAAGATAATTTCAATAAAAACATACTCGTACAATTGAATCTACCCCAAAATATCATTGAATCATTAAATCAATTTGAGGTAATTCCTTTAAGGGAAACTGAAAGCTTACAATTATTTAATAGAATTGAAACCAAATATATTCTAAATGTCAATAACCTTGAGAACATCCTCAGTGATTCTAACTCAAATTATATGTTGGTTGAGAACAATAAGGTTAAAATGGCATCATATTTAAATGAATATTACGATACGCCAAATTTCCTACTCTATCTATCTCATCACAATGGTAAATCTCATCGGTTTAAACTTCGAAGACGCTGTTATTTAGATAACAATAAATTTTTTTTAGAATTAAAAGAGAAAACCAATATTGGACGAACAATAAAAAAACGAATTTTATTAAAAGATAATGAACCCCAGGAACACGAAATAGATGAACTGAAAAAAAATTTACCGAGTGAATTTCAAAACCTAGATCCGGTTATAAAAATAAACTATAACCGAATTACCTTAATAAACAAAACAAAACCCGAACGTGTAACCATCGATCTCAACATTAATGCAGAGTATAACGATGCATCATTTTCTTTTAACAACCTCGTAATTATTGAAGTAAAGCAAAAAGAGGTTGCTCAAACAAGTTTTACCGATATATTGAAAGTTAGAAAAATTAAAAAAGTAGCCATTAGTAAATATTGTTTCTCGGTTTGCAATTTGGTAAAAGGAATAAGAACTAATAACTTTAAAGAACTAAATTTAAAAATAAACAAGCTAATGCTTTGATAATGGAAACTGAAACTGTATTGAATGGTTTAGATAATGTAATTAAATTAAGTACCAAATTCGGTATTCGGTTTCTTATTGATCTTTTATTCGTAATACTAATTTTAAAAGTTATTTACCTTAAAGTATATAAGAATAAAGAACTTGTTTTTACCTATTTTGTATTTAACATCATTATTTTTAGTGTTTCATTTTCACTGAATAAAATAGAACTTTCTTTAGGTGCTGCATTTGGTTTGTTTGCCGTGTTTGGCATGTTGCGCTATAAAACAGAGGAGATAAGTATCAATAATATGACGTACTTATTCCTGTTCATTGCCATTGGCTTAATTTGCGCAGTTACAAAAATAAAAGGAACCGATGATGCATTTGAATACCTGTTCTTAATACTGTTAAACGCCCTCGTTTTTTTAATAGTATATATTTTAGAAAACAATGTGTTTTTTAAGCGCGAACAAACCAGGATCATTACTTACGAAAAGATTGAACTCATAAATGCAAGTAATCACTCAGAACTTATTAATGAGTTGAAGACAAGAACAGGATTAAATATTCAACGAATAGAAATACAAAAAATAGACTTCTTACGAGATTCAGCGCAAATCAAAGTATTCTATATCGATTAGCTTCGCATTTCCTGACCAATCACATCCTCCATTTCAACGCTCACCTTTTCAACGTTACCATTCATTGGAGGTAACAACTTTGTAACCTTAACTTTTAGCGCACTTATGGTCTTAAAATCATCGGTAATGTTATTAAATATGCGCTTACATACTTGTTCAATAAGTTTTGAGCGCACGGCCATTTGTTTCTTTGATATTTCATAAATGGCACAGTAATCGATCGTTTCATTCAAATTATCACTAACTGCCGCCGATGAAAAATTGGTGGTGATATACACATCCACAATGTAATTCGCGCCAATCTTCGCTTCTTCATCCAAACACCCATGATAGGCATACAGCTTTATTCCCTCAATATTAATTCGGTTAATCATGTTGGTAAAGGTACATAACTAAACTAAAAAAGGCGGAAACTTGTCCGCCTTTTTTAGATAAATCTGATTGGTTTACTTTTTTAATAAATTAACATGACCAACATAATACTTCTTGTTGCCATCGAGGTCGGTAACATTTAATTTATAAATATAAACGCCTTCTTCGGCAATTGTTGTTGTACCCTTCACCGTTCCATTCCAACCTTTGTGGAAGTTTTCAGAAGTGTACAATAACTCACCCCATCTGTCAAAAATTTCCATTTTATATGGCTCTTCCTTTATGCCATAACCCTTCGGTTTAAATTCATCGTTTAAGCCGTTTCCATCAGGCGTAAAAGTATTTGGTACATAAACAGCCACATCATTCCATACTTCTATCCATTTCATTAATGTGTCTTTACATCCAAATTCATTTATCGCTACCATGTTTACCGGATACTTACCTATATATTCATATGTATGTGATGGATGCGCAATAGTTGTATTGTTTGATTTAGATGAATAGTCACCAAAATCCCAGAAATAATTTACTGCACCAATAGAGGTATTTGTAAAGCTAACTGTAGGATCTAACAAAGTAACCAATTGAGGGAATGCATCAAAGTTTGCAATTGGAACAGGCCATACCTCAACATAATTCGGATAGATCGTATCACTCTTACAACCGAACTGATTTGTTACAACCAAACCTACGGTGTAACTACCCGGCGTTGGATAATAAATTGTTTGTGCCGGATCATTTCCATTTGGCTCACCTGCCTCTCCAAAATCCCATGAATAATTATCGGTTCCAGGATTGTCTGAAATTGCCTGGAAGTTAACATTCCAAGGCGCACATCCTTTACGTGGTGTAGAAGAGAATGACGCCGATGGTAATGGATTAACATTCACAGTAAATTGTGTTTCAGCACCAGGTATTGTACATCCGTCGGTAATAGTAACGGTATAAATATTTGGTGTGTTATCAAACGTTGCTTGCACAGTAACAACAGGTGATGATGAACCATTATGTAACCAATTATAGGTGTATGGTCCGCCATTACCCGGACTAGTAATGCTTGGCGTTAATACAGCAAAATCCTCATCACATTTTGTGATCGAAAATCCTTTTGCTAATAATTGCGGTAATACTCTAACATTGATATAGTTTGGACCGTCTGCACAACCATTTGCATCAACGATCGAAACAGTGTATACAGATGAAATTGTTGGTGTAACCGTATGCGGACCTCCTAATGTAGATGTGATAACACTTCCAGGGGTTGTCCAATTGTAAGTATATGGTGTTGTTCCACCACCGGCAGATGCATATATCTGAGCGAATCTTCCGTAACAAATCGTATCCGATGCACTCACATTTAAAACTAAAATATTTGGTTGCGTTACATTTACAACACTAAATATCTTACAACCATAAATATCGGTAAGTGTTCCTGTATAAACTGCTGCACCAATTCCTGTGATCGTTCCTGATGTTAATGCACCAGGCATCCAGTTATAACTAAATGGTCCGTTACCGGTAGGAGTCATCCAAGCACTTGCATTTTGCTGACTATAACACAATGGCGGGGTAAAGCCCATGGTCATTGTAGGTAAAGCAGGTGCAGGTACGGTTACAGAAGTTGTAATGATACAGTTATTAGCATCAGTTGTAGTTAATATCCAAACACCACCATTCAATCCGCTTGCAACATTTGATGTTTGTGGTGAAGGCGTATTCCATGAATAATTGTAAGGCGATATACCACCGGTGATGGTTACCGTTGCTGATCCGTTTGCATTACCACAGGTTGCAGGATTTGTTCCTGTAAAGGATATGGCAAGTGCTGCTGGCTGACCAATAGTATAAAATGTGCTGGTTGAACATCCTTTTGTATCGGTAACAGTTAAGCTATAAGTACCGGCAACCAAATTTGTAGCTACTTGATTAGGGCCAGGAACAACCGTGCTGGTTGAAGCCCATGCAATGGTGTAGAATGGTGTACCGCCTGTAATTGAAGTATTTATCAATCCATTATTACCACCATTACAAGAAACTGGTACGACCGTGTTTGTTGTGATCACTAAAGGATTTGGTTGTGAAATAGTAACAGAGCTGCTGGTTGTACATCCATTTCCATCCGTAATAAAACAAGTATATGTTCCAACGCCAACATTGGTTAATAATGAATTGGTTTGTGCCGGTGTTGAATTCCAGCTGTATGTGTATGCAGGTGTACCACCATTAACTAAGGCCGGCGCACTTCCATCAAAATTACCATTACAAGTAACTTGAGTTGGTGTACCAATGGCGCTAACTAATAATTGTGGTTGATTTATTAATACACTTGCACTCGCAATACAACCGGCACCATCAAACACAGTGATACTATGTAAACCTGAAGGTAAATTTGTAACGGCAGATGTTGTTTGTGCGGCAAAACTCCATAAATAAGAAATTGGCGGTGTTAATACCGAAGCCACTACAGTTGCCGAACCGTTTGAAAAACCATTACATGTTACATGATTCGAGAAGGTGTTTGCAATAGTTGGACCTGCAATGTTTGGAATATTAGCCATCGACGTAGCAACACATCCGTTTGCATCTGTTACAGCAATTGTATATGGGCCAGCAGTAACATTGGTCAATCCCGGATTTGTGTATGTTGGGCTACCCGACCATAAATAGGTGAATCCACCAGCACCACCACTTGCAGTAACTGAGGCACTACCGTTTGACATGTTACAATTTGTTGCAACAACATTTAATACATTTACAGTTAAAGAAGATGGCTGAGTGATCAATAAAGTTTGTGTTTGAATACAACCATTTCCATCTGTTAAAGTTACTGAGTGTGTTCCGGGGCCAAGATTATTTGCAACCTGCGTATTATTTAAACTTGGTTGCCATAAAATAACCGGAATGCCAGAACCACCTGAATAAGCAACATTACCAATACCGTTGTTGGCGTTAAAACATGTAACATTTGTACCGGTAACAGTTGCTGTTAAACCGGCAGGTTGCGTGATATTTACATTACCTGTTGCAGTACAGCTCTTGGTATCGGTAACTGTAAAGGTATATAAACCGGCAGTTAAATTTGATGCCGTTGCATTGGTTTGACTATTACTCCAATTGTAGGTATAACCCGGAGTTCCGCCACCTGAGTTGATGGTTGCAAATCCATTACTTCCACCTGAACAACTTACACTTCCAACAGCACTAATTGTTGCAGTAAGCACCGGTGGTTGAGTTATTGTAAAGATGGTTGATGCGGTACAATTATTTTGATCGGTTGCCGTCATCGTATATGAACCCGCACACATATTTGTAACACTTTGCGTTGCTACAGGCAATGGTCCGCCAACAAAGAAATAAGAAACAAAACCTACAGCGTTAGTTGTTGTAGCGGCAGCCATACCATTACATGCGTTAAAGCAAGTTACATTGGTACTGCTAACACTTGATAACATTTGCGGAGGATTGGTTAAAAGAACTGATCCAATAATTGTACATCCATTAGCATCTTTTACAGTTACAATATAATTACCTGCACCCATATTACCAGGTGTAGATGTACCTTGTCCAGAACCCGGATTTGGTGTCCATGTATAATTATAAATTGGTGTACCACCTAATACACCTGCATTTGCAGATCCATTTGTTCCGTTATTACATAAAGGATTGGTTCCGCTAACGTTAATGGTTAATGATGCAGGTTGTGTAATTAATACGCTTGCAGAAGCAACACAACCATCTTGATCGGTTACTGAAACGGTATGCACGCCTGCCATTAAATTGGTTGATGTGCCTGTGTTTTGGCTATTGCTCCACATAAAGGTATATCCAGGATTTCCACCCGAAGGAACCGCTACAGCAGCTCCATTGTTACCACCAAAACAACTTACGTTGGTTTGTGTGCTAATTACAACACTTGGTCCGGATGCATTTGGAATTGTTGCTGCACTTGAATAAATACAACCGTTAGCATCCATCACCAATAATGAATAGGTACCTGCAACAGCGTTATTTAAAACCGGGCCGGTAGCACTGGTACTCCATGTGTAAGTATAAGGACCAATACCACCACTAGCAGTTACGGTTGCACTACCATTATTTAAATTACAAGTTGCTGTAGTTGTATTGCTTAACACAGTTACAGATGTTGGTTGTGTGATATTAACTGTTTGAGTTAAGTTACATCCTTTGGTATCGGTAACTGTAACTGAATAAATACCAGCAGATAAACCGGATGCGGTTGAAAGCGTTGAACCGCCTGGTGTCCACAAGAAAGTATATCCTGGATTACCACCTGTAATTGTAGTTACTGATGCTGCACCGGTTGAACCATTGAAACATAATACACTGCTTGTTGCTGTTGCAAAATTTAAAACAGCGGGTTGTGTAATTACAACAGTTGTATTTGATTTACATCCAAAAATATCTTGCACAAATAAGGTATATGTACCCGGAATTAAGTTTGTAGCCGTTTGTGTGGTTTGACCATTGCTCCAGCTATAAGTTAATGGAGCTGTAAATCCACCGGTACCACCACCCGTTGCGCTACCATTTCCAAAACCATTACAAGTAACAGGAATGTTTGCTGTGATGATAGCAGTACCACCCGGTGTGGCATTAACAGCAACCTGACCAACAGTCTGGCAACCATTCACATCTTTTACAGTTACTGTATAAGTTCCTGCCATAACACCATTAGACTGAGCATTATTACCACCTGTTGGCGACCATGTGTATGTATATCCACCAGCACCACCGGAAGCTGTTACACTCGCTACACCATTTGGTGATGAACAATTTGAGTTGTTACTTGACAAGGTTAATGTAACAGGCGATGGTTGTGTTACTGTTACAGATTGTGTTAACGAACAACCTTTACTATCAATTACAGTGATGTTATAAGCACCTGCAGTAATGTTATTTGTAAACGTGTTTGACGCTTGGTTTGGTCCTGCATTTAAATTAAATAAATAAGGAGATGTTCCACCGCCCGCTGTAGCAGTTATTGTTCCGTTATTTCCGCCATTACAACTAGGCGGTAATGATGATAATGCTAAAGTTAATACCGGAGGCTGACTAATATTTAAAGTTACAGTTGTAACACAACCCACGGCGTCTTGAACATTTACGGTATAGTTTTGGGCTGTTAAGTTTGTAAAGAAACCAAAACCACTAGTAATATTTCCGGGAGTTAATGTGTAGTTATAATTTGGTGTACCACCAAATGTATTTAAGGTGAAACTTCCGTTGGCACCATTAAAACAACTAACGTTACTAAAGTTGGAAACAGCCGAACTTGGACTACCTGTATTTCCAATATTAAAGTTAACTGTGTATGTACACCCATTATTATCTTTAATTACTACGCTTTTTGGTCCGGCTAATTGGTTGATCACAAAATTATTTGGGCCAAACGGACCTCCATTAAATGAATACTGGTATGGTGCTGCACCACCAGTTACCGAAGTCACAGTTGCAGAACCACCCGGGTTACCGCAAGGTGCAGGTGTAATAGAAATATTTGCCGCATTTGGTCCAACAACAGTTGTAACTGTTGCTACTGTGCTAAATGTACAGCCGGCTGCATCCTTCACTAAAATGGTATGCTGACCTGCAGCTAAATTTGTTGTTACAGAACCTGTAGGAACGTTATTTAAACTAAATGTAAAAGGCGCTACACCGCCAGTAACGCCGGTTATACCAACACTTCCGGTATTTGCACTACAAGCAGTTGGCGCAGTTGTAAATAAAATTGCACTCGGCGGAATTGTGTTGGTTAATGTAACTGTTTTAGTGAAAGTACAATTGTTTATATCCCTCACACCTATTGTGTATGTTCCGGCACCTAATCCTGAAAAAGTTGTATTGGTTGAATATGGGCCACCATTAATATTAAATGAGAAAGTTGGTGTACCACCTGTAACAGCACCTGCAACAATTATTCCGTTGTTTGTGGCACAAGTAGCATTTGTAAAGGTGGTTGCTAATGCAGTCATTCCCGGTGTGTTTCCTATTGAAACAGTTGTAGTTGTTTGGCAACCAAAATTATTTGTTTGAACTAAAGTATAATTTCCAGGCGCCAAATTTGTAACAGTTTGTGTACCAATAGGGCCTCCATTTAAGGTCATACCGCTTATGGTTTGCCCCGGACCGGAAGTATTGTTGATCACAATGATACCATTGTTTTGACCGCAAAACGCATTCGTAACAGTCATAACAGCAGATGGATTTGGATTTACTACAGCAACACCTGTTGTGCTTGTGATACAACCATTGTGATTGATAGTGTGTGTGATAGTGTATGTACCCGGTGCAGTAAAACTTCCTGAATAATTTGCAGTATTACCGGTTGCCGGAGCACCTGCTGAAGGATTAAAGACATAGGAATGCACACCCGTAGCATTTGAGGCATTAAAGTTAAATGAATTTCCAACCAAACATTGCGTTGCCGATGGAATAGTGAATGCCGGAGGTATACCGTTAATGGTAATATTTGTTGTGACCACATTGGAACATGAACCAATTGCAACTGTATGTGAAATGGTGTATACACCTGCAACACCAAAAGTAATTGTTGGATTGGTTGAGGTGTTTATTGAGAGTGTTGTATTTGCTGCCGGTGTAACAGCCCAGGTATGAGATACGCCGGCAGTTCCGGTATGATTGAAATTAATTGGAGTGTTGATACAACCGCTAGAGTTTAACGGGGTAAAAGCAGCAGAAACCACAGGTACCACTGTAACCGTTACTGTATTTTGAACCGTATTACATGGGGTGGAAACGATAGCTGTATAAACCGTTGTTGCCGCCGGATTTACTACAACACTTGTACCCGTCATATTACCTGGTAACCACCTAACGGACGTGTTTCCACAACCTCCGCTTACGTTTGAAGCGGTTAGAGTTGAATTACCGGGACTGCAAAATATTGTTGGATTGGCACCAATGTTAAACGAAAGCGGTACAAAAATTCCGGGAACCGTGAACTGCATGGCATTGGTCCATGGGCCCACACTATTGGTACCACTCACCCATTCTCGGGCTGCCACAAAATATGTTTGACCGGGACATAAACCTGTAAAAGGAATAACAACAGGATGGTATGGTTCGGTAATACACTGATCGGTCCAAGTAGGGAAATTATAATTAGCAACATTTAGCAAAGAGTTGAACCAAGGAAAATTATTGTAAGTTACACCGGGGCCTGTCCAGTTCAACAAAAGGGTTTGCATGGTTGATGGCGGTGTTCCGGTTAATTGATTGGCAGTACACCTTACCTCAGCTTGTAACCAATATGGTCCACCTCCGCAAGTTGCAGCGTTAGAGCTGGCCGTAATGGTTACACCGGTTGCACCAACTGTAATTACAGGGTTTACCAAGGCCATACCATGACCGGCAATAACCTTGTTGTATGAAAGCAAGGATAATAAAAATGCAAAAATATAATGTAACTTCAATCTCCTAAAAATCATGACTAAACAGTTTGATGTAAAAATAACATTTTAGACGGTTAGAAAGCTACTGTTTCAATAATTCAAATGCAGATTTCACTCAATCGGCGGGGATTTGTTAACCTTTAGATTTGATTTTGTTAATAATCTGTTTAAAAGGATAAAGTTGCTGGCCTAAAAATGTTTTTGGCATATTTTTTTGGTCGGAAACACCTAAAATTGGCACCTTTCCGGGAGGATTATAAAACTGTTTAAAAAGCAGATCCCAAACAACTAAAATGCTTGCAAAATTTACGCCGTACTTATTCGGTAAATTTTTAGCGTGATGCCAGGCATGGGTTTCGGGTGTATTTACAATGTAATTTAAAAAACCCCATTTTACCTTAATATTCATATGGGTGAAAAATCCCCAGATATTTTGAACCGTGATCTGAAATAAAAAATAATCAATAATGGAATAACCTATCATGGCAAACGGAAAATAGATCAAAGGTTTAAACACGATCATTTCTAACCAATGAAAATGCCGGGTTGATGGGGCACTCAGCTCATCCTGGGCGTGATGTATCTTATGAAACTCCCATAAAAAATCAACACGATGTAAAATAACATGAGCTACGTATTCCATAAAATCTTGTAAAACAAACATCACTAATACTTGCACAATTGGGTTCCATCCGGTAATGTCGGCCACTTTGATCGAATGGATACCAATTGCACCTAATCCTTTATTGAATATTAATTCAGTTGCGGCACATAACCCGTAAAATCCGATAACGTAGATCAACAGATCATTGAAGACCACATAAAAAGTATCTTGTAAAAAATTCTTTCTGAAAATTGTTCCATGCTTACGTTGCTTTGGTAAGATCACTTCAAAAAATAAAGTGATGGCATACGCCATGATCACACAGTAGTAGGCGTTTTTAAAGGACGGGTGTTTTAGTTGATCAAGGGCGTATTGATTAAATAGAATAGTTTGCTCTTTTATGTAGTGTAAGATCTCCATTTATCTATTCACTAAAATACACTTTTTGCGTGAACACCAATTGCCTATCGGATGAATAACCACAAACAAAATAGATCTGATTTATAGCAAGATCTTTTATTATCACTATACCATTTTCAATTTTGTAAGATGTGATCTCTTTTCCTAAAATATCAAACACGATCACTTTTTCAACATCGCTGCATGACACATTTAGTAAGGATTCTGAAGCTTTGTGTTTTTTGAAACGCGGTAAGCATTCATTTGTGTTTTGATAAACTTTAACTGATGTGTTCGCTAAAACGGAAAGCGAAAAGGTGGTCAAAAATCCATCTTCTTGTCCGTTATTTACCAATTGATAATTGCCTGAAACAACCGGAAAATTTGCACTCGAACAGCTTCCGGTAACAAACACACGGTTATTTGCCAAAACAAGATCACCACTGATCTCATCGCCGCTACCGCCTTTGTATGAAGTCCAGGTAAGCTGACCACTGCTGTTGATCTTTGCTAGAACGATATCGTTTGCGCCATTATGCACCGTGTAATTTGAAGTCCCCACCATTGGAAAATCGGCGCTTTGGCTATTGATGAGAGAGATGATGTTATTATTCCCATCTATTTTGCAATGCACATTATTATCAAAAAATGTTCCGCCAAAAATAGTACTCCACACTAAAGATCCACCGGGTGTTAACTTCAAACAGTAACTATCGTTTGATCCTGCAATAGCGGTTTGATGCGAAACAGCTGTGTGATAAAAATCGTTACTGCTGGTATGGCCGGTTATATAAATATTTTTTTGAGGATCGGTTGCCACACCATAGGCATCGTCTAACGCAGTGCCACCAAGGTATGTGGAGAATACGCGATTTCCTATTGAATCGAACTTGATCACATAAATTTCCATGCCACCGTTATAACTTGCTTGCTGGCAGCCGGCAGTAGTGCTTAAGTTGTTGCTGAATGAACCACCAACCCCAATGATATTTCCATCATTATCTGTTGCTACATCGTGAATATCCTCCGAATTTGTTCCACCGTAAAACGAAGAAAATTTAAGTACGCCCTTTGAGTTGAAACAGGCCATAAACGCGTCCACTGCTCCTGCCATAGTTTGCTGAAACGAAAGAGAGTTAGTATGTATCGAAGGACTTAAAGAAGTGCCGCCAATAATGATGTTGTTCTTAGCATCAATGGTTAATGCGTAAGAAAAATCAGATTGAGTTCCTCCAAAATAAGATATCCATTTTGGCTGACCATTTAAATTGAATTTGGCAATGAAGCAATCATTATTTCCGGCACTGCTTGATTGAAAACAACCCGGTGTTGTGGCCAGATCTGTGCCATCCGTATGCCCAGTTATCACAATGCTCGTATCGTTTGAATACGCAATTTTTTCACCGGAATCGAAGCCATTTGTGCCAAAATAGGTGCACCAGATCAAGGATCCACACGAATCAAACTTTACAATGAAGGCTTCGTAATTTGCTTTGTAGGTTGATTGAAAAGCACCTGGCGTTGCCGGCAGATCGTTATTATAGGTGTTGCCAATAGCATAAATGTTGCCGTTCTTATCTCTGCAAATACCTTTGAATTCATCTATTTGTGATTTTCCAAAATAGGTTGATAGTTGCGGACAGGACTGAGAAAAAATACTACTTGTGCCTAGTCCAATAAAATAAATTATTGAAAGTGTAGATCTTATAAAAAACGTTCTAAGCATCACTAAATTTATAAAAAAGACTTTGATTTGTAATAGTAAAGGCCTGTTATCCACTCAAATTGAATCAAAAACGGCTCAAAATTGAATTTTCGTTTTCATTTCAATAAAAATTAATTAAATTTGCCCACCTTTTGGTGAGGTGCCTGAGAGGCCGAAAGGAACAGTTTGCTAAACTGTCGTACGCTTTACCGTGTACCGCGGGTTCGAATCCCGCCCTCACCGCTTAAAACTCGCTTCGTGCGGGTTTTTTTGTTTTAGGATAGATACATCTGTATCAAACCATCAGGAGCCTTGTAAAAAATGGTTTTTATATCGTCATCTATTTTTAAAACCAGATCCTCGCTATACGGCAAAAGCACTTGTTGCCCTTTATGATCGATCTTTAATATCAAATTAGCCCCTGTATCTTCCACCTCATCTATCACCCCTACTTCACCAAAAGATTCATCAACCAAGGTGTATCCAACAAATTCGCCATCTTCATCAACAAATATAAATTTCTCATCAACCAGTACTTTTTTTCCTACATAAACTTTTGCTTCATCAATAGATGTTATATCATCCAGTGAAACAATAAAGCCGTTTTTAGTTTCGCGAAACTCTGAAATAAATTGTGGTAACTGTCCGGTTGGTAATTGAACGATCAAGGCATTACATTCTTCAATGTCAAAATCCTTAATAATATTCAATTGTAACTGACCTTTTAAGCCGTGTGTTTTACTGAAATAGCCTATCTCCTGAAGGATCATTTTTTTAATGCTGCCTCAACAAAGCTAATGAACAAAGGGTGCGGATTTTCTACCGTACTTTTATATTCCGGATGAAATTGCACGCCAATAAAAAACGGATGGTTTGGCAATTCAACGATCTCAACCAATCCTCCCTCCGGGTTAACACCCGAAAGAACCATGCCTGCATCCATGAATTGTTTTTTGTATTCGTTGTTGAATTCGTAACGGTGACGGTGACGCTCCGAAATGCGTTTGGTTTTATATACAGAATATGCTAAAGTACCTTCTTCAACTTCGCAAGCGTAAGCGCCTAAACGCATTGTGCCGCCCATGTGAGAGATACTTTTTTGATTCTCTAAAAGATCGATAACCGGACTGCTGGTTGCGGGATTCATTTCGCGGCTGTGCGCATCCTTTAAACCCATCACATTGCGTGCAAATTCAATTACCGTACACTGCATTCCTAAACAAATACCTAAGAACGGCATGTTGTTTTCGCGCGCATATTTAATAGCACTGATCTTTCCTTCAATACCACGATTACCAAAACCGGGTGCAACTAAAATTCCTTTTAAGCTGCTCAACTTTTCGTGAATATTCTCTTCGGTTAAACTCTCGCTGTGGATCCAATCTAACTGCACTTTGCAATCGTTAACTGCACCAGCATGAATAAAGGCTTCTGAAATAGATTTGTATGAATCTTTTAACTCAACATATTTTCCGATCAAACCAATACGAACTTCTTTTTTTGGATTATGGAACTTACTTAAAAATGCATTCCAGTTATCAAGCTTTGGTTCGTTAGGAGAGGTAATTCCTAATTTCTTTAATACGATCAGATCTAACTTTTCTTTTTCCATCAACAACGGCACTTCGTAAATAGTGCTGGCATCAATCGATTCAATTACCGCATCTTCGGCCACATTGCAAAACAAGGCTAATTTCCTTCTGATGTCTTTAGTTACAGGGTGCTCTGTTCTGCAAACCAACACATCGGGCTGAACGCCATATTCTAATAAGGCTTTTACAGAATGTTGAGTTGGTTTGGTTTTTAATTCGCCGGTTGTGCTTAAATAAGGTAAAAGCGTTAAGTGGATAACTAAACAATTACTGCCTAACTCCCATTTTAATTGACGCACTGCCTCTATGTAAGGAAGCGATTCAATATCGCCAACTGTTCCGCCAATTTCGGTAATTACAAATTCAAATTGACCGGTTTTACCTAATTGTTTGATGCGATTTTTAATTTCATCGGTAATATGTGGAATAACCTGTACAGTTTTACCTAAGAACTCACCTTTTCTTTCTTTTTCAATTACTGATTGATAGATACGACCGGTAGTAACGTTATTTGCCTGTGAAGTAGGAACATTTAAAAAACGCTCGTAATGTCCAAGATCCAGATCCGTTTCGGCGCCATCATCCGTTACATAACACTCGCCATGCTCATAAGGATTTAATGTGCCGGGGTCAACATTAATGTAAGGATCTAATTTTTGAATAGTAACCGTAAAGCCGCGTGCTTGTAATAACTTGGCTAAACTTGCTGAAATGATGCCCTTACCTAAAGAAGAAGTAACACCACCGGTAACGAAAATATATTTAGTTGGATTTGACATACAGTTTATAAAAAAACTGCCCGTAAAGGTAACAAATTAAAGGAGTTGAAGCAATTTATTGTCTACAAAAAGAGGCATTTCATACCCAATTTATAACATAATATTAACCTTAAAGGGATTTGTGACAAAAGTTACCGCTTTTAGGTTCAAAAGTGAGGTACCTTTGTATTGTAAAATGGAATTAATTGGGAAATATGAGGCATCGAACTTTTTTATAAAAAGGGGTATCGTTTTAGATCTGTTGAATGGTTGCTACCAGATCACCAACAAACTATTTAGCTTGATACCTTTGCCTAAAACATGCGAAAAGGTTCCGAAGCTCGATTACATTTTGGTTTTTAAAACACTTTACGCCAAATGTGAAGCCTGTGAATTGGAAGATTTTGAGAATGGAAATGGCAGTGTGTATCAATTATCATTGGTGCATCATAAAACCAGACGTTTAATTGTGCATGAAAGCAAGAACAAGGCAGAGATATTTGAAAAGGCAAAATTACTGGCGGAGCATTATCATTTGCGAATAAAAGATTCGGCGAGTAACAGAAAAAATCCGGTTTGGCTTTAATGTAAAGCAAAAAGCCCAATCCTAAGAATTGGGCTTTGATCCATTTAACTAAAACTACGGGATCATAAAACATTTAAACAGTTGAATGAGGGAATGAAAAAAATGATCACTCGTTTTTGTTTTTACGCTTTAAATGAATGTCTTTATTTTCGCTATTGATGTTAATGCCGTTCTCATCAATTATCACATGGTTTCCTTGATCATCTTTTACATTAATTCCATCTGCATTGATGATCACTTTTTCTACTTCAACTTCTTTCTCATTTAAATTCTCAATACCATCACAATCCACACACTCTAAACCTTTCTCGGTCATTTTCCATCGTCTGCGTAACATATCCTGATCGTAGGTGTTGGTTATATTATCTACATCATAGATCAGATTTTTTAAAGAGGCGTCTAAATAAATGGTTTTATCTTTTGGTACTTTAACTATGATCTCAATTTCCTGAACTCTGAATTTTTGTTCTTCGCTCATGTGAAAAATCTCATCTAATTTTAAATTGGTGCTATCTAAATTATAGTTATAGCTGATCTCTTTGGCTCTATCATAAGCAGTGCGCTTTTCAAGGCCACGTGCTTTTTTATTGATCACCACTTCAATTTTATCGGTAGTAGCAGAGATGATGCGTAAACGCGGATATCCTACCACAACTTTTTTACCATTCAAATCACCGATCTCATAATCTTTTTTATTAGAGTGATGCTTACCATCATCCATCGCGTCAATATCTTCGATGTGTAATTGCGAAACCAATTGTTCGGCAGATACAGCAGATATAGAGAACACAGGTGCACTTGTTGAAATGCTTCTTACTTCTTTGTACTTGCTTGATTCGCTAAAATCGGAAGCAGTTTTAACACCTGCATAGGTAACCATAATGAAACCGATCAACCAAACTAAGCCAGCCGCAATGTTTAACCAACGGTTAGAATATTTTATTTTGAATAACAATTTTATACCGCCGTACAGTAACATAAAAGCAGGTACGCCAACAGCAATGATCAAACCAATAAAACCTAACCAATAATGTGAACGATCAAGGAATATCAAATTGATCCAGTCGTTAAAATCGGTAGATGATCCTGCAATCGAAAATCCGAAGATGGTTGACATGAGACCGATCATAATGAAGATGGCAATGAAAATAAGGAATGCACCCATGATGCGACCAATGATCTTAAAGATGGTTCCAAGGATCATGGCAACTCTATCTGCCGCTGTATTAGTGGCATGCGATGCGCTTTTAAAACCATCTTGCATGCGGTGTTTTACGCCATCCATTTCATCTTTGAATTGTTTGCTGATGTTATCGATATTCACACGTTCGCCGCGCATGGCCAATCTATCGGCAGTAGTGCGTGCTTCGGGAATAACGATCCATAGGATGATATAAACCCATAAACTCACGCCACCAAAAAATATCAATAAAAATGTAGCGAGGCGGATCCAAACAATATCAATATCAAAATAATGTGCTAAACCAGAACATACACCACCAATGGCTTTTTCATCGGGATCGCGAAATAAACGACGTTTGATAGGCTCGGTTGAATAAGTTTGTTGATTTTGTTTTTCGGCAGTTGGCTCTTCTTGTTCAATACCGAATTCTTCGGGTTTACCAAGCGCGTTGATCACATCATCCACATCCATCATTAAAACCACTTGTTTATACTGACTCACTTTTGCCTGTAATAATTCGGCAATGCGTGCTTCGATATCGGCAATGATCTCGTTACCA
>JBIKKW010000123.1:0-8111 GCA_044360115.1 Bacteroidia bacterium
CAAAATTGATCATCAATAAATAAGTTTGAATTTAAATTCCTTAAAACCCCGCTAAATGCGGGGTTTTTTGTTTTAGTGTGGTTTGATTTTATCAAATTATATTTCCTAAATTTATTGAAGTAAAAATAATTGAATGAAAAAAATATACTTCCTTTCTTTAATGCTGTTCAGCTTAACCTATTTTGGTCAGGTAAACATCATCACAACGGCACCTGCAACTAACTCAGCAAATGCAACAACAGGTTTACGTGCACCTAACGGTAATTCATCACATACCAGTTTAAGAGCATGTTACCATGTGCCGGCATCTGAACTTACTGCTTTAACCGGCAGTATCTCATCTTTTGGTTTTGTGTTGACCAACACATTGGTATCTGCACCGGCAAACGGCACTTTAACCGTTTATTTATTAAATACAACTTCACCTTCATATACATTAGGCACTAGCTGGTCTACCGCTACTGTTGGTATGACCCAAGTGTTTAATGGTGTGTATAATTTACCTACGGGTAATACCGCTACAGTGGTTGATTTTCCTTTTCCTTCAAACTTTTCTTATACTCCCGGTAATTCACTTTTTGTAGCCTATGAATATAAGGGTGGGCAGTTTGCTCCGAATAATGCAGTTTACAGCGCTTACAGCAACTCAGCGGTTACAGCAGGTGCAACCAATGTTTCTGCATTGCTTCCTGCCGTAAATACATTATCCACAACTACCTTCCGTCCGTTATTTCGTTTCGGTATTCCGAACACCTATACAAATGAAATTTCAGTAATGATCTTAAATGCACAGGGTAAAGTATCGCAAACTACCGGAACAAATCATACCATTACAGCAAACATTTTCAATGGCAGTAACACTACTTTAAATAACATTAATGTCGATCTTACGGTTATTGGAACCAATGCATTTACAGCAGCGGTTTCTGTGCCATCTTTGGCTGCAGGTGTATCTACACTTGTTGTTTTTCCTGCGTATAATCCAACCGTATTGGGTATTAGCAATATTGCGGTTTCAGTTGCCAACGATCAAAACAACAGCAATAATTCCGTTAACTTAACACAAAGTGTTACTTGTAATTTTATTGGAACAGCACCGGCGAGTGTTGCTCCAACTTCATACAGTTCAGGTGTAGGCTTTAATACAGGTTCAGGTGTTATTTACAGCAGATTTATAAATGCGGCCACGCAAACGATCACAGGCGCCGATATTGCCATAAGCAGCGGTGTTTCAAATGCAGGACGCTCAGTTTACGCCGTTGTGGCCAATAATACAGGTTCGGTTTTAGCAACTTCTAATACATTGGTGATTTCCGGCAGCGAATTAAATACCTTTCAAACATTCACATTTGCGCCAAAGATCATCAATGGAAACACACCGTTTTATGTTGGATTGGCGCAAACAGCAGGTTCACCGGGATATTTTCCATTAGGAGCAACGCCAGCACCTGGTTCACCAACCTTATACGTAACACAAGCTTTGGCAGGTGGATCGTTAACACCATTAACGGGCAACTTAGGTTTCTTTGGTATTGAACCATTTTTTATGTCGCCTTGCGGTGGAGTCGGCATCATCGAATCAAATGATCAGCCGATAGCGCTTTCGGTTTATCCTAATCCGGCAAAAGAACAAATTGTGGTTGAGGTAAGTAATGTGAACGCAAATACTCAAATTGAAATTTATAATGTGCTAGGGGCAAAGGTTATCACTGTTATGAATATTTCTGAAAGAAACGTAATTCCAATTTCAAATCTTGAAAATGGTGTTTATCTTCTGAGCATTAACAATGGTAAAAATAAAGCTGTTAAAAAACTGATCAAAGAATAAAATCTTTATGCATAAAAAAAGTCCACCTGTTTTTTCAGGTGGACTTTTTTATTTCTATCTCTATAATAAATTATTTTTTGATACGCTCTACGTAACCACCGGTTCTGGTGTCAACTTTGATCCAGTCGCCTTCATTCACAAATAAAGGAACCATTACCTCTGTACCTGTATCAATTTTTGCAGGTTTTAAAGTGTTTGTTGCTGTATCGCCTTTTACACCCGGTTCTGCATACGTAATTTGTGCTTCAATAAACGTAGGAGCTTCCGCTAAAATTGGTGTTTCACCTTCTTCAAAAACCACTTTCACTTCCATACCTTCTTTTAAGAATTTAGCTGAATCGCCAAACATCATCATCGGAATATGAACCTGCTCGTAATTTTCAGTATCCATTACAACTGCAAAATCACCTTCAGGATAAATGTATTGCATCATTTTATATTCTACACGAACAATGTCAACTAACTCACCGCTTCTGAAACGGTTCTCGGTTTGTTTACCTGATTTTAGATTGCGCATTTTTGCCTGGTAAAATGCACGCAAGTTACCCGGTGTACGGTGTTGGTATTCCATTATTTGAACTAATTCACCGTTGAATCTGATTACTGAGCCTACGCCAATATCGCCTGTGTCTGCCATTTTAATTGTATTTGTTTATTATTTAATTAATCTTCTAATTCGTGAACAACACCCATTGACGAGAATTTATCGATACGTTGATTGATACGTTCTTCTGGGTTTAATTTTTTTAATGTGCTTAAATGTTTTTTGATCTCCTGTTTCACGGTCTCAAATATCAGTTCGTGATTGCGATGCGCACCACCAACCGGCTCAGGAATAACACCATCAATTAAGCCATTTTTGCTCATATCGCTTGCGGTAAGCTTTAAGGCTTCTGCAGCTTTTTCTTTAAAATTCCAGCTTCTCCAAAGGATAGATGAACACGATTCCGGTGAAATAACCGAATACCAAGTGTTTTCCAACATTAATACTTTATCACCAATACCAATACCTAAAGCACCGCCACTGGCTCCTTCGCCAATAATGATACAGATAACAGGTACTTTTAACTGAGCCATCTCCAATAAATTTTTTGCAATGGCTTCGCCTTGTCCGCGCTCTTCAGCTTCTAATCCGGGATAGGCACCAGGGGTATCAATAAATGTTACAATAGGTTTGTTGAATTTCTCAGCCAACTTCATTAAGCGCAAAGCTTTGCGGTAACCTTCAGGATTGGCCATGCCAAAACGACGTATCTGACGCATTTTTGTATTGATACCTTTTTGCTGACCAATAAACATTACGGTTTCACCATCAATTTCACCAAAACCACCAACCATTGCTTTATCATCTCCCACTGTGCGATCGCCATGTAATTCAATGAACGATTTATTACTTACATGATCAATGTATGCCAAGGTGTAAGGGCGCTCCGGGTGACGGCTAACCTGTACCTTTTGCCAAGCTGTTAGATTGCTGTAAATTTCTTTGATCTTGTCTTGTATATGACCTTCTAATTCTTTGATCTTGTCGTTAAGGTCAACTTTACTTTTAGAAGCAACTTCCTTCAACTTCTCTAATTCAATCTCCAAATCTTGTATTGGCTTCTCAAAATCTAAATAAGTCATGTTCGAATTTTAAAGGTTCAAAGATAAGAATTTAATGAGAAAATAGGTGATTGATAAATTAACAAACTGATAATCAGCGCAATAAATTACATCTCGAAATTGGTTTGTAATAATTGGTTTTTTACGGCAAACATCACAATTCCGGCTGTATTATTTACACCCAATTTGGTCATAATGTTTTTACGATGTGTATTTACGGTGTGTGTGCTTAAGTGTAGTTTATCTGCTATTTGTTTGTTAGATAAGCCTAAGGAAATTTCAACGATGATCTCAATTTCTCTTTCGGTTACGGCTAATCCATCACACTTTAAGGTTTTAATGTAAGAGTTATTGGTGTTGATCTCTTTTTCGGCGGTTAAGATGGAAATGATCTTTCCGCAAACGAATTTTTCGCCTTTTATGGCTGCATTTATCGCTTCCATGATCTCGGCCTTTTCACATTCTTTCAATAAATAACCATTAACTCTGCAGTTTAAAATGGCATTCATTTCACTTTTGTTTTGAAGGTCGCTAAAGGCAATGAACTGAATTTTTTTATACGTTTTTGTTAGCGTATTTAACTCAGCAATATCCATTCCCAACGATTGAAAATCCAATAGAACCAGATCGGGTTTGTTCAACGAGATCTGACTGATCAGATCGGCCTTATCACCGCAAACAGAAGGCGCCAATTCTAAACCCTTTAATTCACCCACAAGTAACTCCAACCCAATACGGGTTAAGAAGTTTTTATCGGCTATTAAAACACTGGTTGATCGCATTAATTTAGAATTAGTTTAAACAAAGGTAGTAAATCGTATGGATTACTCAAAAACGAAAATAAAATTATCTTAACAATGTAATGTGTCCTTTAAATTCGTGAGGGGTGTCGTAAAAATCGGTTACCTGAACCACATAAAAATAGGTGTCATTCGGACATAGCTCCCCTTTGCTTTTACCATCCCAGCCTTCACTTATCGTTTTGGTTTGAAACACAAGCTGACCCCATCGGTTGAATATCTTAAATGAATAATTTTCGCTTAACCACGAGCGGCCAAATGGTAATAGCACATCGTTTACGCCGTTGTTATTCGGACTAAACGTGTTTGGCATATAAAAATTAAAGCCGGGCTTAACACAAACATTTCGTAATAACGAATCGTAACATCCGCTGTTATTGGTTGCAATTAGTTTTACTAAAAAGCAATCGGCCTCTTTGAACGTGACATTTAAATTTGAGGTGTTGCCATAATAATTATTATTGATGAACCAATAAACCGAATTGCTATTGGCGCTAGAATTTAAGAGCGTGCCTTCTCCCATATCGTCGGTTAATACCTCGGGCCGTGTAATAAAATTCGGACGAGGTTTCGCTAACACGTTAATGTAATTTGGAATGGTATTGTTGAATTTGCAACCGTTAGCATCGGTGAGTGTTAGTTTAACCGGATAAGATCCGCTGCTATTGTAGCAATAAAAAGGGTTCTCAATATTTTGTTCATAGGGCTTATCACCAAAATTCCAGATATGATTTGTTGAACCGGGTGTGGTGTTTTTAAATTGAACACACAAAGGTTCGCAGCCATAAGTGGTATCGGCAGAGAAGGAAGGGACCGTAATTGGAAATACTTGCAGGTTGATCACTTTTGTGAAAGTAGGACTGCCGCATCCATCACTAACTATGAACGAGTAAGTAGGAATGCTGATGTTGGAGATAAAGATACTCGGAGCGGTAATATTACCCGGCAACCATAAATAAGTGTAATTGCCATCGCCACCGGAAACGGAAGGTGTGATTTGTGCTGTTGTACCCGGACATATACCGGCGTTTTGCGCACTCACCGATACTGTTAAAGGCGCTGCAACCGTTACGGTATGCAGTTGCGAACTTAATGTACAGCCTTTTGAATCAAAAACATTTAAACTGTAAACGGTGGTGCTTGAAGGTGAAACCTGAACTGTTGGTGTATTTAAAGAACCCGGCATCCAGCTATAGGTGTATGGTGCGGTACCGCCACTTGTAATAGAATTAAGTGTAGCTGTTTTACTTACACAAATATTTTTAGTGCCACTAACAGAAAAACTATAGGGAGCAGGATTTGAAAAGGTAGCGGTTGCTGTAGCATAACATCCAATTGCATCGGTAGCTTTTATGGTATAGGATCCGGCACAAATGGTTGTTATGGTGTTTGAGTTAAAACTTGGCAAGCCTGTTAAACTGTATGTGATAGGAGCAATGGCATTATTTACATTTAAAATAAGTTTGCCATCACAATTGTTGTAACACAACACATCGGTTTGTGAACTAATAGCGAGCGTAACCATGCTGGTGTTGCCAACACTAAATGTAGTTACCAGCGAACAAGTGTTGGCATCGGTAACAATTAAAGTATGCATGCCAGTACTTAAACCTGCAAAAACCGATGCTGTTTGCGCCGGTAATGTATTGATAGAGTAGTTAAGTGGCGATGAACCACCTGTAACACTAATGGTAGCTCCTCCATCTGCAGCGCTACACGTTTCGGGCTTTATGGTAATGGTGTTTTGAATATTGGAAATTGGTAAAACATTAACTGTTCGGGTGGTTAAGCAATTAGCGGCATCTTTAACCGTAAGCGTGTAAATACCTTTTGGAATGTTGCTGAGCGAAGCGTTGGTGTTGGTTGGTGCCGACCATGTATAACTAAACGGCGAGTTCATGTTTGAGATAGATACGCTTAAGGCACCGTTACTGCTGGTTGGGCAAGTTGGTTGTGTAACATTAAAATTAAATAGTGGAGCAGGCGGTTGGTTAACTGTTATGATGTTTGTTTTCGTGCAATTATTTACATCTTTTGTAATCAGTGTATATGTTCCGGCAGATAAATTCGTAATGGTATTGCCTGTAATGGCATTGCCGTTTACAGTGTAGGAATAAGGCGCAATACCTCCGGTGGTAGAGATTACAGCCGTTGTAGTACTTCCAAAACAAGATATACTGGTTGTGGTGCTGCTGCTGATATCGCCCGGTTCGGCAATGGTGTAGGTGTTTGTTCTTGTACACCCTTTTGAATCTTGCCCGGTTATGGAGTAGGTGCCTGGTGGTA
The DNA here is from genome assembly GCA_044360115.1 of Bacteroidia bacterium. Lineage (GTDB taxonomy): Bacteria > Bacteroidota > Bacteroidia > B-17B0 > Aurantibacillaceae > Aurantibacillus. The sequence goes on from JBIKKW010000123.1 coordinate 6,520, forward strand.
AACTTGTAATGGTATTACTAGGTAATGAAACGCCATTTACCGAATATGAAAACGGAGCTTGAATACCAGTGCCTGTAACCGTTAACGATATTGCGCCATTATTTGCGCCAAAGCAGGTAATACTTTGTGTAAACGGACTTGTGGTAGAAACAAGCATTAATGAATTAAAGGTTCCTCCTGTAACATTTAATTGAGCTAAATTACCACAATTGTTAGCGTCTGACATTAGAACATTTACACCAGTTAATGGTGCAGAAAATGTACTTACCGAAACATTTCCAAAAGTGGTATTAGGAACATTTGGCGAATAGGTAAAGCTGTATGGGCCTGTGCCATTGGTTACGGTAATACTATAGGTAACATATCCGTTGGTACAATTTAAGCCTACATCTGTTGAATAGGACAAACATTGTGATGTAACATCCTTGAAAAAAATGAGGAGCAAAACAATATATATATACCTAAAAATTATTACGTTAAAGTTAAGAAAAAGGAGCTAGTTAATAAAAGATTAACGTAAGTGGTGGAGATAAGTTTGCAGATGGTCAAAAAAAAAGGCCTCAACTAGGAGGCCTTTTAATTATTTGATGGTTTTTAAAACATCATCGTTAATTTTAACCTTGTATTTATTCTTCAGGTAGTTTAACCACTCTGTTTCTAAATAGTTTTGATAATCGGCTGTTACCATACCGCGGCACTCCGGTAATGTTTTAGATTGTTTAGCCAATATCTTATTTACTTTAATCACTAAAAACTTCTTTTCGTTGGTGTCTTCAATATCTTTAGCTACTAAACCAACTTTCCAGTTATCATCAATGTTCTTGTTCTCACCTTTTAGGTACATGATGTTATCAATTGATAAATTCAATTGCGATGTTTTGTTCACAGCATCCTGAATTTCTTTATCTGTTTTTTTAGAAGCCATCATTTTTCTTACATCTTTTGCAATAGCTGCAGTTTGGCATTTGTAAATGGTTACATCTGCACGCTCATCCCACATGTAAGATGTTTTATGATCTTCGTAATATTTCTTTAAGCCAGAGGTATCTCTTACGGCTTTGCTCCATACTTTCTGATCGGTAAGATCGAACAATAAAATACCTTCGCGGTATTCGCGCACCAAGTTTCTGAAATCAGTATATTTCTTTTCAAGCTGTGCATCTTCAAATGCCACGATTTCTTCTTCAACCCAGGTTTTGTAAATTGGTTTCATTACTTCAAAAGCATCATCTTGTGTTCTGATGGTCATTTGCTTTTCAAGGTATTTTGCGAAATCGTTTTGTGTGTATGACTTGCCACCTAAATTAAATATCTCCTTGTTACCAAATGCTTTTGCTCTATCGGCACTCCAGGTTGCTTTTAAGTAAGTTGAATCCATGATCTTTTTAAACTCATCACGATTCTTTAAATTTTCTTTAAAGTTATTCTCTTTTTTAACGCGCTCAATTAAAGCGGTGCGGCCCATTTGTGAACGAGAATCTCTGCTGATACGTGATTTTAATTCACTCTTCATATCATCAAATGCCGGTACATCTTTTTTATCAATTCGTTTAATGATATGCCAGCCGTAAGGTGTTTCAACCGGTTCACTA
>JBIKKW010000124.1:0-8091 GCA_044360115.1 Bacteroidia bacterium
AGCCAAATGAAATCCTCTGTCGATCATATCTTTCATATGTAGGTCTTTCAATTTTAAACTCATTGCATTTACATAAGACCCTATTAAAAAATCGCATTTGTCTTTTATTACTTCAACCGGCAAATTATTCATTAATCCGCCATCCATAAAGTAGGTGTCGTTGTGTTTGATTGGCTCATATACCATTGGTATGCAAGATGAGGCCATAATAGCTGTTGAAAGCACGCCCGATGAAAAATATACCGTTTCACCTTTTACAATGTCCGTAGCTGCTACGTAAAGTGGGATCTTTAATGATTCAAATGAATTGCCGGGTATATGTTCTTCAATTAACGATTCAAATGCATTCATGTTTAAAAAACCTGATTTGCCAAATAAAATATTTTTTAGGCTAAAGAAGTTGGTATTCTTCGAGATCTTAGTGATACTTTCAACGCTGTAACCGGCTGCATAAAATGCACCAAACATGGCTCCGGCACTGGTTCCTGAAATAATGGAAGGTTTTATTCCTTTTTCTTCGAGTGCTTTTAAAACACCAATATGTCCTAAGCCTCTGGCACCTCCGCCCGATAATGCTATTCCTACTTTTTTCATTTTTATTCAAAAAAAAACCTGCTTCAATTGAAACAGGTTTTAAATTTTAATGTATCATTATTAAGCGTTTTTAGCTGCTTCTTGTGCCGCTTTAATTTTTGCTTTGATATTCTCAGTTGTTAATGAACCCGGACGCTCAATTGGCGATCCTGTAGCTCTATCCCAAATTAAACTTGCCAATACACCTAATGAACGACTCACACCAAATAACACCGTGTAGAAATCAAACTCATGCATACCGTAGTGTACCAATAATGCACCAGAGTGAGCATCAACATTTGGCCAAGGATTTTTGATCTTACCGGTTCCTTCTAAAATAGGAGGCGCAACTTCATAAACCATTTGCACGATCTCACAAATATCATCATGTTTAATCCATGTTTTATAAAAATCCTGTTGCGCTGTGAAGCGAGGGTCGGTTTTACGCAATACAGCATGACCATATCCAGGTACAACTTTTCCTTCGGTCAATGTTTTCTTGATGTATTCTGCAATTTGTTCTTTTGTAGGTAAACCGCCACCTAAATTCTCTTTCAATTCCATGATCCAATTCAGCACCTCTTGATTTGCCAAGCCGTGTAATGGCCCTGCTAAACCATTCATACCGGCAGCGAAGGCCAAGTATGGATCGCTTAACGCAGAACCAACAAGATGTGTGGTGTGTGCAGAAACGTTACCACCTTCATGATCAACGTGAATTGTTTGATACAAACGCATTAAACGTTTAAAATCGACTTGATCATAACCTAACATATGAGCAAAGTTCGCTGCCCAGTCTAATTTATGATCCGGTTCAATATGAGCTCCTCCTTTGTATTTACGACGGTAGATATATGCTGCAATACGCGGTAAACGCGCGATTAAGTTCATTGAATCTTCGTAAGCGTAATCCCAATAATCTTTTTTGCTCATTCCATTAGCGTAAGCCTTCGCAAATAAACTTTCGGTTTGCATAGCCATTACACCAATTACAAATTGAGTCATAGGATGCGTATCAACAGGTAATTTTTCAATTACGTCAAATACATGTTTAGGAACATTGTTACGTTTGGTCCACTCAGTTGTAACAAACGTTACATCTTCCTGTGTTGGTAATTCACCTACCAACATCAAATAAAATATACCTTCCGGTAATGGTTCTGTTCCGCCCGGAGCCTTAGGTAATTGCTTACGTAATTCAGGTATTGAGTAACCACGGAAACGAATTCCTTCTTCAGGATCTAAACGTGAAGTTTCTGTAACCATACCAACCATACCTCTCATACCTTGGTATACTTGCGCTACAGTGATCTCTCCTAATTTAAGATCGCCGTGATTTTTAATAATATCTTTAATGTCGGCTGCTAAAACATCTGCTTTAGCTTTAAATTTCTCTTTTAATTTGTCCATGTTCCAACGTATTTAACTTTCGTAAATTTAATGACTGATTATAAAATAAACTAATATTCTACCTTATTTTATTTTAAAAATTTAAATGATTTTCCAATAAAACGAGCCGAATCACCAAGTTGTTCCTCAATACGCAATAATTGGTTGTATTTGGCGATCCTGTCGGTTCTGCTGGCCGATCCGGTCTTGATCTGACCGCAATTTAAAGCTACTGCAAGATCTGCAATGGTCGTATCTTCGGTTTCACCACTTCTGTGGCTCATTACCGATGTATAACTGTTTGTTTGCGCCAATTGAACGGCGTTAACGGTTTCAGTTAAGCTTCCAATTTGATTTACTTTCACCAAAATTGAATTTGCAACACCTTTTTCAATTCCTTTTGACAAGAACTCCACATTGGTCACAAATAGATCGTCGCCAACTAATTGCGTGTTAGCCCCGATCTTATCGGTCAATAATTTCCAGCCATCCCAATCTTCTTCGGCACAACCATCTTCAATAGATATAATTGGGTATTTCTTTCTCCAATCTGCCCAATAATCTACCATTTGAGCGGCAGTTAATTTATCGCCGGTTGATTTTTTGAAATGATAAACTTTTTCATCGTTCAAATAAAACTCCGATGCAGCAGCATCCATGGCAATGTAAATATCTTCACCCGGCTTATATCCGGCCTTTTCAATGGCCTGCATTACGGCCTTAATCGCATCTTCATTGTTTTTAAAATCAGGTGCAAATCCACCTTCATCACCCACATTGGTAGCTAACTTTAACGATTTTAAAACGGCCTTTAAATGATGGAAAACCTCTGTACCCATGCGTAATGCATCGCTAAACGATTCGGCACCCAAAGGCATGATCATGAATTCCTGAAAATCAATTCCATTATCGGCATGCGCACCACCATTCAAAATGTTCATTAGTGGGATAGGCAAGGTGTTTGCATTAACGCCACCTACATAACGGTAAAGCGGTTGGCGACTTTCCTCTGCAGCTGCTTTTGCAACCGCTAACGAAACGCCTAAAATAGCATTGGCCCCTAAATTGCCTTTGTTCTTTGAACCGTCTAACTGAATAAGCGCGGCATCAATGGCATTTTGGTCAAAAATATAAGCACCCTTTAAATTCTCGCGAATAACAGTGTTTACATTGTTTACAGCCTTTAAAACACCTTTTCCTAAATAAATATTTTTATCGTTATCTCTTAGTTCAACAGCTTCATGAATACCGGTTGAAGCGCCTGAAGGCACTGCGGCTCTTCCTAAAACACCATTTTCTGTGATCACATCTACCTCAATGGTAGGATTTCCTCTTGAATCTAAGATCTGACGAGCAATAATTGAATTGATATACGACATAGTTTATAAAATATGCGCCAAATTAAGGTTTTTACCCCAATTCGGAAACAGAAGTTCTTATAAATTTTCCTTGATCTTTCTCATTTTTTTGTCCATCCGTATTTTGGCTTTATTAATAAACCAATGTTCAAAAACATCAGGCTAATTGGCATTTTCAAACTTTCAATACTTATATCTTCGTTTTTATGCAGCATCCTTTTAAATCGCTTCTTACGCTGGGTTCCGTGTTTGGATTAATGGCTTTAATGGCCTTTGTTTATCCAACCGATGGGATAAAGATCTCCGATCAATTGTCGTTAAATTTTCCGCCACTATCGCGTTTTTTGGATAAAAAGGAAGCTAAGACCGATATCTCCAAGATCCTTCAACTGGCAGATCAGATCAGTTTAAATGATTCGTTAGGAATTGCAGCTGATTCGCTTCAAACAAAAGATACAAGCGCTGTTAAATTAATTACCACCATTCAATTTAAAAATAAAGCGGCATTAAATACGTTTTATGAGGCCTTGTCAACCATCAAAGCGCAACCAAGCAGTATTCGTGTGTTGCATTACGGCGATTCGCAAATTGAATGTGATCGAATAACCGATTACCTGCGCATGAAGCTGCAGGCTCAGTTTGGCGGTAACGGACCGGGTTTTCTTTCGTTGATGCCGGTTTCGCAAAGTGTGACCAATAAAATTGTGAATGGTTATGGTTGGGATCGTTATCAAACATTTACTTCAAAAGATAAACGTGTGAAACATAATAATTTTGGCTTTACTGCCGGGTTAACTCGTTTTAATCAGTATAAACAGCTTACCGATACAAGTGTTCTCATCTCTACAAACGTTCAGATCACCACCACAAAAATGGCCGGTACCAATAATTTGAATTATAAAAAGATCAAATTATTTTACGGTGGTGCTCAAGCTAAAACATGGTGCGAATTTTATGACGGACCGGCTTTAGCAGGTGCAGATAGTTTGTTGGAAGGTGGTAATTTTCGTATCAAAGAGTTTAATGTAACACCGGGTTCATCGCAACACGAATTCCGTTTCAAAGGAAAAGATAGTCCTGATTTTTATGGCGTATCCCTCGAAAGCCCAACCGGCGTTTATGTTGATAATATCGCGCAGCGAGGCAGCTCCGGTACTTTTTTTCAGCACATCAATTTTGGTCAGTTAAAAAGTTTTTATGATCATTTTAATGTAAAGTTGATCATACTTCAATATGGTGGAAACGCTTTACCATCTTTAAAAGACAAACAAAGTGTTTTGAATTTTGCCAGTTATTTTAAAGGACAAATTGCCATCATTAAAAAAGCAGCCCCTAATGCCAGCATTTTATTTATTGGTCCGGCTGATATGAGTGTGAAAGAAGGCGCCGATTATGTAACACATCCAATGATGGAAGATCTGCGTGATGCTTTGCGAAATGTGGCCTTTGATAATGGTTGTGCGTTTTTTGACATGTACGATTGCATGGGTGGAAAGAACAGTATGGTAAGTTGGGTAGATCAAAAATTAGCTGCCACCGATTACATTCATTTTAGTCCGCAAGGCGCCCGTAAAATTGCAACCTTACTGTATTCATCGCTTATTAATAATTATAACAGTTACGCTAAAACAAAAGGAAAGTAGTGAGAAAGTTTTATTTAATATCGGTATTTGTTTTTGGCGCACTAATAGCCTTTTCGCAATCTGCCATTGGAACCTATTCGTTCATTAATTACGATCAAAATCATTTATTGTTTGATAAGGATAGCTCGTCGTTTTTGAACTTGTATAAAAAAATGAATGAGATCAATGGAGGGAGTGTGAAAAAACTGACCATTGCGCATATTGGCGGATCACACGTTCAGGGTGGCGTTTGGAGCAATACCTTTTTAGAGAATTGTCAGAAGACCTTTAATGTGCAGGGCGGTGGTTATTTTGTTTTTCCTTACAAAATGGCCAAAACAAATGGGCAGCCTTATGCGAGCAGTTTTAGTACAGGTAAATGGACCAAATGCCGTTGTATACGAAAAGATTTTTGTTTGCCATTAGGTATGAATGGGATCAGTGTAACAACCAACGACAGCAGTAATTATTTTGGCGTGGCACTAACAAACAGAGCGGTTTGCCGAAAGTTTAACACGGTTAAGGTTTACCATAATTTTAACTGCAGTTTTGAATTGTATAGTTTGGTAAAAGCAGAGAAAGAAGATTTTAAAGAAAAGGGTTATACTTTGTTTCAATTTGATCAGTTATTGGATAGTGTCAGTTTTTCGTTGGTTAAAATGGATACTTTGCAAAAAGATTTCACCTTGTTTGGTTATTCGTTGGAAGACAGAACCTCTTCCGGATTTTATTTGGCCGGTTTAGGTGCTAACGGTGCTGCGAGCCATTCGTTCTTAAGATGCGATTATTTTGTTCCGCAATTAAAGACCATTAAACCCGATCTGGTTGTGATCTCGTTAGGCGTAAATGATGTTCAAGGAAAAGATTTTACAAAAGAAGAATTCAAACAACATTACGATTCGCTCATAACCATGATCAAAGAAGCATCGCCTGATGCAGCCATCTTATTAACGACCACTACCGATAATTATATTAAGAGACGAACACCCAATAAACGAACCGGTTTAGCAGAAGATGCGCTGATCGAAGTGATGCAAAAGCACCAATGTGCCGTTTGGGATATGTACGAGATCATGGGCGGTTACAAAAGCATTTACAAATGGGCCAAGGTAGGTTTAGCATCAAAAGACAGAGTGCATTTTAGCGGAAAAGGTTATAAGATACTTGGTACCATGATGTTTGAAGCCTTGTACAAAAGTTATTTGAACAATCAAAAATTGTTGAACAAATAGAGTGGTTAAAACATATTTTACAATTTGACCCTGAGCAACCATTGTTGTTCACGCATTTATTTTTTTGGGGATTTTTTGCCGTGGTGCTGTTAGGTTATACATTTATCTACAAGCAAAACAAGGCCCGCTCCATCTATTTGTTATTGTTCAGTTTTTTCTTCTATTATAAAACAAACGGCGTTTTTATTACGCTTTTGTTTTTTACGATCATCAGTGACTTTTATTGGGGAAAACGCATTGCCGCATCAGAAAACCGATCTCACAAAAAACTATTTTTAACCATTAGCGTGTTGCTGAACTTAACGCTTTTGTGTTATTTTAAATACGCTTATTTCTTTGCCAGCAGCAGCAATCAGCTATTCGGAACTAACTTCACTTACTTTAATCACTTCGCTAATTTTTCAAATACCTTTTTTGGAACCGAGTTTCGATTAGATAAATTATTAACGCCAATAGGTGTTTCGTTCTTTACCTTTCAATCCTTATCTTATACCATTGATGTGTATCGCGATAAAGTAAAGCCGGTGACCAATGTGTTTGATTATGGTTTCTTTGTTTGCTTTTTCCCGCATTTGGTGGCGGGCCCAATAGTTAAAGCGCATGAGTTCTTATATCAAATATATCAGCCGTACAACTTAACCAAGTTTGAATTTGGCATGGCTACGTTTTGGATCATGAATGGTTTTGCTAAAAAAATTGTAGCCGATTATATTGCCGTTAATTTTATCGATCGTGTTTTTTCTAGTCCGCATTTATATACCGGCGTAGAAGCCGTTATGGCCATTTTTGCATATTCGCTGCAAGTGTATATGGATTTTAGCGGTTATACCGATATGGCCATAGGTATAGCGTTATTACTGGGATACAGATTGAAGACCAATTTTAAATCGCCATACAAGGCATTAAGCACCAGTGAATTTTGGAAACGCTGGCACATCTCCTTATCAAGTTGGTTGCAGGAGTATTTGTATATCCCTTTAGGCGGCAATAAAACAGGAACAATTGGCTCTTACATTTGCATCATTATCATCTCTGCATTTATGGTGTTGTTGAGTGGTAAACTGTGGTTATTGTATTTTTTAATTGGCTTCTTTTTACTGCTTATTTTTCTTTCTTATACGTTTCCGGCCATTAAACAAAACATCAACACCAACATTAATTTAATGGTTACCATGTTGCTTGGCGGCCTTTGGCATGGCAGCAGTTGGTTGTTCTTAATTTGGGGTGGATTGAATGGTTTAGGATTGATCATTCATAAATTTTGGCAAAAAATATCGCCATTTAAAAACAACGAGAGCATTGGTGTTAAGATCGTTTTAATGCTCATCACCTTAACCTTCATCAGTTTTACCCGTATTTATTTCAGAAGCCCCAGTTTAGATATTGTGAATGAGATTTACGATCGCATTGGCAACCATTTCTCACTTTATTTGTTTTTTGATATTGTAAAAGGTTATTGGGCTGTTTTGGCAGTTGTTGTTTTAGGTTTTTTAATTCATTGGATACCTGAACGCTATAAAGAGAATTACCGGAATGCCTTCGCAAATTTGCCTTTACCGGGATTGGTTTTTGCCTGTGTTTTTATTGTGTTTTGTTTGTACCAGATCATGAGCAGCCAAATGCAACCTTTTATTTATTTTCAGTTTTAATGCGTTAATTATTAGGTTTTTAGTATCTTTAAGCTCAACTTTTTCTTTTGAAAATAACAGTAAAAATATTAGCGATCTTCTTTCTTTTTCCTTTTGTTTTTTTAGGGCAAGATGCGCCAATTAAAAAAGATAACCTTCCATTTATCATTCGTGCCCATGTGGGTATTCCAAAAACCATTTCGAGCAGTATGTACCGCCAGTCGTTTAATGGATTTTACGAAGGCGATATCTCTTTTAATTTAAAACTAACGGGTAATTTTTATTTGGG
>JBIKKW010000026.1:0-27004 GCA_044360115.1 Bacteroidia bacterium
CTTGCAATATCTGAACGGTTTTGGTCGATCGGCATAAATTATTGTTATCCACCGCTCCTACTGTCCATGTGCCTACCGAGGTTATATTGTTCGTAGCTCCCGTGATGGCTGGATTAATGAACACCGTGGCATTTGGGGTTGGATTGATCGAGTTGGATGGAATTGCCGGTACGGTCCAGGTGATAGTAGTATTTACATTACTGCTTATTCCTGTTAACACCATGCTTGGATCTTTACAACTTAAGATGCTTAATGGTTGTATGAAATTAATGTTTGGCGCGATGGTGTTTTGTATGATACTGATGGATTGTGATGAGATACAATTATTGGTTTGATCTTTCACATAAACTACCCATACACCAGGAATGGTGATGTTGTTTTGATTTGGATTGAATGAGAAGGTTGTTGGTGTGCCTGTAAATCCTGGCGGTACAAAGGTATACTGACAAGCTACTGACGGAACCGGTGAGGTTATGACACTGCTAACCTGCATACTGGTAATACTGCTGGTTGAACAGCCTATGGTGAAGTTGGTTGAACTGGTTACCGTAAATATTGGCACACCTACTGAAGCGGTTACATTCACTGATCTGGTCACCGAACAGCCTGTTACAAGATCGGTACCAATACCCCAATATACACCCGGTTGATTTGGGCAGAATATATTGATGGTACCTTGTTGAACGCCTACAATTACCGAATTGCTTCCTACCATTTGATACCAATTGCTAGATACATTCGGGCCCGGACCTGTATATAAAGTAAAACAAGATGCTGCCGTGTTACAGGTTACGTTTTGTACTGTTGGTGTGATCACAATGGTTGGTGTATTTAAATTTTGATACACCGTAAAGGTTTGTACAAACTGACAACCCGTTGAGCTGGTTCCTACTACCTGACCTGTACACGCTTGCGTAAAGGTCATGCTGGTTCCTACTACTGAATTGGTACAATTTGGGAACCAGGTAAAACTTAATGGAACGCCATTGGTTACACTCGTTGTTAATACCACATTTGGATTTAAACAGGTAACCGTATAATCGTTACTCGGGTTCACAATTACAAAACTTGCCGGTTGCGGCACCGGTGGTACACTGAAACTGGCGGTGGTTTTACAACCGTTATCGGTAGTAATGGTCACATTAGTTACCCCGGGAGGTAAACCGGCCGCTGTGCCACTATTAGCAGTGGTAACTGTTGCAGGCACCGGGCTCCAGGTCACATTGTAATTGGCTGTGCCACTTGGTGTAAATGCTACATTTAAGTTAACACTGCTGGTTACAGGATTAGCACATGTACCATTAGTAAGTGAAGGTGTTACAACCGGGTTTGGCACAACGGTTACTGTTACAACAGTTGTGTTTGTGCTCGTAGTGTTTTGTGAATTTGTTCCGGTAATAAATAACGTATAGTTCGTAGTTGAATTAGGCGAAACGGTAAAAATAGGAGTAGATTGTGTTTGTCCTGCAGGTTGTATCGAATAACTCGGGTTGGTTAAATTATTTGGATTTCCAATACTAACTGTTGCAACAGCACCATGACAAATAACCGTGTTTGAAGGCGGAATGTTATAATTACAATCGGCTAATAACGAACAGGTGGTACTATTGGCTGCAATGAACGTACCCACAAAACCACTTCCGGAAACATATAATAAATTGGCCGGTTTTTCGAATTTGATATCGTATACGTATTTGTTTGTTGTGGTTACATTTAAGTTAATACTTGGCAAAGGAATAAAGCTCGATCCAGTATAATGAAAGGAAATAATATCGCCATTATTACCACCTAAATACACATTGTTGCAATCATCAACCGCTATACCACCTTGTGAACGCGGATTGTAGCCTGTTATAGTTGTTGAACTGATCTGTGCTCCAGTATTTTTATTATAGGTAGATAAATTATATCCATCATAATAATACAGGTAATTGGTATTAACCGCTAAGGCATTAAAACCATTTGAAGATGCACTTCCACCAACGTATTGCGATTTGTTGGCCGACTCTTGCATGGTGTTGTAATTTGTTGGGGCTAACCAAACAGATGACGTGAAAGCCGAATTAATTCTTCCTAATCGGTTATTCATAAAGGCAGAAGATGCAACGGAAGCATATAAAAAATAGATCTCACCTACATTATCAATAGCGTGTGATACCACATCATGGGCCGTTGAACCAATTGTAAAAAAGGCCACAGGGGTACATGATCCTGTAATTTGATCAATAATGGCGCCAGATTGATTGGATGATGTACTACCACCGAATCCATAGATCTGACCAGTTGAGCAATGGTAAGCCATGTCCCAAACCTCTTTCCAGGTTGAAACCTGATTGCTTATTAAATTATCGTAGTTACCTAAAGCATCTAAACGAATAATTTGTGTTCCGGCAGAAATAAATCCTTGCCCTGTGTAACACTTACCGGTTGTACGATGTACTACAAAGTTAGCGGCATAGGTATTAGAAGCCCAAGCAGGAACCGTAATTACTCCCGGGAAGGTCCACTGTAAAACACCCAAATTATTGTACTTAGCTATCTTGTTTGAGTTGTTTCCACCATAAACAAACAAGTTTCCAAAATTATCATGATCTACATCGTAACCATAATTACTTGGCGAAAGTGTTGTGATATTCGTTACCCAAGGATCGATTATTACTTCTTTGTTGGTATCATAGCCATTAGGAAATTCAAAACCGATAACATTTTCAGTTAAAGTAAAATTCGATTCGATCTTTGTACCATCTTTATAAAAACTATTAGGCGTATGTTCTACTATTGCCTCTAATGGTGTTAAAATTTTCACCTCACTTTGATCTTTAAAGATTGAGCTCACATCTCCACTGTATGCAATTTTAATGTCTTTTGGATCAGCGCCTTTATGTAAGATCACGTTATACTTAACGCCTACTTCTTTATCATCAGGAATGATGTACTCAATATCAATATTCGGATACACATTTAAATAAGTGATCTTTTTATAGCAAGATGCGTTCTTACTTGCATCGCCATAAGTGAAATAATGTGATTGCTTTTGATCGGCAACAATTTGAATGTTTTGATTGGCATTCAACCAATTCATGTTCACTGTATAGATCTCATTTGGTATATTCTCACGCTCTTCTTTCTCATCAAGCGCTTCCTTGGTTTGATGACGCTTCACCAATACATAGACCAATCCTTTTGGTGTAAAATAGATCTGCTCATTGCCATTATCAATTCCATATTTAATGGGTTCATTGGTAATGTATAATTTATCAAACTGACCTTTATTCTCAATAAATGTTCTTGTTCCAAAAACATCTTTACCGTTAAAGGTCTTTGCATTTAACAAATTGATGAGCGACACAAATAATATAATTGCAACGCTCTTTAAACTTTTTTGATTTTTCATATTCATCATACTTAAAGCAAAACATATGCCAAAATAAGTTAAATGGCTATTTTGTAGTACAATGTATAAAAAAAACAGAAATAAACAAATTTAAAATGTGAACCAATTGCGTTCCTAACAGATTGTTTTTGCTAGATCCCGAAGGTTATAAGAACTACTCATCACTTCGCCATAAGCACCCGCACTTCTAATAGCAATAAGATCTCCACGTTTGGTTTCTGGCAACAGAACTGCTTTACCAAAGCAATCGCTACTTTCACAAATTGGACCCACCACATCATATTTAACATTTGGAGTTGTGGTATTTGTTAAATTTTCGATCTTATGATAAGCTTGATACAAAGCCGGACGAATAAGCTCGGTCATACCCGCATCTAAAATAGCAAAGTTTGTATTGATCCCATTTTTAATGTATAAAACACGACTGATCAAACTTCCGCATTGCGCAATGATGGCTCGTCCCAATTCAAAATGAACAGCTTGTGAAGGTTTTAATTCTAAGAATTGTTTGAACACATTGAAATATGCTTCAAAATCAACAATGGATGCATTATCCGGTTCCTGATAATTGATCCCTAAGCCACCGCCCAAATTAATGTTAGGCAATAAGTAACCTTTTTCAATGAACCATTGATTGATCTCATTAACACGCGTGCAAAGGTTTTTAAAAGGAGTAAGACTTGTAATTTGCGAACCAATATGAAAATGCAAACCAATCAACTGAATGTTAGGTAAGGTTTTGATCAAATTTAAAACCACATCAAATTCATAAGGGTTGATCCCAAATTTATTTTCTTCTAAACCGGTAGTGATGTATTTATGGGTATGCGCATCAACATTTGGATTGATACGTAAAGCTACTTTTGCCGTTTTGTTTTTTGCCTTTGCCAATTCATTTATTACAGTTAGCTCTGCAGTACTTTCAACATTAAAGCAAAATATATCCTTGTCCAAGGCATAGTTAATTTCAGCATCGCTCTTCCCTACTCCTGCAAAAACAATATCTTTTGATGCAAATCCCATTTCAACAGCACGCTTTACTTCGTTACCGCTTACACAGTCTGCACCAAAACCACCTTGCTTAATAAGCTTTAACAGCTCAGGATTAGAGTTTGCTTTTAATGCATAATGAATGTGATATTCCTTTGGAGCTGCTTTTTTAATAGCATCCAAGGTTTTTTGAAGAAGCTCCAGATCGTAAAAATAAAAAGGCGTTTCAATAGTTTTAAAACGCTCAATTTGTTGTGTTGTAAACATATCTACGTTTTAAAATTAATAATTAAAGATCCCTTTATTCAAAGCCATCAACGCTTCTTTCTTTTTATCGCTGCTAACCAAAACAGAAATATTATTGGCACTTCCACCGTAAGATACCATTCGCAATGGAATATCTTTTAGCGACTCCAATACCTTAAAGCCATAACCAGGTTTTTCTTTTGGTAACTGACCAACCACACAAATAATGGTTTGATCTTTTTCCACTTCAACAACAGCAATTTCTTTCAGCTCCTTTAAAATGTCATCCAAATTTTTATCCGTATCAATTGTTAATGATACAGCCACCTCACTGGTTGTGATCATATCGATAGGTGTTTTAAAGCGCTCAAAAATTTCGAATACCGCTCTTAAAAAACCGTGTGCTAATAACATTCGGTCGCTTTTAATATTGATGGCCGTAATACCATCCTTTGCTGCAACCGCTTTAATTCCTTCCTGAGTCGCAATGTTCGCAATTAGTGTCCCTTCCGCTTCAGGCTGCATCGTATTCTTCAAACGCACCGGAATATTACGTTTTTGTGCAGGTAAAATACAGGTTGGATGCAGGATCTTAGCGCCAAAATAGGCCAACTCGGCTGCCTCATCAAAACTCAATTCTTTAATAGGATGTGTTTTATTCACGATACGAGGATCGTTATTATGCATCCCGTCGATATCGGTCCATATTTGTACCTCTTCACTTCTGATAGCTGCACCAACAATAGACGCTGTATAATCACTTCCGCCGCGTTTTAAATTATCGATCTCACCGAAAGCGTTACGGCAAATATATCCCTGAGTAATGAATAAAATATTATTCGGATTCTTATCTAATTCTAATTTAATATTCGTTTCAATATAGGACATATCGGGCTCATCGTTCGCATCTATACGCATGAAATTGAGAGCAGGCAATAGAACCGATTCCACACCAATTTCCTCCAGGTAATAATGAAACATAGCAGTGCTTAATAATTCACCTTGCGCTAAAATGGCTTTTTCTTCATTCGCGGTGAACATATCCAGCGTAAAATTCTTGATGTATTCAAAATGATTGGTGATCAGATCCTTTGCTTTTGCCAGTGATTCAGGTTTAGAATACAACTCAGCTATTTCTTTTTCGTATTTACTTTTTAATACGGTAATTAACTCGTTTGCCTTTTTGGTATCTTTTGAATAAAGCGCATTGCATATTTCAACCAAGGAATTGGTGGTGCCGCTCATGGCGCTTAATACAACAATTTTAGTAGTTGGGTTAACCACTAATTTTACAAGATCTTTTATACGTTGGGCACTTCCTACACTGGTGCCTCCAAATTTTTGAATTAACATGTTCAAATTATATTTATGATTTGATTTAGTGTGCTTAAAAGCGGTGACTAAATTAAACTTTTATTCGGTTTTTAATTTAACTACTTATGAAGATTTGCTGGGGGAAGGAAGCGCGTAGCCTCCAATAACTAATACATGGCCTTACAGCCATTTACACTTTGATTTTTTTATAGTGGTATTAGTTTGCATTTTGATGGTGCAAATATTGGAAAAATTATTCAATACACAATAATTAAATTAACATATTTTTGGCACGGTAGTTGTACAATGTTTTCATAATGAAGTATCTGACTTTTATTATTATAATTTTAAACTTTATTAATATCACTAATGGTCAAACAATTTGTTTGAATTCACCTATATTTTCGCCTGTTTACTCAAATTATGTTATAATGGGTGGTTATGAAACACGTACCGGAGATTTTAATAATGATTTGCGAAAAGACTTTATATTAAGACCAACGGTTAACAATTCGGTAAGTTTAATATTATCAAATGGTACCACAACTTATTCACAACCTTCAAATATAGTTTGTAGCAATAATGTAGGTTGTATAGAGGTTGCAGATTTTAACAATGATGGTAATGATGATTTCGTTTTTGGCGATTATTCATCAAACTTAATAGGAGTTTTACATGGAAATGGGGCTGGAAGTTTTACACAATCTTTGACTTACACAGTAAGCGGAAATCATGTTGGGTATCTCAATTGTAGCGATATTAATTCAGATGGATTAATTGATATTGTATCAGGAAATTTGGCAAATTTCAATGTTTTTATAAATAACGGTAGTGGAGGATTTTCTTTATCAAACACCTATTCTGTAAACGGAACTGTAAGTTATATTATTTGTGAAGATCTTAATAATGACAGTAAAAACGATTTATATATATCAACGGAAAATAACAATTCAAATTGGCAAGGAAATGGTAACGGTACCTTTAGTTTAACAAGTTCTATTCAACCTATTTCTTTCTGTTTTGACTTGAATAATGATGGAAAGCTTGATGCATTCAGTTTAAATTCAAGTTCTATAAGTATCGCATTGAATCAAGGGAATTTTATTTTTGGCAGCCCTACCAACATATCATCGGGAGTCTCTGCAATTGGAGCATTTAAAAAAATTGACATTAATTCTGATAATAAAAAAGATATAGTTGTTGCGGATTACAATAATGGTAATTTTGCAATACACTTAAATAATGGCTTTGGCGGTTTAAATACACCTTTTACATATTCGCCAATACCTGGAGGGATATTTATTGAAGGTATGATTACAGATGATATTGATAATAATGGTAAAGAAGATTTAATTTACCAGATTGGAAATATTCAAGATATAAGAATATTATACAACTGCCTTTCAACAAATAATGAAGAATTTCAAATAGGTAATAATTCACTTGAAATTAACCCTAATCCTTCAAATGGAATATTTAAAATCACGGCAAACAGAAAATTAAACAAATGTGAAGTTTTTAATATTAATGGTGATTTACTTATGAATTTAAATGAAGTAAACGAATTAAATTTAAGTAAATATCCAAATGGGATTTATTTCATTAAGATTGAAACAAATGATGGGCTAATTGTTAATCAAAAACTGATCAAATCCGACTAATTACTTTTTCAACATACCCAATCTAATTTGGGTTAAAACCTTTTTGGTGTATAATGGGAAATCGCCATTCATCATCCAGTTATAATAGCTTGGCTCCTTTTCAAAAACCTCTTTTACCGGTTTTTCTTTATGCTTACCGAAATTAAATACTTCAACACCTTTATCGTTATAAACGATCCTTCCGGCCAGATCAACAAACTTATTTTTACTAGTTGTTATTTCGCTGAGTTTGCCAATATCATTTGTAACCGGCTTAAACTTATTTCCTTTGTCATCCTCTAATTCGGTATCCTTATAACGTTCAATTTGTGCTTTAAATATCTCAAAGGTAGCTTGCGTATCTGCCTCGGCTGTATGCGCATTCTCTAAATTCTTATTGCAATAAAATTTGTAGGCAGCTGAAAGGTTGCGCGGCTCCATCACATGAAAGATATTTTGTACATCAACCAGTTTCCTGTTCTTGAGGTCAAAATCCACTTCGGCACGCAGTAATTCTTCAACCAATAATGGCACATCGTATTTATTACTATTGTATCCAGCCAAGTCTGCATCTCCAATAAACTGGATGATCTTTGGAGCTAATTCTTTTATGGTTGGGCAATCTTTCACATCCGCATCATAAATTCCGTGTAGCTTCGATATCTTTTCAGGAATTGGCATTTCGGGATTAATGCGCCAGGTTTTTGTTTCGGTACTATTATCGGTATTTACTTTTAATAAGCAGATCTCCACTATTCGATCCAATCCAATGATCAAACCGGTTGCTTCCAGATCAAAAAATATGATGGGTTTATTTAAATTTAAATTCATGTTCAAAGCTAAAGTTTTTTGGCAGTTTATTGACCAAAAGCCTTTAGATCTGTTAAAACTTCGTCTTCTTTTTTTGTTGCACCCAGCAGTTTGTTTATCTGATGGATCACATCGTCCAGCAAGGAATCAGGACAACTGGCACCACTGGTAATGATCACTTTAAGTGGTTTATTGCCCGGTAAAAAGTTTGGGGTAACTAAATGCTTTTTATTTGGGTAATCAAAATGATGAATGCTTGTACCTTGTATTTCTTTGGCAGATGAAATAAAATAGGTTGGAAATTTACGTTCCAACAACTCCACCAAATGCGAAGTGTTACTGCTGTTATAACCGCCAACCACAATGGCCAGATCAGCATCTGTACTCAACAAACCATAAGTAGCATCCTGATTTTCATTGGTTGCATAACACAACGTATCATGGGTATCGGCAAAATGATCTTTGATGTTCTCTTCACCAAATTTCTTGATCATGATCTCTTTAAAGTAATTGGCTATCTCCTCGGTTTCTGTTGCGAGCATGGTGGTTTGATTGATCACACCAACTTTAAATAAATGATGATTAATTGAAAAACCCGGCGTAAAACGTCCTTTGAATTCCTTTTCAAATTCAAATTGCGAGCCATCGCCGCTGATGTATCGCGCCAATGCCTTTGCTTCTTCCATATCACGCAATACAATTACCGCATCGCTATGAACTTTACTTCTCGAAAAGGTTGAACGGGTTTCTTCGTGATTGTGTTTTCCGTGAATTATGATGGTGTGTTTGGTTTTACCAATTTGCTCTGATTTCTTCCAAACACGCTCTACAAACGGACAAGTAGTATTGTATGATTCGGTTTTAATACCTTTTTTCTCTAAAAGATCCAATAGTTCTAAAGGCGCGCCAAATGCAGGGATCATCACCACATCATCAGCCGTTAACGTTTCAAATGGGATGAGCTGTTCGCCATGCGTATCTTGTAAGAATTGAACACCTCTTTCGGTAAGATCTTTATTCACCTCCGGATTGTGGATCATTTGACTCAACAAATAAATACGCTTTCCTTCATTTTCCTCCAAAGCCTTAAACGCAATTTCAATGGCATTTTCAACCCCATAACAAAAACCAAAATGACGGGCTATGTAATATTTTACCGGACCAAAATCCAAAACCGTTGGACTGGTATCCTTTTTACGGGGATCTTGAACCTTACGATATTGCTTTACTTTGGCAATGATCGGACTTCTATAGAATTCGGGTACGTTAAAGGTTTTCATTCAATTTATTTTATTCTTTACTCCGCTCGACCCTTCGACTCCCTGCCCTTCCGGCAGGCGGGCGCTCAGGGTGACTAGCTCGTCTTCACACCAAAGTTAACACTTAATTTGCTTTTTTGTTGCGTGGGTGATAACTTAAAATATTATCACGTAAATAGTGTTTATCCAAATGGGTGTAGATCTCGGTAGTGGTAATACTTTCGTGTCCCAACATCTCCTGAACGGCTCTTAGGTCTGCACCGCCTTCCACCAAATGCGTAGCAAATGAATGTCGGAACGTATGCGGACTCAATTTCTTTTTGATACCGGCTTTTTCGGCCAATTCTTTAATAATGTAAAATACCATCACCCGCGAAAGCTTTGCTCCTCTTCTATTCAAATACACAAAATCCTCATGACCTTTTTTTACAGGAATATGAATGCGCGTTTGTTGAATGTAATTAGTGATCAAACGTTTTCCTGATAAGCCAATAGGAACCAAACGCTCTTTGCTTCCTTTACCTGTAACTTTAATGTATTCTTCATTGAGGTGCAGATCGCTGATCTTTAAATTCACCAACTCACTCACACGTAAACCACAACTGTAAAGCGTTTCAAGCATACTTAAATTACGCTCGCCTTCGGGTTTGCTTCTGTCAATAAGGGATAGCATCTTATCAATTTCCTCCACATTTAAATAAACTGGTAACTTTCTTGCCAGTTTTGGTCCTTCTAAAAGGTCAGCCGGACTGGAAGGAATATCATTTTCGAGTACAAGGAATTTGTAAAAGGTTTTGATGCCGGAAATAACACGCGCCTGAGATGCAGGCGAAATGCCGAGTTCAGATACCCATTCAATGAATTTCACCAACTGCTTATAGGTAAATTTATCGGGCGATTGGTTATTTAAGAACAATTCGGAATAATGCATCAACTTTATAAGATCATCCGTATATGCTTCAATTGAATTTTTGGATAATGATTTTTCTAATTGTAAATACTGCTTAAAGCGCACCAGATATGTATTCCAAACACTCAACTCTTAAAGGTATAATTTACAATTACTACAAAAGGAACAAATTCGTATCTTTACAATGTTATGAAGATAGCGATCATTAATGGACCAAATTTAAACCTTTTGGGTAAACGTGAGCCAACGATTTATGGACATGAGGACTTTGAAAATTATTTACACAGCCTTAAACATAAATTTAAGCATGTGGCATTTGAATGTTTTCAAAGTAATGTGGAAGGCGAGATCATTAACAAACTTCATGAATTAGGTTTTACTTATAACGGCATCATTTTAAATGCCGGAGCATACACACACACTTCTATTGCCATAGCTGATGCCGTTGGTGCCATAACCACACCGGTAATTGAAGTGCACATCAGTAATATTTTTGCAAGAGAAGATTTTAGACACGTATCCTATCTGGGTGCAAAATGCAAAGGAAGCATC
This sequence comes from Bacteroidia bacterium, assembly GCA_044360115.1. Classification (GTDB taxonomy): domain Bacteria; phylum Bacteroidota; class Bacteroidia; order B-17B0; family Aurantibacillaceae; genus Aurantibacillus. The sequence continues at coordinate 11,116 of JBIKKW010000026.1, forward strand.
AGTGGTTTTGGTTTGAAAGGATACGAGTTAGCGGTGCAAAGCTTGATGGATTAGGAAAATTTAAATCCAATTACCAGTACATCATCTGTTTGCTCATAAGTTCCTTTCCACTCTATAAAATTGGTTCTTATTCGCTTTTGTTGCTCACTAAAATCAAGGGATTGAACACTCAATAGCAAATTTTGTAAATTCTTGTACTTGAATTTTTTTCCTTTTGGTCCGCCAAATTGATCGGCATACCCATCACTGAATAAATAGATCGACTCGTTGCCGGTTAATTGATATCCCTTCATGGTAAAGGAGGTGATATCATCTTCAATAAAAGCACCAACCGGCTTTTTATCGGCAACAAGTTCGGTAATTGTTCCATCCTTAATTAAATAACCACCATTAAACGCGCCGGCAAACTGCATCATTTTTGTAGTTTTATTAATGGCGCAAATGGCAACATCCATCCCATCACGTACATGAGAACCGTTGTAAGATTGATGCAAGGCTTGTGTTAGCCAAATATTCACCTGATCTAAGATCTTTGCCGGATCTGTAAGTCCTTTTTCTAAAACCGCTTTATTTAGTAAATTGTAATTAATAATAGATACCAAAGCTCCCGGTACACCATGTCCTGTGCAATCGGCTGCTGCAAGGAATATATGCGTTTTGGTTTCTTCGATCCAAAAAAAATCACCACTTAAAATATCTTTAGGATTATAAAACACAAAGGATTGTGGTAAGATCTCGCGCCACAACTTCTCAGGCGGTAAAATGGCAGTTTGAATACGTTCGGCGTATTTGATACTATCCGTGATATCTTTATGCTGCTCTTCAACGATCTTACTTTTTTCGGTGATGATCTTATTCTTTTCTTCGAGTGCTAAATTTGTTTTTTCTTTATTCTTATAACCTCTGAAAACAAAGAAAACGAGTCCTAATAAAAGCAAAATTCCACCTAACGCAGCATAAATAGCAATCTGTTTATTTTTTGATTCCAGATCCTTCTTCTCTAATTCCAATTTTGTTTTTTCGGTTTCATACTTCACCTGCATATCATTGAGCGATTTGATGGCTTCACGGCTATAAAGACTGTCTTTAATGGTCATACAAGTATCATTATATAATAAAGCTTCCTTTAAATTTCCGAGTTTTAAGTTTACTTCACCTAAATTGTAATATAGCATTTCTTTAATTAAAAAGTCATCATCCATATATTTCAAGGCTTGTCTGTAGTTATAGTCTGCTTGCTTGTAATCATTCAATTCAAAGTAAATATTTCCAATGTTTGTATAACAAATACAAGCATCTTTACTCTTTTTATTTTGAATACTTAATTCTACTGCTTCCAAATAGTATTTCTTTGCTAGATCGTATTGCTTTTTTTCTTTATAAATAATGCCCATATTAGATAATATAGGGGCAATGGCTAATTTATGTATACGTTGCTTTCTGATAGTTAAAGCTCGTTTATAATATTCAAGGGCTATATCGTTGGTTTTCCAATCATCCGAATAAATAATACCCAGGTTATTATAGGCAAATGCAATATTATTTTCTGTTTTACTTTGCATACCAAATTCCAATGATTTCTTATAGTAATCAATGGCTTTAGCAACGTTTTTCAATTTATAATTTACTAAACCAATTTGAGCATAAGATTGGGAAATATGGTCAAAATCTTTCAATTGCTCAAATATACGTAAGGCCTCAAAGGCTAAGTTAATAGCAGATCTTAAATCGTTTTTGCGGACAAAACATTTAGCCAATCCGAGTTTAGATTTTCCTAAATACTTTTTATTATTTGATGATTGACTGTTCTTTTCAATGTCAAGATATATAACTAACGCATCCTCAATTTTATCTTTCATAAATAAAACTTGAGCATAATTATATTTTGTTTCTAGATATTCAGAAACATTATTTACAGAAACTGAGCTATTTAATTGTGTAATAATTCTTTCCGCTTCATCCATGTCAATAAACAACAATTCATTTACGATTGAATTGTTTATTCTAATCTTACATGAATCGTTATTACAATTGGATAATTGAGTATAAAGATTATCTACTAATACCTGTGAAAAATTAATAACAGGAAATAAAATGGCAAATAATATATTGACTAATATTCTATTCTTCATAAAAGGTGGCCGGTTTACAACCGGCCACAAATTAAATTTGATCTTATTTTTGGATAGCTGTTGCAACCATCGCACCATTATAATTAACCATGGTGTAATTTACTTTATCACCCTCAGCTAAACCTAGTTCGGTAATGTAATCCTGTACATAATTTATAGTGTTTCCTAGGTTATCTGTTAAAGTTCCAGAATTTGTGCTTGCATCAGCAGTAACAATTCTTCCTTTTTCTACCGGATCCAATGAAACCGCTAATTTAGCGCCTGTTCCGTCATTTAAAGTAATGATCTCCATGCGTACAATCATACCTACTGCAAGTCCTAATTCCTTGCCACAAGGCGATGAAAAGTTATAATCAACTTTTGCTCCGGTATCAGTTACTGTACCTGTATACCCCATTCCTGTGTTTTTAATGTCTTTAACTTTTCCTCTTACTGCCATAATTTTTTGTTTTAATGATTAATAAATATTGTTTATTTCAAATATAAAGGTTTCCCTAAATAATTAAAATTATTTAAATATTAATTAATTAAATAGATAAGTAAACAACCTTTTTGGTTTCAAAGAATTCTTCTTCGAAATAATTTTTAAGCTCGTAGAAGTCGCATTTATGATAAAACTTCCCGAATTCTTCTTTCAGATCGCCTCCCTTTAAATAAAGGATGCCATTGGATAAGTTATTTAATTGGTCTTTTAAGAATTTACCTCGTACCCAGTTGTAAAACACCGGAAATTCAGTTACTGCCCTGCTTACTACAAAGTGGTATTTATCGTTTACCTTTTCGGCACGTTCATGTTCAGCAGTAAGATTGGTTAAGCCAATGGCTGAAGCCACTTCATTAACTACCTTGATCTTTTTACCAATACTATCTACCAAATGAAAAGTACATTCAGGGAACATAATAGCCAACGGAATGCCCGGAAAACCGCCGCCGGTGCCAACATCCATGATCTTAGTACCCGGCGCAAATGTTATCACTTTGGCAATACCTAATGAATGTAAAACATGACGTTCATAAAAATTATCAAGGTCTTTTCGCGATATCACATTGATCTGCTCATTCCAAAAGGCATACAGATCCTTTAACTGAGCAAATTGCTTAATTTGTTTTTCAGTAAGTTGAGGAAAATATTTGTGTATAAGTTCGATAGTTATTTTTTACCGTGTTCCGAATTTTTGATCAATTCAAATAAAAAATCACGCGCTCTGAATAACTGCGCTTTTATTGTTCCTATCGGTAAATTAAGTCTTTCCGAGATCTCTTCATGACTTAATTCCTGAAAATAAAATAACTCTACTAATTCACGATACTTTGGTTTAAGCTTATCAATTACTGCTCTTACCATCTCAACCTTTTGCTTCTTAATGTAAAACTCTTCCGGATTTAAATGGGTTGATTTTACAAGATTTGAAGTATCGTAATCGGAGTTATCGTTTCGAGAATCTAAAGAAACCGAATTGGTCAATTTTTTCTTTCTTAAAAAGTCGATGGCATTGTTACTGGCTACCTTAAACAACCAGGTACTAAATGCATAATTTGGTGTATACTGATCTAATTTCTTAAATGCTCTGCCAAATGCTTCAATGGTAAGATCATCCGCGTCATCTTTATTATTCACCATTTTAAGCATCATAAAATAAACACTCTCGCGGTAACGCTGTAACAATTCGGCATAGGCTTTTTGATCACCTTTGGTAATGGCCAACTGCACCAACTTATAGTCGTAAACAGCTTTGGTGGTAAGGTTACCAAGATTATCTTCTAGTTCGTCCAATTGTTAGGTTTATAAAATGCTTTTGCTAAATGAAAGATAGGATAAATGAACAAAAGAAACAACTCGTAAACGAAACTTAATGCCCACAAATCGCCCTCATTTAGCTTAATGGCTGCTTTTCGTATGACTAACCATTGAAAAATAACCTTCAAAAATAAAATGATGCCTGCTAATATGGCGGTGTTAACCGAAAAGAACAATGGCACCAAACTCATCCAGAAAAAGTACTGCGAAAAATAATTGAATGTGATCTTTGATTTACTTGATGAATTATAAAACGGCGATGTGGTCAAATGTCTTGCTTTCTGCAGCTTCCAGGCCTTGAAAGAAGTTTTTGCCTTTGAATAAGTGAACGCATTATCTGCAATACACACATTGGTATTGGTTTCATTGGCTACCTGATTTACAAACAAGTCATCATCACCCGAATTGATATGGTAGTGATTAGAAAAACCTTTGTTGCGGTAAAACAGATCTTTTTTATACGCCAAATTTCGACCAACTCCCATATACGCCTTACCCTTAATGGCATGCGCTAAATATTGTGTGGCGATCATAAAGGCATCAAAACGGATCAGCTTATTGATGAATGAATCATTCTTTTCATAAGCACCGTAACCTAAAACAATTTCTTTTTCCTTTGTGAAACCTTGCGCCATCATGCTTAACCAGTTATCACCGGAAGGGTAACAATCTGCATCAATGAAAACCAAATTCTCATACGACGCTGCTTTAATACCAACTAAAATGGCAAATTTCTTTCCGTGCTTGTAATAGGCATCTTCTTTAATGTTCACCTTTTTTAAGTTCGGGAATATCTTTACGAATTCGTCAATTACATTCTCGGTATTATCATAACTGCAATCATTTACCACGATCACTTCAAAGTTCGGATAATCCTGTGTTAAAACCTTTGGTAAAAATTCCGTCAAATTATCATCCTCATTACGCGCACAAATGATCACACTCACGGGTTCCTGCACGGTACTGTTTGCTAAGTGGGTACCTTTATAAAAAGCAAGAGCCCAATAGTTGATAATGTAATTGATGACAATTAGTAAAAATGCTAAACAAGCAATGAGCGCTGCAACCTGCAACCATCTTTCTGTTATTAACTCTAAGATCGGCATAATTCACAAAGTTAGAAGGCTATGCCCTTGCAAATAAGAGTATATTTGCATTTATTAAACAAAGTAATTAACAATGCACCATCGCACACTGGCCGTTATTTTTGACATGGATGGCGTTATCATTGATAGCGAACCTTTATGGCGAAAAGCCATGATCAGAGGCTTTAACGATTTTGGCGTAAATTTTACGGAAGACGATTGCAGGAAGACCACCGGTATGCGATTGAATGAAGTGATCAAATATTGGCATAAACTTCATCCCGACAAATTAAAAGATCAAGATGCGGTCAATCATTCCATCATCAATTACCTGATCAATTTGATCAATCAGGAAGGTAAAGCCATGCCTGGATTAATTGAACTCCTTGATTTCATTCGAGCTAATCACATTAAAATTGGTTTATCCACTTCATCTGACCACATTTTAATAGACACCATTTTAGCTAAGTTAGAGATAGCCCATTATTTCAACGAGGTTCTTTCAGCGCAGCATTTGAAATACGGGAAACCACATCCGGAAGTGTATTTAAAATGTGCTGAGCGTTTAAATATTCACCCGATGGATTGTATGGTGATCGAAGATTCCATTAACGGCATTATTTCCGGAAAGGCCGCGCAAATGAATGTGATCGCCATTCCTGATCCTGAACACATAAACAATGTTAAATTCAACATTGCTGATGCTATTGTGACGCAATTAACTGAGGTGAAAGATTTTATTATTTTGAACTAAGCCTTAACTTTACCTATTGAACATTTAATACCGCTTATTACTTGAAATTTACGCTGCAACATACCGATACAAAAACAAAGGCACGTGTTGGATCATTAGAAACCGATCATGGTGTTATTGAAACGCCCATTTTTATGCCTGTTGGAACGGCAGGAACCGTAAAGGCGGTTAAACAAAACGAATTAGAGGAGGATATCAAAGCCCAGATCATTTTAGGAAATACCTATCATTTATATTTGCGTCCGGGTTTAGATACTCTTCAAAAGGCAGGCGGACTCCATAAATTCAATTCATGGGATCATCCTATTTTAACCGATAGTGGCGGCTATCAGATCTTCTCGCTCACACATCAACGTAAGTTGAAAGAAGAAGGCGCTACTTTTAAAAGTCATATTGATGGTAGTAAACATATTTTTACACCTGAAAATGTAATGGATACCCAACGCATTATTGGTGCCGATATCATTATGACCTTTGATGAATGCACTCCCTACCCTTGTGATTACAAATACGCGAAAAACTCTTTGGGTTTAACGCACCGTTGGTTAGACAGATGCATTGCCCGTTTTAATGAAACAAAGCCACTCTATGGCTATGATCAAGTTCTTTTTCCCATTGTTCAAGGCAGTGTATATAAGGATCTTCGAAAGGAATCGGCAGAATATATCGCATCAAAGAATTGTTTTGGAAATGCCATTGGTGGATTAAGTGTTGGTGAGCCCGCAGAAGATATGTATGAAATGACGGATCTGGTTTGCGATATCTTACCAAAAGAAAAACCACGTTACTTAATGGGTGTTGGTACACCAATAAATATTTTAGAATGTATTGCCCTTGGTATTGATATGTTTGATTGCGTTATGCCAACGCGTAATGCGCGCCATGGTTTGCTTTTTACTAAAAATGGTATTATCAATATTAAGAACGAAAAATGGAAGAATGATTTTTCGCCAATTGAAGAAGATGGCGCCAGTGAAGTTGACACACGATATACCAAAGCTTATTTACGTCACTTATTGATCTGCGGTGAGCATTTAGCAGCACAAATATCTAGTATTCATAACCTGGCTTTTTATTTATGGCTGGTTAAAGAAGCGCGTAAACGTATTTTGGATGGCAGCTTTGCTGATTGGAAAAATGAAATGGTAATTAAATTAGCACAACGATTATAAGGTGTTAACGATCATAGATAAATATATATTAAAGAAGTTCTTCAAAACATTTATTGTTTCGATCACACTCATTTTATTGATATTTATTGTTTTTGATATAAAAGAAAAGATCCCAACCTACTCTACAAACAACATTCCTATAAATGAGATCATCTTTGATTACTATTTGATGTTCATCCCTTATTACGCGAATTTGTTCAGTCCCTTATTCACATTTATTGCCGTTATATTTTTCACTTCAAAAATGGCACATCAAACCGAGTTTGTGGCCATACTTTGCAGTGGCACAAGTTTCGGCCGCATCATTCGTCCGTATTTATTAGGCTCTGGCATCATCGCGCTTTCATCCTTAACACTTAACCATTTCTTTTTACCAAAATTCACCAAGGTAAAAATTGGGTTTGAAGATAAATGGATCAACAATAATTATGTAAGCGATGAGAATAATATCCATAAGAAATTAGGACCGGATCGTATCTTATATCTTCAAAGCTATGACAACCGAATTAATACAGCTTCAAAGATCACCATTGAAAAAGTGGTGAATAATAAACAAACCGAATTTTTAGAAGCGGAAACAATGGTTTGGGATAGTATTGGTAAAGAATGGTCGTTGTTTAATGTAACCGAACGTAAACTTATTTTACAGGATAGATTAGACACGTTAAAGAATCAAAAGCCGCTTTATAAGCAGGTGGTTAACACTTACCCAAATAAAAAATTAAAAATTGAATTTACACCAAGTGATATGTGGCGCTATGAAAGTAAAGTTGAAGTAATGCCTTATTTTGAATTGAAAGAATACATTGCCCGCGAAAAGCAAAGAGGATCTAACATGATCGAGTTTTTTGAGGTAGAGCAATACAAACGCAGTTCCTTCCCTTTTGCAACGATCATCTTAACCGTTATGGGTGTATCCATTTCTTCTCGAAAAGTAAGAGGTGGTGTTGGTTTACAAATAGCATTGGGATTATTATTAAGCTGTATATACATTATGTTGATGTATATCTTTACAACCATTGCCACAACGGGCTTTGCACCACCGGTAATTGCGGTATGGACACCCAACATCATTTTTACATTTGTTGCATTTTATTTTTATTCAAAAGCACAACGCTAAATACAAACCACTATGAAGTATTTAATTAAGAACGTGAATATGGTTAACGAGAATGAGATCTCGAATACCGACATTTTAATTGATGGCGAAATTATTGCCAAGATCGACAGACAGATCGATAATACAATTAACGCCAAAGAAATAAATGGCGAAGGTTTAGTGCTTATGCCGGGTGCTATTGATGATCAGGTGCACTTTCGTGAACCGGGTTTAACTCATAAAGGTGAAATATACACAGAAGCCAGAGCGGCCGTTGCAGGCGGTGTTACCAGTTTTATGGAGCAACCAAACACAAATCCACCCGCCATTACGGTTGAAGAATTAGAAAAAAAATATACACGCGCTTCACAATGTTCATTGGCCAATTATTCATTTTTAATGGGCACTACAAATAGCAATTACGATGAATTACAAAAGGTTGATTATTCAAAGGTAGCAGGCGTAAAGATCTTCATGGGCTCTTCAACAGGTAACATGTTGGTAGATGATAAAAAAGCTCTGGAGAATGTTTTCACAAATGTAGATGCTATTATTGTAACGCATTGTGAAGATGATCCAATGATCAAGGAAAAACAAAAACAACTGATCGAGCAATACGGCGAAGATATTCCGGCCTACTTCCACCCGATCATTCGTAGTGAAGAAGCCTGTTACAAATCATCATCATTTGCAGTTGAATTGGCAAAAAAACACAATACCCGCTTACATGTTTTTCATATTTCAAGTGCAAAAGAATTGAGTTTATTCACCAATAAGATCCCATTAAAAGAAAAACGAATTACATCTGAAGTGTGCATTCACCACCTTTGGTTCAGTGATGAAGACTATAAAACAAAAGGGAATTTTATTAAGTGGAATCCTTCTGTAAAAACAGCTTACGATCGCGATAAATTATTTGAAGCCATGTTAGACGGAACCATTGATGTGGTTGCAACCGATCATGCGCCTCATACTATTGAAGAAAAAAGCCAGAGTTATTTAAAGGCGCCAAGTGGAGGTCCGTTAGTACAACACAGCATGGCTGCCATGTTGGATTTTTACCACCAAAAACGTATTTCACTAGAAAAGATCGCGCAAAAGATGAGTCATAATGTGGCTGATCTGTTTCAAGTTGATAAACGCGGTTATATTCGTGAAGGATACTACGCTGACCTGGCACTGATCAATTTGAACAAATCTCAAACAGTAAGTAAAGAAAATCTTTTATACAAATGCGGATGGAGTCCATTTGAAGGACACACCTTTAAAAGCTCGGTTGAAAAAACATTTGTGAACGGACATTTAGTTTACGATAATGGTGTTTTTGACGAAAGTAAAATAGGTCATCGTTTATTATTCAATCGCAAATAAAATGAGCTTCGATCTTAGTCAGTTATTACAACCAACCATTGCTGTTGCTGCAAAAGCAGCTCAATTCATTAGAACTGAGCGGGAAAACTTCGATGGGTCGAAGGTTGAAATCAAAGGCTTGAACGATCTGGTTAGTTATGTAGATAAAGGCTCCGAAAAGATCATTGTTGAGGAATTAAGTAAGATTTTTTCTGGTGCGGGTTTTATTGTAGAAGAAAATTCTGCGAGTGGCATTAAGGATTACAATTGGATCGTAGATCCTTTGGATGGTACTACAAATTTTGTGCATGGCATACCTTGTTATGCGGTAAGTATAGCCTTAGAATATAAAGGCGAGATCATTTTAGGTGTGGTACATGAAGTAAGTCGTAACGAATGTTTTTACGCTTGCAAAAATATGGGCGCCTTTTTAAATGGCAAGCCTATTCATGTATCAAGAAACAAAACACTGTCGGAGAGTTTGATAGCAACAGGTTTTCCTATCTATAATTTTACGCGACAAGAAAATTATTTGAATGTATTGCGTGAACTCATGAAACAAACTCATGGTATCAGGCGCATTGGCGCAGCCGCTGTCGACCTTTGTTATTTGGCATGCGGACGAGTTGATGCATTTTACGAATACAATTTAAATGCCTGGGATGTTGCAGCAGGCGCCCTAATTGTAAAAGAAGCCGGAGGAACGGTAACCGATTTTACGGGAAAAGACAATTGGCTTTTCGGAAAAGAGATCATTGCTACAAACAATTTGGTACAAAGTGAATTCACTCATTTAATACAAACACATTTTTAGGTGAATGTTGAATTTGCTATCAAATACTAAGATCAACAGATACTTATGGTTCATAACCATATCTATTGTTTTTGTTTTAACCCTCCCTACCCTTATTCAGGATGGAATGTTCATGGATGGCGAATTATACACAGCCGTATCACACAATTTAGCAAATGGTATTGGCACATTTTGGTTCCCTTCGTTCAGTTATCATAATTTAGCCGGCATACAAGGTTCGTTTCACGAACAGCCGCCTTTGGTATTTGGCATTCAAGCCTTGTTTTTTAAAGCATTTGGCGATAGTATGTATGTGGAGCGATTTTATGTATTCATCACCATCGTCTTAAATATTTTCCTAATTAAAAAACTTTGGGAAACCATTTTTATTGATAACGACAAATTGCGAAGCATTTCGTGGTTACCAGTAATTTTTTGGATCGGTATACCGGTTTGCTTTTGGTCGTATTCATACAACATGCATGAGAATACGGTTAGCATATTTACCTTAAGCGCAGTCCTCTTCCTTTTTAAAGCATTGCAAACTCAAAAAACAGTTAACCAAATTCTACTTATAATTATTTCTTCTGCATTTGTTTTCTTAGCAAGTTTTTCAAAAGGTTTACCTGGATTTTTTCCATTAGCGGTGCCATTCATCATGGCTTGTTTTAGTTACAGGTCAACAATTAAACAGGCAATGTTATATTCATTTATGATGTTGATTATTGTGGTTGGTAGTTATGCATTATTACTTCTAAATGATGACGCTAAGAAGTCGCTAAGCATTTACTTTTTTGAACGTCTGTTGAAACGCGTAAATGACGTGCCTACCACTACTTTTTATTTAGATACCTTATGGCGATTGTGTCAGGAAATATTGTTGGATATTGGCTTGATCATACTCATTAAACGCACCACAAGAAAGTATGAGCTTGCATTTAAACCGCTGTTCAAAGAATCGCTTCTTTTATTTTGTATTGGATTAGCGGGTGTGTTGCCGTTAATGCTAACCTTGGTGCAAAAAGGATTTTATATGGTGCCTGCCCTACCTTTTATTGGGATGAGCTTAGCGGTTTTAGTGGCAAATGATGTAGCTTATTTAGTTCATGATAAAATGAACGGCCAAAAGGCGAATGTTGCTTTAAAACTTATTTCAATAGTTGCAGTTATTTCAACCTTGGCCTTTACAGCAACTAAAATAGGTGAAATTTCCCGTGATAAAATAACCGTAAAAGATGTGCATCTATTAGGATCGCAGATACCAAATCATTCTATCATTAATTGCTCAGAAGATATGCTGAATGATTGGCCTTTACAAACCTACCTTTCACGTTACTATTTTATTAGTTTAGATTTGGGAGAAAAACAAACTTACTTTGTTTGCAGTAAAAATGTTTATGACCAAGACTCTTTAAAATTCAAAGTAACGCATGTTAAAGTGCCATCTCAAATGGAACTCTATTACCTTTTTAAAAGAAAGTAGACTCAAATCTTCAAAAATTTAACTTTCAATAATGCATTCTTTCATCCTCAATATGAGACAATTAGTCTATTAGAAGTTTGAATTTGAAGTAATTCTGAGCATTTTTAGAACCCTTATAGCGAATTAACGTACAAAATGGTAATAATGAACTAATTATGCGCTTTTCTAAAAATTTAAGACTCGCCTTTCTTTCACTGATTATTTCTGTGGGTTATTCTTTTTCTCAAGAACCAATTGATACAACATATAAAGATGGAGATGTAATTTTTATAAAGCATAAGAAATATATAGGCAATTCACCCATACCAAATGGTAAAACCAAATTTAATTATGTTGGTGTTATTTTTATCGAGAATGGGATCCCTTTGGTTTATCATGCCACTGAACCGGTAAGCAGTTGTAATATTGATGAATTCATTAACATGTCGGATGGTAAGGATTATAAGATCAGAAGATTATATGAGCAAAATTTATTGAATAAAGATGTGGTTGCAACCATGCGCTCCTTTGCTAAAGCAAAACTTTCAACCCATTACGATAATAAGTTAACGCTAAATAATGACGAATTATATAATGCGGAATTCGTTTATAAAATGTATCAATCGTGTTTAGGTATTCCATTGGTAAAACCTAAAGCATTAAGCGAATTAAAAAATGACCCTGTGTCACTTGATTTTTTAAAGGAAGCCTATGGCGCTAATATCGTGAATGAAAAAATGATAGTTATTGGTGATATCTACCATTCTGAATTTATGGAATAGTTTAGAAGTTAGACTTTAGAGGTTAGAAGTTAGATTTCAGAAGCTAGATGCTAGATTTATTATCAAAATTCTATACCTAATTCTTAAATCATAATTCATAAATAATAATTCCAACCTCGTACTTCGTCATTCCTAATTCGTACTTCCAACCTCGCACTTCCTATTTCCTCACAACACACACACATCTAAAGCCAAGCCATGCTGCAGGTGCATTATAATTTTGTTGTTTTCCTACACGGCATTCTTCCATTAAATTGATCCATCCGCCACCTTTGGCAACTCCTTGCTCGTTTACCATTTCTGCAACGTTACCAATGAGGTTGTACATCTTATGTAAATTAGGTTTGTATGAATAAACAGGCGCTGTAACATCAACACCACCGCTATCATATACTTTATCATCATCGAACTTTTTTACCGTCTCTCTTCTCACATTCATTTTCATATAACCTTTTTCATCTTTGCCATTGTTGCTAAATTCAAATTGACCATTATATGTAAAACTCTCCCACTCTTGAATGGATGGTAATCGGTATTGAAAATTAATGTTTTGGTACTTTTTACTTATTGAACAAAACTCCTTTACTCGCTCGGTTCGCCATTTACAAAACTTTAATGCCTGCTCATAACTGATGCCAACTACCGGATAATCTTTATAGGCCGGATGACGGTAATAATATTGCACATAAGGCTCGTTAAAAGAATTTGCTTGACGCCAAATTAAGGTATCAGGTAAAACAGCTAAATGCTCCTTTGAATTTTTCCCATATTTTGTCATGGTCCAAAACTCAAATTCACGCCATGAAAAATTACTGATCTCTGTTTCATCTGCAAATAAGGTATCGTTTATTTGAACGGTGCCGGGAGGAACAAATTCCTTGGTTTTTGTTGAGGAAAAGGAAAGGCAAAGCCATGCCACTGAAAGTGTAAATACTAATTTCATCATAAATAAAAAATAAATTAAACCTTAACTTGGCAAGCCCATTGCCTTTTTTAATTCGAACAGATCTGAAATATCACTATTCAATTTTTGCACCGTGAATTTGTTTCCTTTTTCGTTGATCACCTTTGCAAATTCTTCTTTGCTGATCACGTATACATTAGAGCCTGAAATTAAACAAGCACTGTAGGATGTGAACGGATCGATCGAAATGTTTTTGATCTTATCAGGTGTAAAATTAAATACAATGTTCCGGTTGGTCTCTATCAGATACATCATGCCCGGAAAAATTGGCTTACTATCATCATTCAATACAAATATTGGATTGATCACTTGTCCTTTCGGCATTGGTTGTGCACAATCTGAATTATAGATCCCAAAATTACTTACAGAAAACACGCGTGAAATCACACCGGCAATGCCACCGGAAGAAATTCGGTTATTCAAAGCATTTGCTTCTTGCTGTTGCAAACGAGCGCGTTCGCGTATCAATTCAGCCTCCAGCTTTTTTTGTTGTGCTAAATAAGCTGCTTGTTTCGCTTCCATCTCTTCCCTCAATTTCTTTTCATCAGCTTCACGTTTTACTAAAAGTGTTTTGTATTTCTCAAATTTATCCTCGTATTTTTTCTCGGCTGCCTCGTAATCATTACCGCTTAATACCGGGTACACAATAAGTTTTTCTACACGGTCGCGCAGTTTTAAGGTAAGCAAATAATTCTTTCCTTTGGTTGGTCCTTCTGATATATCAGCACTACTCCAGGTAATTGCGGTTAAGCTTTTATCAAAGTTCTGATTTTCGGCACCGATCTCAAACTGCGCATTTTTAAATGCTGCCAGTTCAGGGAATTCTTTATAATCTACATCCAGTTCAAATTGTGGTCGACCTGAAGATTTGTTTGGTTTTAAAGGCTGTGAAGGTTTTTCGAGTTTATCGATCTTTTTCGTATAAACAACTCTAACACTATCTAAACGTTTTGGTATGGCTTTGATGGCAGGCTCATATTTTGATTCCAATTTTTTTAAGGCGGCCTTATCCTCTGCTGTTTGAGGTTTTGCATTTTCTAAGGCAACCGGGTTATCGCGTTTTATATATTGCCAGTTTTTTGCAACGGTATCTAAATAGTATTGGTTAAAATGATCATCGGCATCTTTGCTGCAAAATTCAACTGTTAATGACTGATCTTTTTTTATGAAGACCGGTTCACCGTTTTGATAGCCTTTTATTTCAAACATACCGGCGCTTTCAAAAGTTGATCGGATACCGGCGCTATCATAGGTCATAGGTATACCGCTGGCTATGATCTCTGCCTGATCATGAATTTCGCGATAAAGTATCTCTACTTCACCTTTGATCTCTTGCCCTTGTTTATTTACGAAAGTGCTTTTAGGGATCTTTATTTTTGAATTACTTGGGTGCTTAATATCCGCACCTTTTGAATTATCTACCTTATAAGTTGTATAATTTACTTTGGCCTTTTGAAAAGGCTCATTAATGAATTTTGTTGGGGTATTTGGTACTTGAGTTTGTTCTTGTTTTTTAGTAATTATTTTATCATCGGCATTTTGTTTTTTAAATAAACTGGTATAAGTTACGGTACAAATTACGGTTACTCCTGCAATAACGGCGGCATATTTTATATAGTTATTCTGCCACCAGCTTTTATCGCTTTTTGCCTTGTTTATACTTTGTTCTTTGAACTGTTTGACCAGTTTATCAAAATCCTTGTGCTTATTAATTTCATCGTCACTTACCTTCGGGCGATCAATGTTAAATTTTGGTTGCATGTCAGTTCTTTTTGGATGTTATAGCTTTTTTAAGGCGTTCTAATATTCGGTACATTCTAACTTTGGCGTTGTTCTCGGTTATGTTCATGATCTCCCCTATCTCTTTAAAGGCACGTTTTTCAAAAAAACGCAATTCAACCATTTGAAGATCCTCTGCATCCAGTTCAGTAATTGCTTTCTTTAAAACCGGAATATAGTCCTCTAAATAAAACTCTTCCGCTTCTTCACAAATAAATCGCAAATCGCCAATATCCGCATTAATGGCACGTTTATTCTTTTGCTCTCTGAACAACTGCATTAGCTCGCTATGAGCTATACGATACAACCAACTTGCAAACGGCACACCTTTGTATTCATATCTGCCAATATTTGTAAGTGCTTTTAAGAACACCTGCGCAGTTAGATCAAAGGCTGTATCCTTATCATCCATACGTTGATACAAGTATCCAAATATTTGTTTGTAATACTTATCATACAAAGGTGCAAAATGATCGGGATTTTCTTTTGCAGCTTCTATGATCAGTTGCTCTTCCTGCAACTGAACAGCGGTATGGTGGTATCTTGCGTTGTAACTCATATATGCTGCTTTTTTAATGTTACTACTGTATAACTGAAATGCTTCGCAAGAGTTACGCCAAAATTTCAAATAACTTTAAATGTATAACTAAGTATTTGATAATCAGATACAAAATTTTAAGTTAAATTGAGTGAAAAGACTTAAATTCGGGTAAAACAAC
>JBIKKW010000125.1:0-7960 GCA_044360115.1 Bacteroidia bacterium
AAATATTGTTGACATTGCCGGTAAGATCATTTACGACCAAACCATAGAACTTAAAGAAGGCTATCAAACAATTGAGCTAACGAACATGAATTTGAAAAACGCAATCTATCAGGCAATATTAATAAACGATACGGATGTAAGCAGGTGTTTGTTACCAATTAACGCGCCTAATTGATAATTGCTTTTGCCTTTGAAATTGTTTCCTTCGAATTACCTATAAAGAGCTCATTTTCAAAAACAATTACCGGTCTTTTTAAAAAGGTATATTCCTCTAGGATCAATTTCTTATAATCAGTTTCGGTTAATGAAACATTGGCCAACTGCCTTTCTTTATATTGCCTGGAAACCCTGCTAAATAACGTTTCGTAAGAACCTGCAGTCTTCTTTAAATCATCTAATTGCGCAGATGTTATTTTATCTGTTTTGATATCCTGAAACAGAAAACCTTTCTCATTTAATTGTAATTCTTTAATGATGCGCTTGCATGTATCGCAAGTTGAGAGGTAAAAGATCTTTTTCATTTGCGCAGATCACTGGCGTGCACAACGTATAATTTTCTGCCGCTGAAATAATAAAGGGTATTGCCAACAACAGTAGCAGGATCTTCAATATCCAATACAGCTACCAATTCGAAATTACTGTTCAAAACATACGTTTTAAACTTTTGTTTGATCAATTTATAGCCTGCAAACGACCTATCGAGCTTATACAATTCTGATTCGTGATATTCATATTGAACTCGTCCACCTTCAACACCATAAACCTTTCCATGGCTCGATCGGAAATAGATCACATTGTCATTAATGAAATTCAACGGCACAAAATAACCTTCCTTTTCTACGTAATATTCATTTCCACTCACAAACTCCTGAAAATTACCATAACGCAATTCGTTAACATCTATCTCATTAAAAAATTTACCATCACTTAAATTAATGAAATACAAATTGTTTTTTCCGGCCAAAATCAGATCGCTCGCAATTTGAAAATCTACCGGATATGCAAACATTGGTAATGGATTTTGGAAATTTAAAGTTCCGGAAGCGGCGTCAACCTGTAACAAATAGGGAGCACCATAAACGATCTGATTCTCTAAGAAACTGGCAACTCCTAAATTCAACATATATAGTTTTCCGCCTCTGATAAATAAAGCCGATTTACTTGTTGGATACTTGCTCAGGTCAACTTTCCAGTTTAGTGTACCATCCATTTTTACACTGTACAAATTCGTTTTTGCAGCAAAATAAATGGTTTCGCCATCTACCAAAATATTCGAACAAATTTGAGTTAATCCATCCTGATTACCGCTTTCTAAATAAGAACGCTGGTTTACACGAAAGGCATTGGGGTTCATGATCGACTGGATCAACTTTTGCTTATTTTTCTCTCCCGTTACATCCGTTAACGACCAGGTATTTCCTGAACGCATATTGATGCCATATAAACCGGATGAAGAAATAAGCAAGGTTGTATCGTTTGGCTTTATAGCTTCTACCCAATCAAATTCAACCGGAATTTTTGTATTAAATAAAACTGAACCATCTTCAATATTTACAGCCTTAATACTCTTTCTCTCTTCGCCTTTTGCGGGTGTTGCATACACCAAGCCTAATTTGTTTTTTTCATCAAAATAGATCAGTTTGCCGGTATGTTGAAATTGCTCTAAGCCGGTGGTTTTATTGAATTTGCTTGTATTGGTTTCACTCGACATCAGCAAATGATCATGCACATCAGCAATTTCAAACTTTCGAACATCGTTCACCCACATAATGCTATCATTACTCACTTTTAGGGCGTATTGATAGCCATTGTTCTTGTGAAATTTTCCACTGGCATCTTTTTCGCGAACGGTAAAATAAACTACATTGTTAACTGTATCAATTAACTTATCATATGCTGAGAAATTAAAACTAAATGATTTTACAGTAATAACCGTACCATCATACATTTTACCCAACTCATGAGTCATGGTTTTGTATGAATTGGATAGATCTTGTGCCTTTAAAAAGAAACCCGTCAAGAACAATACCAATATGGCTTTAAACTTCATCATTATTATAATAATCAACCAACGGTTAAAGACTTTAAATTTAACCAATTTGGGCCGCAAATTTACTAAAATAATAGAAAAAAATGTTAATAAATACAATATATTCCATCCTAAAACCATTTTTATTACAGGAAACATCCGTAGGGCCTGCTTTGATAATAGCTATTAAAAAGCACAAAACATGTCATAATTTTAGCGAACAGTATTACAAAAAAATTGCCTAAATTATAAGCACATTTCAATCAATTTATTGCAATGCGATTTGTTTTGATTGTGATTTATTGCTTACTTGTGTTAAGTTTTTTATATTAATTCGTTTTTAAAATATTTATTCTATTTGATCCTGCTCATTCAACCAATAAGATCGGTTGCGCAGGCCGATGTGTTTTTAAAAACATACAATGATGCCTCGCAAAATGATACGGTAAGATTAATAGCATTATATGATCTTATTTGGGAAAAACTGTATACCAATTTAGATTCGGCAGAGGTTTTAACCAATACCGGATTAAACAGTGAACTAACAGCAAAGCACCCAAAATACAAATACAAATTTTACAATGCTTATGCCACCATTTGGCAAATAAAAGGAAATTACCTGAATGCCATAAATTATTACCAACAGGGTTTAAGACTTTGTGAAGGCAATAACGACTTGAGAGGCCAAGCCATTATGTTAGGCAACATTGGCGGTGTTTACATTAAGATAAAACAATACGACCTTTCACTTAATTTCTTTAAAAAATGTTTAGGGGTTTTAAAACGATTGAAAGATAGAGCCAATGAAGCAAGTGTATACAATAACCTTTGTATTATTTATTTGGCGCAAAAAAATTACGATCTGAGTTTAAATTACGTGAACCAGAGCATTTCAATTTATAAAGAGTTAGACGATAAGTTTAATTTAACCTATGCCTACAACAATTTGGCAAACATCTATGAGGAAAAGAAACTCAATGATCTAGCCTTAGAGAACTATAAAACCGCATTAAAATACGCCATTGAAACCGAAAACAGTAATGAGATCGCTCGCACCTATTCCGAAATTGGTCATATTTACTTTGTAAAAGGCGATTACGAACAGTCGTATGAAAATTTAAAGAAAGCGGAAAAACTCTCACTCGAAACAGAAGATATAGATACCCAATCGGATGTTTACAACAACTTGTACCAGTATTACAAGAAAAAGAACAAGCCTGCCGAAACACTTGACGCCTTTGAAAAGTATAGAAATTTAAAAGATAGCCTTGACCAAGAATCACGTCAGCGTGATATCAGCAAAATTCAATTTGAATACGAGTACCAGAAAAAAGTTGAAGCCGATAGTGTTAAAATGGCCACTGAACGCGCAGTTAACTTAGCTACCTTACAAGCACGCGATGCAAAATTAGCTCAGGCTAAAATTCAATTGATCGCTATTATTGTGGTGGTGGTGATGTTGGTTATTGTAGCCTTTGTGATCTATAATCGCTTCCGTCTTACACAACGCCAAAAAGTGATCATTGAGGCAAAGAACAAACAAACAGAAGAACAAAAACTGATCATCGAAGAAAAGCAAAAAGAAATTGTAGATAGCATCAACTACGCCAAGCGCATACAAGATTCGTTATTGGATAATGTGGATACTATTAAAAAATTCTTTAATGATGCCTTTGTGCTTAATAATCCTAAAGACATTGTAAGTGGCGACTTTTACTGGCTTTCTAAAAAATTCATTTCCGAATCAAAAGAAGGTAATGCCAAAAGCGTTGTAACAGAACAATTTTTTATTGCCGTATGCGACAGCACCGGACATGGTGTACCGGGCGGCTTTATGAGCCTGCTGAACATGGCTTATTTAAGTGAGGCCATTAATGAAAAAAATATTTTAGAACCTAATAAGATATTTGAATACGTTAGAGAAAGACTCATTAACACCATTAGTAAGAACGATCAAAAAGATGGCTTTGATGGCGTATTAATGCGTTTTGATAAACAATTGTTCTTTGAGAATAAACAGCTTGTTGAAACAAAATTTAAACTCGCTTACTCTGCTGCATACAATGCTCCAATCCTAATTCGCAATAACGAATTAACTGAAATGGGATCAGATAAAATGCCGGTTGGATTTGGCGAACGCGATGAGCAATTTAAACTTTACGAAGTTGATCTGAAACCGAACGATATTATACACATTTACACAGATGGTTATGCCGATCAGTTTGGCGGACCAAGAGGAAAGAAATTCAAATACAAACAACTGAACGACCTTTTGCTTTCAATTTCATCCCTTCAAATGGAAAAGCAAAAAGAATTATTGGATACTAATTTTGAAGATTGGAAAGGAAGCATGGAACAAGTAGATGATGTGTGTATGATCGGTATCAGAATTTAAAAAACTCTGTCCTTTTTAGTTTGTTCGAAAACTGCTTTTAAAATATCTTTTTCTTGCTCATCAAAAACAAGTCCTCTTCTTTCAAAAACTTTATCTGATGTTTCAAACAATTTGTCGAGCTTATAGGTCTCAAAACCTTCGGCACCACCCCAACTAAAGCTTGGGATATGGGTTGCAGGAAATCCGCCGCCGTATATATTTGCAGCAACTCCAACAACTGTGCCTGTATTGAACATGGTGTTAATACCTGACTTTGAATAATCACCCATGATCAATCCGCAAAATTGCAAACCCGTATCAACCATTTTTGATTGCGCATAGTTGTACACCTTTACGTTGGCATAATTATTCTTTAAATTACTGTTATTGGTATCTGCACCCAAATTACACCATTCGCCAATTACACTATTGCCCAAAAATCCATCGTGCGCCTTATTGCTAAAACCTATAATAACCGAATTATTTACCTCCCCGCCTACTTTGCTATGCGGACCAATAGTTGTTGGTCCGTATATCTTTGCGCTTAATTTTAAGGCACTGTGTTCGCATAATGCAAATGGTCCACGAACCACAGACCCTTCCATTACCTCCGAATCATTTCCTAAATAAATGGGTCCTGATGTTGTATTTAAAATACAGGCCTCTGCTTTAGCACCTTCTTCTAAAAAAACAAGATCTTTGTTGCCAATAACGGTAACACTCTCGCTTAATGGTTTAGATCTCTTGCCTTTGGTTATTCTTTCAAAATCACTTGTAATGGCCTCGCCGTTCTTTTTGAACAGATCATAAACATGTTTGATGGTAATGATCGGATCATTATAAATTTTGATGGTAGCTTTTTGAATGGCATCAAATTGTTGCTTTGTTCCTTTAAATGCAATAAAACTTTCACCTGTTTTTAGCACTTCGTTTTCTTGAAGCGCCCCTATGGCACTCACTAATTGTTCATTTGGTAAAACACAACTATTAATAAAAACAGCTTGGTTTGTTGTTTTATAAGGGAATTTGGTATTTAAATGATCCTGGCAAATATAACTTAGCGAAGCCTCCGGAAAATAATTTTTCCATTTTTCGTCGATGGTTAAAATACCTACTCTTAATTTTGAAATGGGTTTGGTAAAGGTTAAGGGCAATAAATTTTGCCAAACACTAACCTCATCAACTAAAACTAAATTCATAACTTACATTGAAGGTGCCTCTGAAATTTTGAACTCCGAACGACGATTGATCTTATGCTCATCCTCGGTACATTCAACATTATTCGCACATTTGTTCAACAACTTGGTTTCACCGTAACCTACAGCTTTTAATCGTTTCTTATCAATCCCTTTAGAGATCATATAATCAACTGCAAACTGCGCGCGTTTTTTAGAAAGTGCTAAATTGAACTGATCACTTGAACGCGAATCGGTGTGTGAACTTAATTCAATATTTAATTTAGGATTAGAAAGGAGAACAGTAATTACCTTATCCAAAACTTTTTGTCCGGCTGCATCAAATTTATGATCGCCAAACTCGTAATAAATATTCTCTACAATGGTTAGCTCCTCTTTATCCTTCTTATTTTTCATATCCAACACCGCTAACCAAGGATCATCAACCACAAACTCCCCTAATAAAGACTTATCTGCATCAATAACTTTAAAACTGAACTTACCCTCTCCGTTCTTGCTGATCACTTTATAAATACGTCCTTTTGAATCTGCTACATATAATTTTTTAGTACTGCTAAACATGGGATCTTTTTCATCCGCTTCAAAAATGTAATTTTTATCAGCTCTTAAATTCTTAAAGTTAAACTTACCATTAGCAGAAGTAGTTATTTCATTAACAGCACCGGTTGCTTCGTCCTTTAATTTTAATTTGGCATTTCCAATTGGTTTTTTGTTCTCATCATACACATAACCAAAAATATCCATCACCAAATTATCATCATCGGCATTCATTTCTTTGATCGTGTTCTTATCAGCAGCTAACACTTTAAAGTTAAAGCCGCCATTGCCTGTGTAAAAGGTTTTGATCTCTTTACCACTTTTGTTGGTTAAAGTGATCTTTGTTTTATCGGGTAATGAAATATCGCTATCCTCCATGGAGATGATGTAATTTTGATCGGAAGGAATGTTTCTGAATGTAAATGCACCAAACTCATTGGTTGTTGTTTCTTCAACCACATCACCATATTCATTCTTGATTCTTAGCTTGGTGTTCTTTAATGGTTTACTCGGACTTTCGCCATATAATAAGTTACCGGCCAACGTTAAGTTATCATCGGTATACAGATCGGGTAATCCATTTTTATCAAATGGTAAATTTTTGAAAGAGAATTTATCAGTACCATTCTTATTGGTTACACGTTGGATAATTCCATCACCATCGGCCATATAAAAACGTGCTTTACCACTGAATTGAGGGTCAGATTCATCTACAACGGCAATATACTTTTTATCGGCATCAAGGTTCTTAAATTCAAAGAAACCCTTATCATTTGTTTTTGCTGTTTCAACCGCTGTGCCATTCTCTTCCTTTAAAGTTACTTTAACGCCTTTTGCCGGATCATTTGTGTTTTCAGTCAATAAGATCGTTCCTGAAATAACAAGTGCCTTATCTGTAAATTCAAAAAAGTAAATATCATCTTTACCTTTTCCACCAATTCGGTTTGATGAGAAATAACCTAAAGTATCATTAATGAATGTGATCCCAAAATCATCATAACTGCTATTCAAGTTCAATCCTTCGTTTCGATTCAAAATCCATTTGCCATCTATCATTTTAGCCGAATAAATATCTAATCCACCGTAACCGGGTAAACCATTTGATGCAAAATACAACATGCCATTTTTGTTGATGGTTGGGAACATCTCATCGCCGGTTGTATTAATATCCGGACCAAGATTTACAGGTTTACTCCAGTAATCGCCACTTTTTCTACAAACCCAAATATCTTTACCGCCAAAACCACCTTTCATATCACTGGTGAAGAACAACAATTTTCCATCGTAACTAATGCTTGGATGCGCAACCGAATACTCATCGCTGTTATAAGCAAACTCTTCTATATGTCCCCATTTACGATCAGAGCCGGTAGCAACGTATATTTTTGCCGTGTTCACATAATCGCTTTTCCCAACATTACCTATGCGTGTAAAGTACAATGCTTTTCCATCTGCCGAAACACTTACCGGACCATCGTGAGCTTCGGAATTAATGCTTTTAGAAAACGCTTTTGTTTTGGTTACATTGGTCATGTTTATATCAGCAGTATAAACATTTAAAAACGGCTGACCATTGATCTCATTCTTTGAATACTCAACAAAATCAAAGGATTCGCGCTCTGCCACGAATATCAATTTTCCATTGTGATAAACTGGGCTAAATTCAGAATTTTTCGTGTTGATCTTTTCGATCGCTTTAACATCATATTCCTTAGGTCTATTTTGCCAATACTTTATTTCGGCGCAAAACTTTTGTACCTTTTTTGTATTCTCGTCGTTTGGTTTCTTCTTTAAAAAAATGTTATATTGTTCTAAAGCCTCGGT
>JBIKKW010000126.1:0-7938 GCA_044360115.1 Bacteroidia bacterium
AAAATGCGATCTAGGATATGATCTTTTTTCATCTGTGTTTTATTTCATTTCGCGTTATCAGGAGTGGCAACCATTTGATAAAGACAGGCATTATCGCTTTGAAGCATCAAACAGCATCCAGTTTCATTTGAAGCAACATTTAAAACCATTGATAGATATATGGGTAAATGAGTTTAAGTTGAAACTGCAAAAATTTTTTGGATCAATACAATTCACTCAAAAAAAGTTTGTTTATGCGAGTACAATTGATGTAGATAATTTGTTTGCTTATAAGAATAAAGGGCAGAAGCGAACGATAGCGGGCGCATTAAAAGATATTTACTTGCTTGATCTGAAGAATCTGAAAAGGCGTTTACAAGTAGTTAAAGGAAAGCTTGCCGATCCGTTTGATGTATATGAGCAACTCAACGCTATCTCTAAACAAAGCGGTGTTCCACTCTTTTATTTTTTTCTGCAACGCACCGGCACAGAGTTCGATCGCACAATTGATCCACATTCCGGAGCATTTGAACCGGTATTTGAGCAATTGAAAAAGGATAAGATCGAATTTGGCATACACCCTTCTTATAACGCACACATCAATGAAAATTTAATTAAAGAAGAGTTTGCTTGTATTCGTGAACATGCACAATCAGCGATTACAATTTCGCGTCAGCATTATTTGCGTTTTGATATTGCAAAAACACCACAGTTGCTGATTAATAATGGGGTAGTGGCCGATTTTACCATGGGTTTTGCCTCATCACCGGGATACAGGGCTGCAACCTTCACACCATTTTGTTATTTCGACCTTAAGAAAAACAAAGCTACCGATTTGCTGATGATACCATTTGTGGTAATGGATGGGGTGTACTTTAATTACTCGCAAACACCGGCCATAGAAGCACAGGAACAAATGATCGAATTGGCCACACAAGCCAAACAACTGAATGGGATTTTTGTTACAGTTTTCCATGAGCGAACCATGGATGAAGCGCTCTATCCGGGATTCAAGGACTTGTACTTAAATTTACATGAAAGGTTAAAGGCTTCAACTTAGATTTAGTATATTTGAAACATGTTAAATACCATACGCCTGAGCATATTAACGTTGATCTTTAGTGTTGTGCTTATTTCTTGTAAGAACGACTTAAAAATTGTTGCGCCTTATAAAGAGATCCCATCTGTTTATGCGATCATTACACCTCAGGAGCGTATGCAAATGATTCGCATCAATAAAGTATTTTTAGGAGAAGGCGATGCAAGGCAAATGGCCAAGGTTCCTGACTCAGTAAATTATAAATCAGGTGAATTAACTGTTATGCTGGAGCGTTTTGTAAATGGCGCAAAAACAGCTGCTGAACAAGATAGCGGTAAAACTGAAGTGTATTTCACAGATTCATTGATACAAACCAACAGCGGTGATTTTACCACCACACAGCGCGTATACATCACTCGAAAAAAACTGTTTAGCAGTGGCGTTTATAAATTAACCATCAAAAATAATAATACCGGCAACTCATTCACTTCTCAAACAACTGCATTGGATAGCGTTCCATTGACGGGCCTACCGCCATATGCAGCACCTTTCTATCCTGTGCCTTATGCAACATCTAACCCGCCGTATTATTATATTGATTACAGTAATACCAATGTGAATTACAATGTGCGAACAAAAGCGGCGCCTGGTGGCTATTTGCATGATCTTACCATTCGTGTGCATTATTACGATAGTTTGAGTAACGGCTCAAAAAATTACCAAACATTGGATTATGTTTTTAACCCTCAGCAATTGTATCAGCAACAAGATTTTAATAATAACAAGTATTTTAATTTTACGTTCTCAGGTTCAAGTTTATTTCTTGAATATGGCAATATGTTGGCTGCTCGTCCTTTCCCTTCAGGCTTGGTTGGCAGAAAGGCTTATCGTGTTGATTTTATCAGTTATGCAACAACACAGGATTATTATGATTACCTGCAGTTTGCGGCGCCTTCATTAAGCTTTGCTCAGGAAAAAATATTGTATTCTAATTTTACAGATCGTGCTGCCTTAGGTTTGTTCACGTTCAGAACACGAAGTTTAATTGCAAAACAAATGTCAACCTCATTTGTAGATGAGTTTGCCTATAACAAGAACACATGTTCATATCGTTTCTACACGAGCAATTTAAGCTTACCGGGTTGTCCGTAAAAGCTAATTACAAAAAAAGCCTTACCACTTATTAATAATTTCGCACCAATGCTGTTTAATTAATTTTGCGTGACTTATATTTAGGCATGCGTTTAAAGTTATTTGCTGTTGGTTTGATATTATTAATTGTTTTAGCGTCATGTAAAAATGACCTGAAATTAGCAGCGCCTTATAAGGATATTCCATATGTGCATGCCATCTTAACACCGCAAGAACAAATGCAAATGATACGCATCAATAAGTTAGTGCAAGGTGATGGTAATGGCTTGGAGATGGCACAAATTCCCGACTCGGTGAATTATAAACCCGGCGAATTAAATGTGATGCTCGAACGCTTTGTAAATGGTGTAAAAACTGCAGCTTCACCTTCTAGTGGTAGTAATTCGATCGTACTAAGAGATACAATAATTGAAACAAAACCGGGTGTATTTACTTCGCAACAACGGGTTTATATTACCTATGATAAGTTATATCTTACGGGGGTGTATAAATTAACTATTGTCAATAAAACAACAGGTAATACATTCTCTGCTACTGCACCACTTTTGGATAGCGTTCCAATATCAATATACGGACCGTTTTCACCACCATTTTATCCTGTTGTTTATACACCTACAAACCCTTCAACCTATTATATGAATTATGCAGGCGTAAATAATGACTTCAGTGTAAAAACAATACCGGTAAAAGGCGCTGACCTTCATGATCTCACCATCCGAATGCATTATTATGATAGTTTAAATAATGGGAATAAAGAATTTCACTTTATAGACTACTCTTTTCAATCTCAGCCTTTGTCAAATATTCAAGGTGATGGGCGTTTTAGTTTTGCATTCAGTGGACATCAATTTTACAGCTATATTGGCGATCAACTTGCAAAAAAGAGTATGCCTGCAAATTTGCTGGGGCGTAAAATGTATAAGATCGATTACATCGCTTATGCAGGCAGCTCGGTTTATGAAGATTATATGCGAATTACTGCACCATCTTTGACCTTTAATCAGCTTAAGGCACCATTTTCAAATTTTGAGGATGGAAAAGCTATTGGGATCTTTACGATCCGCACAAAATCACATGTTTCAAAAGAAATGGCAAAAAGCTTCATTAGTGAATTTTCTACAAATAAGTATACGTGTCAATACCGTTTTTATGACGCTTATTTGCAATTGCCCGGCTGCCCGTAAACTGCCAATTTTTAGCTGAAAACTAGGTAGTTAGTGACAAATTCAGACGTGTTTTTAGGGCTATTCTGCCACCATGTCATATTTGTGTAAAAAACGGCTAATGGCATATTTATTGAAGTGTACGAGTAAATTTTATACTTAATAGTCATGGGAAAAATAATAGGAATTGACCTTGGAACCACTAATAGCTGTGTAGCTGTTATGGAAGGTAATGAAGCCGTAGTTATTGCAAATAACGAAGGTAAACGTACTACACCCTCTGTAGTTGCATTTGTTGAAGGTGGTGAACGCAAAGTAGGTGATCCTGCAAAGCGCCAAGCCATTACTAACCCAAAGAAAACGGTTTATTCAATTAAGCGTTTTATGGGCCATTTATTTAATGAAGTTTCTACCGAGGTAACTCGTGTGCCATATGAAGTTGTGCAAGGCGAAAACAATACGCCACGCGTTCAAATTGATGATCGCAAATATACACCGCAAGAGATCTCAGCCATCATCTTACAGAAGATGAAGAAAACCGCTGAAGATTATTTAGGTCACGAAGTAACAGAAGCTGTTATCACAGTGCCTGCTTACTTTAACGATTCGCAACGTCAGGCTACGAAAGAAGCCGGTGAGATCGCAGGTTTAAAAGTAAAACGTATCATTAACGAGCCTACCGCTGCTGCTTTAGCTTACGGTATGGATAAAAAAGGTAAGGATATGAAAATTGTTGTGTTCGACTGCGGTGGTGGTACACACGACGTTTCGGTTCTTGAATTAGGTGATGGCGTGTTTGAAGTAAAATCAACCGATGGTGATACACACTTAGGTGGTGATGATTTTGACCAAGTGATCATTGATTGGTTGGCAAATGAATTCAAATCTGATGAAGGTGTTGATCTAACCAAAGATCCAATTGCATTACAACGTTTAAAAGATGCTGCTGAAAAAGCAAAGATCGAATTATCGAGCAGTAATTCAACAGAGATCAACTTACCATATATCACAATGGTGAACAATGTGCCTAAGTTCATTGCAAAATCATTAACTCGCGCAAAGTTTGAAGCTTTAGCTGATAGCTTGATCCAACGTACCATTGATCCTTGTCGTTCTGCATTAAAGAACGCAGGTTTATCAACTTCAGATATTGATGAGGTGATCTTAGTAGGTGGTTCAACACGTATCCCTGCAATTCAAGCCGCTGTAGAAAAGTTCTTTGGTAAATCACCAAGCAAAGGTGTTAATCCCGATGAGGTGGTTGCTTTAGGAGCAGCAATTCAAGGTGGTGTATTATCAGGTGATGTTAAAGATGTGTTATTGTTAGATGTTACGCCACTATCATTAGGTATCGAAACAATGGGTGGTGTGTTCACTAAGTTGATCGAATCAAATACAACTATTCCAACAAAAAAATCAGAGACCTTCTCAACTGCGGCAGATAATCAACCATCGGTACAGATCGTTGTTTACCAAGGTGAGCGCCCAATGGCAAAAGATAACCGTAAGTTAGGTGAATTTAACTTAGATGGTTTGCCTCCGGCTCCGCGTGGTGTGCCTCAAATTGAAGTAACATTTGATATTGATGCAAACGGTATATTGAACGTAAGCGCTAAAGATAAGGCAACCGGTAAATCTCATAACATTCGTATCGAAGCAAAATCGGGCTTAAGTCAGGAAGAGATCGATCGTATGAAACGTGAGGCAGAAATGAATGCCGATGCAGATAAAAAAGCAAAAGAAGAAATAGATAAATTGAACGAAGCCGATTCAATGGTTTTCCAAACAGAAAAACAATTGAAAGAATACGGCGATAAAATTCCGGCTGAAAAGAAAACGGCGATAGAAGGTGCATTAACTGAATTAAAAACAGCACACGCTGCTAAAGATCTTGCAAAGATCGAGGTATCGTTAAAAGCATTGAATGATGCATGGGCTGCTGCTAGCCAGGATATGTACAACGCGCAAAACCAACAGCAAGGTGGTGGCGAACCGAATGCAAACCAAGGTGGTGCAAACAACCAGGGTGGTGCAAATGGTGAGAACGTAACCGATGTTGATTTTGAAGAAGTGAAATAAGTTTGTTAGTGATTGATGAAAGCCTCTGTAAGAAATTACAGGGGCTTTTTTGTTATAGAGGCAGGAACCGCAAAGGACGCAAAGGATATCGCAGAGGACGCAAAGTTTTATGATTTAAAAAGGAATAACTAACACCAATAATATTTAACATACATCGTTGTTACAGTCACTGCGGATCTCTGCGTGCTCTTTATACTGATTGCTGGACTTTGTGTTCTCTGTGGTTATTTCACGATCCTTTTAGCATTAATGCTTAAGTATTACCCACCGGCTTTTTTTACTTTGTATTTTAATTCACTTAAGATCTTTACTAACTTATCTCTGTGGTCGCCTTGAATTAAAATATTCCCATCTTTCACCGATCCGCCACCGCCGCATTTTTGTTTTAATAACTTGCCTAATGCTTCAATATCATCTTTTGTACCAACATATCCACTCACACGGCTAACCACTTTGCCGCCGCCCATGCGATCTAAAAAAATACGCAGATCCTGGTGTTGAGGTTCAAGTGTTTCCTGCTCATCCTGGTTTTCTTCTTCGTATTTAAAATCAGGATTGGTGCTGTATACAACATTAATATTCTTGTTCTTTTTACTCATCGTTTATTATTAAAAACAATATATGTTATTAAAATAGTTAGTAGGCTTAATGTAAATATCATTAAATAGGAAATATGAAAAGGTTCAATACGCTTTTTTAATTCCGGTAATTTTTCATTGAAATAATATTCTTGACGCAATGCTTCGTTTTGAGCGTTAATACTGTCTTTTATCAAATTGTATTCTTTATAGGCAATTAATGCCAGATCGAACTTATGCGTGGTCTCATAAATTTGAGCGCGTAGCTGCAACATAGTACATTTTGCTTCTAAATAATCATATGCTTTACATAAGCTATCTGCCTTTCTCAAATAGTATTCACCATTTTTTTCGTCATTGATCTTATAATACGCCTTTGCAAGATTAATATAGCTATCTGTTTTTTCAATTTCATTACCCATTATTTCCTTAGCCTTCAAAGCGTCCATACAATTGCTAATGGCACTTTCATACTCTTGGTTCTCAATATTAATTACGGCCAGGTTATTTAAGCACATGGCTTCCAGCTCATAATCCATTATGGTTTTAGCTATTTTATATGCATTCAAAAAATATTTTTCGGCTTCCTCCATTTTATTGAGGTTCATAAAAAGTACACCTAAATTCAAATAGCAATTACCGGTTTGCTTTTCATTTCCAAGTTTGTTATTCAGCTGTAAAGCATTCATGTAGCTTTTTTCTGCCAGATCGTATTTTCTAAGATCGGTATAAATATTCCCAAGGTTAGTTTCACTTAAAGCAATACCGGCCTCGTCGTTTATGGATTGTCTTAGATCCAATGCCTTTATATGGTAATCTAATGCTTTTTTTAATTCACCTTTTCGGTAAAATAAAACGCCAAATAAATTATAGGCCTTTGCTAAATGGCGGGGCGAATTGCATCGCATTCCTATGTGCTCAGCTTGTTTTGCGCAATCGTATGAATATTGCGGCCATGATAATCTCTTTTCAAAGCCTTCACGGTAAAGCAAATTAACGCGCTCGGTATCATGCGGTAATTTTACCGAAACTATTAAAAGTGAGTCGAAGTTTTGGCTTTTAAGCGAATAAAAACTGATTAAAAAAAGAAATAAAATGAGCCGTTTCATAATCTTTAAATATATAAATTTAACCGTTCACTTAACAAATAAAAATATGATCAAATATATATTCCTACAAAAAAATCCGGCCTCGCATTATGTGTATATTGATATGCATATTGACGGTATCAATTCAGATACGATACAGCTGCAATTGCCATCGTGGCGACCGGGCCGCTATGAGTTAGGTAACTTTGCAAAGAATATTAAAAAAGTTGATGTATTTAATGAGAAAGGCGAGCAGCTTTCTTACGCAAAAACCACTAAAGATCTTTGGGAAATAAATTGCAAAGGAAACAGTTCCATTAAAGTAACCTACAGTTATTATTCAGCTGAATTAAATGCCGGCGCTTGTTTTGCCGATGATTCGCAGATCTATATGAATCCGGTGCATTGTTGTTTTTATGTTGTTGGCCGAATGAATGAGCCGCATTTACTGGAATTGCAAGTGCCCGATGATTATCAGATAGCGTGTTCACTTGAAAAAAATGGCAAACAATTGAAGGCAATGAATTTTGATGAACTGGCCGAATCGCCATTTATTGCTTCGCGAAATTTGCAAACAGAAACTTACGAAGTTAATGGGGTTAAGTTTTATTTGCATTTTAATGGTATTTGCAAACCCGATTTTGCGCGCATAAAAAATGATTTTCAAAAATTTACGGCTTATCAATTCAATTTTTGGGGTTCTTTTCCTTTTGATCAATATCATTTCTTATTTCAGATCACACCCTTTAAATTTTATCATGGCGTTGAGCATTTTAAGAACACGGTTATTGCTCTAGGTCCGGGTTATGAGATCAATAATGGTAAAGTGTATGAAGATCTTTTGGGTGTATCGTGTCATG
>JBIKKW010000127.1:0-7854 GCA_044360115.1 Bacteroidia bacterium
TTCATACATCAAACCAAAAGCAATAAAAAGCAAGATCACACTTACTTTGATCAACGTGAACACACGTTGAAAAGCGCTGCCGGAGCGTAAATTAATGGAGTGTATGATAGTGATAAGGATGATAACGGCTATTGCTAAAAAAAGTACATCTACATTTGGGAACATGGATTGCACGTACTTGCCCAACGCCATGGAAGCCGCTGCAATTGGCGCTGCAAAGCCTACAGTAACGCTTACCCAGCCACTTAAAAAACCCAATGCCGGATGATACAATTTTGATAAGTAATGGAATTCACCTCCGTTCTCCGGATAAGCCGCGCCAATTTCGCCGTAAGTTAATGCACCGCATAATGCAAGCACACCACCAACGATCCACAAGGCCAATAATGCCGAACCGCTTTGTATACCCAGTACCTGAAATCCTAAACTGGTAAACACACCTGTGCCTATCATGTTAGCAATAACAATGGATATTGCCGTATAAAAACCAATTTTATGGATGTGTTTTGACATGTAAGTGTTACGAAAGTGTTATCATGAATTTAGTCGAACGACTGCGTAACATTTTTACTGTTCTCAATTAACTGCTGATACTGCATTGGCGAAAGATCGCTGTAGTAATAACTGATAGGATTGGTTTTATTGCCATTTTTAATAACCTCGTAATGCACATGCGGTGCGGTACTTAAACCTGTACTTCCAACATAACCGATCAACTGTCCGCGTTTTACTTTTTGCCCAAGCTTACAGCCAATTCTACTCATGTGGCCATATAATGTTTGATAACCAAAACCATGATTGATCACCACGTGATTACCATAACCTTGTGCCATGTTGTCTGCGCGCTCAACAACACCATCACCGGTGGCATAGATTGGCGTTCCTTGCACAGCTGTAAAATCCATTCCCGGATGAAACTCCTGTGTTTTATAGATCGGATGTGTTCTCCAGCCAAATCCACTGGTAACGGCATGTGTCAGATCCTTTTTATTGATAGGCATAATTGCAGGGATCGAACTGATCAATTGCTCCTTGCTCTTTGCTAATTTCACAACTTCATCAAATGATTTTGACTGAATGTACAGGCGTTTTGCAATTTTATCCAATCGTTCAGATGTACTTTTCATTAATTCAGCATTATCATAACTGTCAAATTCCGAATAACGATCACTTCCTCCAAAACCTGCATTGCGCATGCTTCTTGGTAATGGCTCCGCTTCAAATATCGAACGGTAAATATTATCATCACGCTCCTGAAGATCTTCCAACACCTTATCGATCATTTCCATTTTTTTGTTCAATACATTGTATTGTAAGGTTAAGGCTTCTATCTCGCGGTTTTGTTTCTTTTCAGATGGAGAGGGCAATAATTTTTTTGAGATCACAATGGTCAAAGTAGCAAATACCAATCCCGTTGCCAGGTAGGAAAGCACTTTCCATAACGTTTCCTTAAAGGAACGCGTTACCTTTTCATAGGTTAAACTTTTGGTATTGAATCTATACTTTACCTTGCTCATTTTGAAGGGTTCAAGATACGAAAAATTGTTGTGTGGTCAAATGCCGGTCTTATGCTAAAAAAGCCAAAAAATTCTTAAAAAATAGCGATCCATTAAGGCTTAAGGTTAATAACAGTCATTTGCTATTTAGTGAATAAAAAATGGCTGTAAGCCCCCATATTTTCTTAAATTTACGGGATTATTTTTTTATGGAAGCGAGTAAAGTAAGACAAACATTTTTAGATTTTTTTAAAAGTAAAGGACATCATATTGTACCGAGTGCACCAATGGTTGTAAAAGGCGACCCTACACTTATGTTCAATAACAGTGGTATGGCTCCTTTCAAAGATATATTTTTAGGGAATTCTCCCATTAAATATCCGCGCGTTGCCGATACTCAAAAGTGCTTGCGTGTTAGCGGAAAGCATAACGATCTTGAAGAAGTAGGTGTTGATACTTACCACCACACCATGTTTGAAATGCTTGGTAACTGGAGTTTTGGCGATTATTTTAAGAAAGAAGCAATCGCTTGGGCTTGGGAATTATTAACGGAAGTATACAAGATCGATAAATCACGTTTATACGTTACCGTGTTTGAAGGAAGTAAGGATGATGGTTTGGATTTTGATCAGGAAGCTTATGATACCTGGAAACAATTCATAAGTGAGGATCGTATTTTGAACGGAAATAAAAAAGATAATTTCTGGGAGATGGGTGATATGGGTCCGTGTGGCCCTTGCAGCGAGATACATTACGATGGCAGAAGTGATGAAGAGCGCGCAAAAGTACCTGGAGCTAAATTGGTGAATAATGATGATCCACAAGTGATCGAAATTTGGAATAACGTATTCATGGAATTTGAAAGAAAGGCCGATGGCTCATTGATCAAATTACCAAAACAACACGTTGATACCGGTATGGGCTTCGAACGTTTGGTGCGTGTATTACAAGGCAAACAAAGTAATTACGATACCGATGTATTCACACCGTTGATCGGTAAGATCGAGGAATTATCAGGTCACCGTTACAAACCGGAAGATGAAGCGCATCACAAAAAACAATTATTGGTAAATATTGCTATGCGCGTAATTGCCGATCATATTCGTACCATTTCATTTAGTATTGCTGATGGGCAGTTGCCTAGTAACACCGGAGCAGGTTATGTTATCCGTCGTATTTTAAGAAGAGCAATTCGTTACGGTTATCAATCGTTGAATTTAAAAGAGCCTTTCATGTATCGCATTGTGCCAACCTTGGCGCATCAAATGGGAGCGGCGTTTCCTGAATTGAATACTCAAAAATTACTGATCGAAAAAGTTTTACGTGAAGAAGAGATATCGTTTTACAAAACATTGGAGTTTGGTTTAAAGCGCATCGATCAGGTTTGTTTGGATGCAAACGCCGAACATAAAAAGGTGATCGACGGGAAAGTAGTTTTTGAATTGTATGATACATTTGGTTTTCCGGTAGATCTTACATCATTGATCGCGCGTGGATATGACTTGAGTATTGATGAAGAAGGATTCAATAAATATCTGAAAGAACAAAAAGATCGTTCACGTGCAGCAACTTCTATTGATACCGATGATTGGATCTATACTGAGTTTGGCAAGACCTTACAAGGTGAGAAAGAAACAGATTTTATTGGCTACGATGAATTCGAATGCGAAGCAAAAATTGTTCGCTTTAGAAAAGTGAAAGCAAAAAATAAAGAGTCGTTCAATATTGTATTGAATAAAACACCTTTTTATTCGGAGAGTGGCGGACAGGTTGGTGATACAGGTGTTTTAGAGAATGTAAATGAAAAGGTAACTATTTACGATACAAAAAAAGAGAATGGCGTGATCATTCATTTTGCTGATCGTATGCCGGAGAAGATCGATGCTGAATTTACAGCACGCATTGATAAAGAAAAACGTGTATTGATTGCAAACAATCATAGCGCCACACACTTGATGCATGCTGCATTGCGTAAAGTATTAGGAACGCATGTGGAGCAAAAAGGAAGTTTGGTAAATGCAGATAATTTACGTTTCGACTTCTCACACTTTAGCAAAGTTACTGATGAAGAGATCGAGGAGATCGAACGAATAGTGAATAGCAAGATCCGCGAAAATATTGCAAGCAACATTCAGTTATTACCAATTGATGAAGCTAAAAAAACAGGAGCGATGGCCTTATTTGGAGAAAAGTATGGCGATATTGTTCGTGTAGTAACATTCGATAAAGAGTATTCCATTGAATTGTGCGGTGGTTCACATGTGGGTTCAACCGGACAGATCGGTTATTTTAAGATCGTATCGGAAGGTGCGGTAGCGGCAGGTATTCGTCGTATTGAAGCTATTACTTCAGTTAAAACAGAAGCATTTTTTAAAGAGCAATTGCATACCATCAATGAATTGAAGAATGTATTGAAGGGAAGTAAAGATGTTGTGAAAAGTGTAAGTGGTTTGATCGAAGAGAATGCTGAATTGCAAAAACAATTAAGCGCCTTTGTGAAAGAGAAAGCGCAACAAATTAAAAAGGAATTGAAAGCGCAAATTGAGAATAAGAATGGTGTTAACTTCCTTGCAAAACAAATTAGCTTTGATCATTCAGAAGAAATAAAAAATATTTTATTCGAAATAAAGAATGAAGTAGAGAATTGTTTTGTTGTTTTGGGCGCGGAGATCAATGGTAAGCCAAGCATTTCGGTTATTGTAAGTGATAATTTGGTGAAAGAAAAGAATTTAAATGCCGGAAACATTGTTCGCGAATTAGCTAAAGAGATCAATGGCGGCGGTGGCGGTCAGGCTTTTTATGCACAAGCAGGAGGAAGCAAACCCGAAGGATTAAGTGTGGCCATTGAAAAAGCAAAATCACTTATTTAATTTTTTGAGTATGAGTGAGTATGTGTTTGAAAGATTAAACAGCAAGAATTTGAACGACTTGCTGTTCTTGTACAAACACGCATTTAATGAAATTGAAACACTTGAATTTTTAAAAAAGAAATACGATACAACTTTTGCCGGAGTTGATCATGTGGGTTTTTTAGCGTATCATACTGAAACAAAAGAACCCGCTGCCTATTATGGTGTATTTCCATCAAAATTAACTTATCAAGGTAAAGATCTGATCGCTGCTCAATCGGGTGATACCATGACACATCCCAATCACAGAGGCAAAGGATTATTCATCACCTTAGCAAAATTGACCTATGATCTGGCCAGATCCTTGGGAATAGAATTTATTTATGGTTTCCCGAATGATAATTCCTATCCGGGTTTTATAAAAAAATTAGATTGGAAACATTATTCCAATGTGAATCATTATAAGATCAAAGCCAGCAGTATTCCCTTTGATAAATTGGCTAAAAAATTCAAATGGTTCAAACCAATTCATCAATTGTTATTGCCAAAGGAAGAGCTCGAAACAGGTAAACAATTTTCAAATTCAATTACTGCGCAAAGTAAAGATTCAGGTGGTGTAAAGCACGACTCTGATTTTTATAGATACAAATGTTATTATCCTTCATTCATCATTGAAATTGAAGGTGTGAAGTGCTGGGTTAAAGTTGATGGTCGTTTATGGGTTGGTGATATCGAATTTTGCGATGAAGCAAAATTCAATGCGGTGGTTAATGGTTTGATCAATTATGCAAAGAAGAAGTTTTGTGCCAGTGTGCAATTTTCTTTTTTTGAAAAAAGCTCATACGATCAAAATATCAGCAAGCGCTTTGCTAAACACTCCTCTATAGCAGTTGGTTGTTTGAATTTAAACGGACATTTTGATCCGGATAAATTCGCTTATCAGGCAGGTGATTTTGATACCTTTTAAAATCCAAATTGATCATACTGCATCACTAATCTCAATATGTTCGATTCACATGTTGTAGAATTACTGATGGTAAATCGGGATAAGATATAAGGATCCTTATTATTCTCATTTAATTTATAACTCACCGCCGTTACATTTTCATATCCTGCTTTCTTGCAATTGGCAATGGTTGTAGCGTTATAGCTGCCATCCGGAAAAGCCAATGAGATAATGGTTTTGTTAATACTTTCCTCAATGATGGTTTTTGATCGGTTGACTTCATCTAAACACGTTGCTTCCGTTAAATGCCCCAGGTTATAATGCAAATGTGTGTGCGATCCATATTCAATTAAAGGTTCATTTTTGTAAGAAGCAATTTCTTCTTTTGTGATGAGCTTGTTGAGTTCTGGAAATTTAGCGGCTTCCTTTAAATATATCGGATATTTTGTTTTGATCTCATTCAAGTAGGTTTCTCTTTTTTCTGCACTTTTTTTCATCAGATCAACCAAAGAAATTTGTAATTCATCAGAATAGAAATTCGGAAATTTAAATGTTCCGAAAGAGAAAACAAGATCTTCTTTTGTATTCTTCTGGATCAGATCGATCACATCTGGCCACACGTAAAAGTCTTTATTTACCAGGCCTTCAGATATCAAATAAAAAGTTGCTGGCACCTGGTGTTTTTTAAGAATAGGTAAAGCAACCGTAAAATTATTGATGTAACCATCATCAAAAGTAAGAGCGATGGTTCGTTTACCGTTTGTTTTTTTTGAGCGATAAATTTCGAACAGTTCTTTTAAGGGAACAATGTTGTAATTCTTTTTCAAATAAATGATGATCTTTTCAAATTCAGAGGCATCCATATGTCGGTTATTAAAACGATTGCCTTTAATGTTTGTTACACCATGAAAATTGATGATGATATTCTTTTTGCTTTTAAATGAAAGTAAAAGCTTTTCAAATCCCAGTGACAGCAAGCAAGGAAATACGATCTTTCTTGAAATATTTTTTGTAAGCGACATTTATTATTGATACTTTTACCTTGCTTAATCAGCTAAATTAATCATTAATTGAAATTATTCTTAAAGTAAATGCCGTTAATTCATAAAAATCCAATAAATCTGATCTTAAGAAGAGTTTTGCAGCCTTTTAAAAGTACTATTCCCTCAAAATTTCATTTCGCAATTAACGGTACCGAAACAATTAAATTAACGGAAGGCAAAAGCATGTTGTTTCATGCGAATCCAACCAGTAATTTACTGCGTGTGCTTTTTTGGAGAGGTATTGAGGGCTTTGAATTCGCGCCTTACAAGGTATTCGTGAAATTGGCAAAGCGTTCTAATGTATTCTTTGATATTGGCGCAAATATTGGTTATTACTCGTTGGTGGCAAAGATCTTTAATCCAAAAATTACGGTTCATGGTTTTGAGCCATTGCCTTCGGCTAATAAATATTTTAAGATCAATGTTGAGTTAAATAAATTGAATGATATAACCGTTCATGAAGTGGCACTCACTAATTTTAATGGAACGGCCCGTTTTTTCAGCAATTTGAATCCACGTTTTCCAAATGAAACAGATCATTTGTATGGCGATAACAGTTTAAATTCGGAAGCTACAGGTAATATCAAAAAAATAGAATTTGATGTGCGTACGCAAACATTAGATTCCTTTGTTATTGAAAAGTTAGAATCATCTCAAAAGATCGATCTGATCAAATTGGATACCGAAGGAACAGAGAATTTAGTACTAGAAGGTGCCAATAATGTATTAAGTCATCATCGTCCCATTATTATGTGCGAGGTGATCAAAGGTTTTATTGAGCGTGAATTGGAAAAGATCCTGTTAGATCACCAATATAAATTTTACGAAGTTAATTTTAGCGGGTTAAAGGAAGTAACTACCTTAAAAGTTGATTCAGGCAAGCTCGATTTCTTTTTTGTGCCAATCGAAAAAACTACTTCTGTTTCCGATCTTTTGGCTAAGTATTAATATAATCAAAAGTTAACGTTTAGCCAAGTTTATTTAATTTTTAAAACCTTATTAATCAGGTAAATATATTTTATTTGTCTGCCTTATTTCCTTCAAAAAATAATATCTTTATTAAATATTAATTACCCGAATTGAATTAGAAATATGAGTGAATTTGAGGATGAAGGAATGAACGATAAGGAATTTGAGGAAAGTTTGAGGCGTTTTGAGAACATGATCAATAATGGTGAGAATTCTTTTTTTGATGCAGACGAATTAGAAGAGATCATCGAATACTATATGCAGTGGCTTAATCATGAAATGGCTAAAAAGGCCATTGACTATGGTGTGGCCCATTTTCCGTATTCTACCGTTTTAAAGATCAAAAAAGCACAATACTTATCTACACAGCATTTTACGCATGAAGCGTTAAATCTTTTGAATGAAGTAGAGCAGATCGAACAGAACAATTTTGATCTGTATATGACGCGTGGTTACATCTATAGTCAAATTGGACTTGGAGAGCAAGCGATCGAAAATTTTAAAAGAGCAATTCCTTTAGCAGAATTTAAGGATGAGGTTTATGTAGCCTT
>JBIKKW010000028.1:0-26222 GCA_044360115.1 Bacteroidia bacterium
ATTTACCCGGATTTAATGATGTAAAAAGTCTTGAAGTGCTTAAAGAAATTGCACTTGCCTAATCTGTATACATGTTCCAAAAACTGGTTTTAAATCCTAAAAACACATAAGGATTCTCTAATTCATAGCCAGCATTACTCTTCTCGCTTCGTTGGATGTAACCGACCTCAATGCGTGCATTTAATTTCGGTAAAACGTAATAAGTAAATCGTATATCGCTCTGCAGGATCTGATGTCTGTCACCCTGCGTAGTTTTATGACCATACTCATAAGGGCGCGTTGTATAACTTAAAAAGATGTTTTGTCCCATATTACTGTTTGTTCCAACAGTATCTTTTCCAACAAATGCACAAATGCCTTTTAAACTAAATTCGTATCTATCTTTTCTGAACGATATAATACCAAGATACTCTTTGAAATTTGCGCCTAACGGATGTGCCAGCGGCATGCCATAATGCGCATAATTTTGCGAAACTAAACCATGCGTGTAGGTATATGGCCTAACTTCGTTATACTCTGCCTGTAAACTTAAACCTGTAATGTTAAATGCGTTTATGTATGTTGCACCAACTTGCCAGGCTTGTTTGTTAGCCCACCATCCGCGGCGTGCACGTATTTCCTTTAAAAAAAATTCATCTAATCCTAATTGGCCATATAATTTTAAAGTACGCGCAATTCTTCCATTAATATTTAAACCAATAAATGAATTATCGGGTGAGCCTACAGCGTATTCTTGTGGACGATAGAATATCAAAGGATTGAGGTAATTCACATCAAACGATCTTACCTGATTAGTATCTGTGCCTCTCCAAACAACATTCTCAAATAATGCTACATTAAATTCTTTAAAAATATTCCAACTCATGTAATGGAAGGTGGCAAACTTGTTGGTGAAATTCTTTTTTACTCCGTTTGAATTTGTCATATCGTTCATATATG
Source organism: Bacteroidia bacterium (assembly GCA_044360115.1). Lineage (GTDB taxonomy): Bacteria > Bacteroidota > Bacteroidia > B-17B0 > Aurantibacillaceae > Aurantibacillus. The sequence goes on from JBIKKW010000028.1 coordinate 940, forward strand.
TGTACCACACATGATATTGTATATGCCAAATGTTCGCGTTGATCCTGAAATATGGATATGGGTTTGCATAATCGCTGAGTAAAACCGAGCGATATCCATCGCCAATAAAATGTTTATCGCGACCAAGTTGAAAATTAAAGATCTTATTGTTTTGAGGTGAATAAGAAACATAACCATTGTAATCAAAAACCTGATACCCCTTTTCACGAGATCCGTAAACCTGTCCCATACCTGGAATGATCTTTCCTGCGCCAAATGCTGTATCTAAAAAGAAAGGTAACTTAACCTGTCCACCAAATGCAGTTCCTGAAAAAGTAAAATCGTTATTGATATTAACTTTCACATTTGCTCCTCCCAAAAGTTCATACACGGGTTTACTGCTTAATACATCATACGCGCCAACTGCATTTACGATCGGATGGATCTGAAAATTATAGTGATTGATCCGCTCCGGCTTTTCGTTAAGTGTTTTACTTAAAAAGAAATTACGGATCAAATAATGATCGAACGGAACGCTTGAATCAGCACCTGCGGATACATTTGCGCTTAAGTAAGGCTTAAAGGATGAATGAAAGGTAAAGTTGGGTTTTTGAATGTGCCAATAATTAATGCTTTGCTGAAGATCGGCATTCATGTTCAAATTTTTGGCTAAGGGATCGTTTTGTGCATTGGCCAATAATGCAAAAAGCATAACCAAAAGCAACAAACTTTTTTTAATCTGAAACTTTTGCATGCTTACGATTTATAACCAAAACAAATAGTAGAAAGACCAATGCTATGGCAATTAACATCGCTAATCCAATGTTGGCATCGGGAATAAAATAACCTAACAAACTCACACCAACGGTTACTAAGGTGAAAAGATAAATAATTATTACTGTTTTTATATGCCCATATCCTTTATGTAAGAGGTGATGGTGTATGTGGTTCTTATCGGCGATCAATGGTGATTGGCCTTTAAGTGTTCTGATAATAAATACACGCAGTGTGTCTAATAACGGGTAAATAACCGCTGCGATCACAAACATGGGCTTTGAAATATGAACCCAAAAATGATCAAGCTTTTCAATTGGGTATTCAATAAGTTTTATTGCTAAAATACATACAAATAATCCTATGATCAATGAACCCGAATCGCCCATAAATATTTTTGCAGGCGAAAAATTAAAAACTAAAAAACCCATTAAGGCTCCTGCCAATGAAAAAGATAATGCAGCCAAAGAATAATTACCGGCAAATACAAACCAGGTGCCAAAGGCCAAACAAGCTATCATTCCTACTCCTGCCGCCAAACCATCAACACCATCAATTAAGTTGAACGCATTAACAACTACTACATAAGTAAATAACGAAATAAACACACTGCCCCAGTATGGTATTTCCCAAACACCAAAAATGCCATATAAACTTGTAATTCTGATGTTGCCTATCAATACTAAAATAAGTGCAACTAAAATGTGGGCAAATAATTTTTTAACGGCGGCTGTTCCAATAATATCATCTTTTACACCAACAAAAAATAACACCAAACTTGTTGCTATGATCAGCTTAAATTCTTCAATAGACTGATAGATCTCATCGTATAACTTACCATCACCAACCTTATACCAAAGCGTAAAAGAGAACATGGTGGCCGCATAAATTATTATACCTCCAACCGTAGGAATTGAACGTTTATGGATCTTTCTGTCTTCCTTCGGCACATCCGTTAATCGCTTTAAAATAGCCACACGAATTAATGCGGGCGTGGCATATAAAGCTACTCCAAATGAGGTAAGATATACAAGTATCAGTTCTAACATTTAAAAATCATAAAACATATTATACAAGCTTGTTCGAATGCTCAAGAAAATATAAGATGTGGTTATATTTGGCGTACTAAAGTTATAAAATTTCTGGTAACGGTTCATATATCCCAGGTTGATATTTAAATTATACGCAGGATTGATCAAATAACCAATGTTAGCGGTGGTGATATTGGTGTTATAATTATTCGCACCGTTAGTTTTGATTAACTGATTCTGATATTTGAAATTCCAAAATAAACGTTTCCATTTTCGATCGATCAATACCATCATCTCGTTTCCTGTTCCGGGCGTATATGCCAAACCTTGGTTATAATGTGAATATGATTGATTGGTCTCTGCACCTAACGGACTAATATACGACGCTTCAGAAACCGAATTAAATTCACATTGAATGAATAGATCCTTGATCTTTAACGCATCAAAATAATTTAATCCGAATTGATATCCATAACCGTTACCCAATGATTTGGTGTTGCTCATATCATCAGCCATTAACTGAGCATACAGGTTAATTTTATTACTGAGTTTCAGTTTTAAATCAGCGCCTAGCAATACATTATTAACGTTATTCAAACCATAAACAGCGGCATGCGAACCTATTATGGGATTAGCGTACATCAAGTTCACATGTTGTTTGTTCTTATCATTTCCTGCTTGCCAAATAATACCTTGGAATAAAGACACATTTAACCATTTTGTAGCGTTCAAACTCAAATACTGAAAAGCGGCGGGTTTCTTTTGAAACAATCGCTCAGCATTAGGTGTAGGTATTTTACTTGCCGGAACTAAATTCATTAATACCGCGTAAATGTTGGTGTATTGCAGTTTCCCGTTAAAGTATTGCTGCGTAAATCGCGCAAATGGGTAATTAAACGAATTATCGCTTAATAAAAGCGAACGGTAACCGTGTCCGATCTTTTGTTTGCCATGACCCACTTGAATATTAAGTTGCTTGATGGGTTGATACGAAATAAAACCGGTGGAAAAAGCGTAATCATAACCGGTGGTTTTAAATGTTTTGTGACGCCCTTGCCCTGGAACAATGCCGGTAGACTTACTGAAAGCACTTAAATAATTTGGAAAAAACGATTGATTTTCGGCAAATAGTGTTTCGCAATAAAGATCATTTCCAATATAAGCACTCGCTATCAAACCCCTTGTATTGGTATATAATTTTTCTCCGGTTGAATCTGCCAGATCGGTTCCTAATTGTATATTCAAGATCGGATCAACTCGTAGTTTATACTTGCCGTGTTGCGGCTTCACATTAATTAAATGATTGTAAAATATCAGATCTAATGCAGGATCTTCGGTTATGTATTTAAATACAATATGGCTATCGGCCTGATGAATGTATTTTTTCGAATAAAAATGAATGTATGGCTTAACCGATGAATGTACAGCAGAATCTTTAACAGCTAAATTTCTTTCGGTAAGTAGCGAAAAATGGTAATCGTTTGGAAGGTTATAGAATTGTGCATTCAAGAAATGGCTCGCAAAAAGTAACAAGGCAATAACAACAATTATGTTTGGTTTAAAATTTTGCTTTTGCACGTGTAACAATTTTATGATTTGCATGATGCTTTTAATTGGTGACTGTACCTAATTCATCATGCCGGTACTACCAAACTTTAACGCCTTTTTTATCTTTAAAATCGTGGTAAACTTCTTTTATTCCATCTTCCAGCTCTATCTTGTGTTTCCATCCTAATGAATGTAAAAAACTCACATCCATTAGTTTTCGTGGTGTGCCATCAGGTTTTGTAAGATCATGCTTGATCTCTCCATTATAGCCAACAATTTTGCTGATCATCACGGCAAGATCTTTTATAGACAGATCAACACCAGTGCCAATATTTACATGCTGCGTACCATTGTATGTTTGCATTAAATACACGCAAGCATCTGCCATATCATTGGCATGTAAGAATTCACGCAAAGGCGTTCCTGTTCCCCACATCTCAACAAATGGCGCATTGCTTTCTTTTGCTTCATGAAATTTTCTGATCAATGCAGGCAATACATGCGAATTGTTTAAGTTGTAATTATCGTTTGGTCCGTACAAATTAGTTGGCATCACCGAAATAAAATCGCAACCATATTGCCTGCGGTAATTTTCGCACATTTTAATGCCGGTGATCTTTGCAATGGCATACGGTTCGTTAGTATCTTCTAAATATCCGCTTAGTAAATACTCCTCTTTTAAAGGTTGAGGAGCCAGCTTAGGATAGATGCAAGACGAACCAAGGAATAATAATTTTTTTACTTTATTTAAATACGCTTGATGGATCACATTGTTTTGGATCATCAAATTATCATATAAAAATTCGGCGCGGTAAACATTGTTAGCTTGTATGCCTCCAACTTTGGCGGCTGCTAAAAAAACATATTCGGGTTTTTCCCTCTCAAAAAAATCTGCAACTTGCTTCTGATCTCTCAGATCAAGTTCAGCAGATGTTTTTAAAATAAAATTCTTAAACCCTTTTTGTTGTAAATTTCGGTGAATGGCTGAGCCAACCATGCCGCGATGTCCGGCAATATAGATCTTTGCGTTTAAATCCATTTCAATTACTCATGTTGGTTTAATACCTTATGACCGCCTTCCATCAAATACTTATCACGTTTAAATATTTCAAGATCTGATGCAACCATCTCTTTACATAATTGCTCAACGGTGCGCTTTGGTGTCCAACCTAATTTTTCTTTAGCCTTACTTGCATCACCAACTAATAGATCAACCTCAGCAGGACGGTAATATTTTGGATCTATTTCAACCAAAACAGCGCCGTTTGCTTTGTTATAGCCTTTTTCCTGATCGCCTGTACCTTTCCATTCAATAGCAATACCAACTTCAGCAAAACTCATCTCAATGAATTTTCTTACGGTGATCTTTCTGCCTGTTGCCAAAACAAAATCATCCGGTTCGTCTTGCTGCAACATTAACCACATACCTTCCACATAATCTTGTGCATGGCCCCAGTCACGCTCCGAATCAATATTCCCCATGAACAATCTATCTTGCATGCCTAAACTGATCTTGGCAACACCACGCGTGATCTTGCGCGTTACAAAGGTTTCGCCGCGTAACGGACTCTCGTGATTGAATAAAATACCATTGCAAGCATACATGCCGTAACTTTCACGGTAGTTCTTAGTGATCCAAAAACCATATAATTTGGCAACACCATAAGGTGAGCGTGGATAGAAAGGTGTGGTTTCTTTTTGAGGGATCTCTTGCACCAAGCCGTACAACTCACTGGTTGAAGCCTGATAAAAACGTGTTTTCTTTTCTAAACGTAAGATACGAATAGCCTCTAGTATCCTTAGAGTTCCCAAAGCATCTGAATTTGCTGTATACTCAGGTGTTTCAAAACTTACTTTTACGTGACTTTGTGCCGCTAAATTGTATATCTCATCGGGCTGAACCTCCTGAATAATACGGATAAGATTGGTACTATCTGTTAGATCGCCATAATGCAATTTAAAATGAACGTTCTTTTCGTGCTGATCTTGATATAAATGATCAATGCGATCGGTATTGAATAATGAACTACGGCGCTTGATGCCATGAACTTGATATCCTTTTCCTAATAATAATTCCGCCAAATAGGCGCCATCCTGACCTGTAACACCAGTAATTAAAGCTACTTTACTCATAATTAATAATAAACAACAATATTACAAAAAATTATGAATTTAAAGCTTGAGAAATTAGGCGGAAATAGTCTGTTTTTTACTTATATTTACGTTCTATTTTTACGTATGAAAGCTACATTCACAAAGAAGAATTACATGATTTTGGTAACCGGTGTTATATTGATCGGTTTAGGTTATTTGTTGATGATGGGCGGCGGCAGCGACGATCCGAATGTATTTAATCCGGCCATTTTTGATGCCCAACGTATCACTATAGCGCCAATCGTATGTTTATTAGGGTTTGCCGCGGTTATCGTATCCATAATGTGGAAAGATAAATCTTCAGCACAAACAGAGATCAAGAAATAATTGAACGATGGAAGCAGCAAATTCATCCGGTTTAAATTCAACTGTTCCTCCTAAAAAAAATGTTTTCCGAAAAGTAGCGCTTATCTCTACCATCAGTATCATTGTTGGTTTAACGGCCTTTTATTTCATTTGCGGGATGACCTACAGCGACGGTACACGTTCAGGTATTCTCACAAAAGTATCGCGTAAAGGGTATGTTTTTAAAACCTATGAAGGCGAGATCAATATTGGTGGTATCAATCAGGGTGACGGAACCATAATGCCTGCAACTGTTTTCAAATTCTCCATCAAAAAAAAGGATATTTACGATAAGGTAGAATCCATGCAGGGTAAAAAGATCATTGTGAGATATAAAGAAGTGATCAAAGTATTCTTTTGGCAAGGAGAGAGCAAGTATTTTGTTTACGATGCCAAACTGATGAATTAACATGACCTATCTAGAAGCCTTTATTATTGCGGTTATTGAAGGTTTAACCGAATTTCTCCCAATTTCTTCAACCGGCCATATGATGCTTGGAACGGCTATTTTAGGGATAGAGCCAACTCCTTTTGTAAAACTGTTTACAGTTGCTATTCAATTAGGTGCCATTTTAAGTGTTATTGTTTTGTACTTCAAACGTTTTTTTAAAAGCATTAACTTTTATTTGAAGTTAGCTGTGGCCTTTGTTCCTGCAGCGATTGCGGGCGTATTATTTGGCGATCAAATTGATGCGGCGCTTGAAAACCTTTGGGGCGTTGCCATTGCTTTGTTGGTTGGTGGTATAGTATTATTATTTGCCGATCAGTGGTTCAATAAAGAAGAAATTAAAACCGATGAGGAGATCAATTTAATAACAGCATTTAAAATAGGTCTTTGCCAATGTTTGGCCTTGTTTCCGGGAGTAAGTCGCAGCGGCGCAACCATTATTGGCGGGAAGGCCTTTAAACTTAATAAACAATTAGCGGCAGAATTCTCTTTCTTTTTGGCAGTGCCAACCATGTTTGCCGCTACGGCTAAAAAATTGCTTGATTTTTATAAAGAAGGTATCAGTTTAAGTGCAGATGAAGTAAAATTACTTGCCTTTGGAAATGTAATTGCTTTTGTAGTTGCATTAATAGGCATTAAAACACTTATTGGTGTTTTAAATCGTTATGGTTTCAAATGGTTTGGTGTTTATCGCATTATTGTAGGGGCTTTACTCATTATTCTCTTTAAAATGGGTATCAGCATCGCCATTATCTAGTTGCCACTATAAACATCTTTCTGTTCAAAATCATTTCAGTAAGCATCTTACATCAGGGAAATAACAAATAATTTCGCTTGTATAATATTGTGAGCGATACATTAACAAAAAAACGGATCAAATCATCTGGCGCAACGGTTATCATTAGCCTTTCGCTGGTATTGTTCATGCTTGGCGCATTAGGTTTATTAGTAATTAACGCCAACAAACTCTCTAAACACTTTAAAGAAAATGTGGGTTTTCAGATCTATTTGAAAGATACCACATCCACCGCTCAAATAGATGGTTTAATACAAGAATTGAACACCTCCAAATTCGCCAAAAGTGTGAGCTTGGTAACAAAAGAACAAGCAGCCGCTCAACTTAAGGAAAATTTAGGAGAAGATTTTATCACGTTCTTAGGAAGCAACCCATTATTGAATGCCCTTGATGTGAAGATCAATGCAGACTATGCGAATACAGATACCTTACAAAATATAGAAAAAGTGATCGTTCAAAAAAGCTTTGTGAAAGAAGTTGTTTATCAAAAAGATATGATCAACAGTTTGAATAAGAACACAAAGGCCATTGCTTTTTTTATTTTGATATTTAGTGGTGCGCTGTTACTGGTTGCCATTGCCCTTATCAATAACACCATTCGATTATCTATTTACTCTCAACGCTTTTTAATACGTACCATGTACTTGGTTGGTGCCACCAGAGCTTTTATTAGTAAACCGTTTTTATTGAAAGGCATCCGACAGGGTGTTATTGCCGGTTTGATTGCCGGTTTTCTGCTGGCAGGCTTTTTAATGATCAGCACCCGATTTATTCCGGATCTGCTGCAGCTTCAAGATGAAAATATTTTATTACTGGTGTTTGTTGGCGTGATCATTATTGGCGTTGTTATTTCGGGCATTAGCGCTTTACTGGCGGTAATGCGTTATTTGCGACTAAAAACAAGCGATCTGTACTTTTAAATAAAGAATTCGGCTGCTAAAAAATCGGCGCGAAGTTTTCCTTCCAAATTTAAGGTCACCACATCATCAACGATCTCGAAGAATAATTGGTACTTATTAAGCACCTTATCAAATTCTGCTAACCTTGCGGCACCATGTTGCATTAAAATTTCTTTTCGATTACATCCCCAAATGGTTCGCAGGCGCGTTAAAACATATTCATTAAATCGTTCCTTGTGCGTTAAGGTTTCTTTTTCATAATAAACCTGTCCTTTACTCAAGCAACTGATGTAAGCTTTGTTACTTGATACATTCCATTGGCGACTATCGCCATTGTAGGAATGAGCTGATGGTCCTAATCCCAAATAAGTTGCACCTAACCAGTAATTACTATTGTGTTTTGAATAAAAGCCAGGCTTGCCGAAATTGGAGATCTCATATTGAACAAAACCATTAGCTCCTAATTTATTGATCATAAATTTAAATTGCTCAGCACTCATCTCTTCATTAATGGACGGTTCTGCGCCTCTGAAATGATGTACACCAAGCTTTGTTTTTTTCTCTATGGTTAAATTGTAAGCTGATATGTGTTGCACGTTCAAGTCAATGGCTTTTTGCAAAGTATCATCCCATGTATTCATATCCTGAAACTTTGAACCATAGATAAGATCAATAGTAATGTTCTCAAATCCCGCGTCCTGCGAACGTTTCACCGAATCAATGGATTCAACGGCACTATGTGCTCTATTCATCCACTTTAATTCGGCATCACTAAAACTTTGCAATCCAATACTTAATCGGTTAAAACCAAGTTTTTTTAATTCATGGAGTTTTTGCTCGCTCAGATCATCCGGATTACATTCAATGGTTATCTCTGCCTGATCGGTCCATGAATAAAATTTATTTAAATGCTCTAAGATAAGCCCTAATTCATTTTCATTTAAAATGCTGGGCGTGCCACCACCAAAATAAATGGTTTCAATGGATCGGGTATTCAAATAATTCTTACTTACTTCTATTTCGGTGCATATCGCATGAAGTAATTCTGCCTTCGCGTTTGTATTTACGCTAAAATGAAAATCGCAATACATGCATGCTTGTTTGCAAAACGGAATATGTATGTAAATGCCTGCCAAGTGCTAATAAAAAAGCCGCACCAAAGGTGCGGCTTATATTTCAATTATTAAAAATTATTCTCCGTAATCAACATCCGATTCCTCGAACTTTCTTTTCATTGCTTTCATCTTTTGTTTCTTTCTTTCTTCTTTCATTTGAGCAAACTTAGTTTTTTGCTCTGCCGTTAAAAAGAAATTTACTGAAGTTTCGAAAGCTTCATTATTTGCTTTGATCTTTTGATGAATATCTTTACGTTGCTCAGGTGTTGTAGATCCTTTTAATTGTTCCTGTAATGGATCATTTACCATTGCACGCTTTAAAGCCGCTACTTCCCAATCAGCTTTTTGCTGAGCAGTTAAGGCTAATTTTTTCTCGGCATGGTTAGCGCTTTTCTTTGAACGCTCTTCAGGTGTTAGTTCCTTACGTGCTTCTTTTTTTGATCCCGGTCCGCTTGCAGGAGCCGCTTCCTGTGCCATTACTGCTGTGTTCAATCCTGTCATCACAGCTAAAGCAATCATTGTTTTTTTCATACTTCTTTTTCTTTTTAACTGCTGTTAAACAGGCCATTTCTGTTTGTTAAGCAATTTGGTTAATATTATTTTATGGCTTCTCGTTAGTTTGACTTAATTTCTTTACTCAAGTTTAATGCTATTAAAGATAAGTAATTGTTAATTGATGTAAAAATTATTCCCTAATTCATACGCAGGTTATAAAAGGTAAAGGCCCACATATCGGCAAATTCGCTAATTTGTTTAGCTGTTGGCTTGCCGGCACCATGGCCCGCATTTACATCAATACGAATCAATGTTGGATTTTCACCTTGATTGTTTTCCTGCAAAGTTGCCGCAAATTTAAACGAATGCGCAGGCACTACCCTATCGTCGTGATCGCCGGTTAAAACAAGTGTTGCAGGAAAACTACCGGGTTTAACATTGTGTAAAGGCGAATATTTGATCAAACAATTGTATTCATCTAAATTCTCACTGCAGCCATAATCCACGGTCCAAGCCCTTCCGATGGTGAACAAATGAAATCGCAACATATCTAAAACGCCTACCGTTGGGATGGCTACTTTGCAAATATCCGGACGTTGCGTGATCACCGCGCCAATTAACAAGCCGCCATTACTTCTGCCATGTATAGCAATTTTGTTGTACGAGGTCATTTTTTTTGATACTAAAAAATCGCAAGCGGCCATAAAATCATCAAACACATTTTGCTTATTGCATTTGGTTCCGGCTTTGTGCCATTCCTCACCATATTCACCACCACCTCTTAAATTAGGCACACAATAAATACCACCTGCTTCTAAAAATAAAGCTCTGTCAATTCGAAATTCCGGACCAAGTGAAATATTAAATCCACCGTATCCATAAACAAAACATGGTGTTTCGGCATTAATTGATAAGCCTTTTTTGTAGGTAACGAACATGGGGATGCGCGTTCCATCTTTACTGTTATAAAACACCTGTTTTGTGACGTATTGGTCTGATTGAAAACTTGTATTCGGTTTAAAGATCAGTTTGCTTTGAAATGTATTCATATCCAAATAATACACTTGCTCAGGCGCTATAAACTGTGATATACTATAGGTTGCAAAATTATAAGCTTTATCGCTGTTAAACCCATTGATCTTGCATAATCCGGGCAAAACGATCTCTTGCTTTAACTTTCCATTCAGGTCGTAAACATATAAACGCGAAACCGCATCCTGTAAATAATTCACCACAATTTGGTTGTTACTTAAACGAACACCTTCCATCAGATCCTTACTTTCAGGAATTATTGTTTTGTATTCAGCAATTTTACCGTTCATGAAAATAAACGATTCCAATTTATACTTTGGCGCGCCTTTGTTGGTTAACAAATAAAACGTGTTACCTATATTGTCAATTATTGAATATTCATTATCAAAATTATCTGAAAGTTTGGTGAACTGTGCTTTAGGGTCATTAAGATCTTTAAGCATTACCATTTCACCGCTTGTGCTTTGGCTTGTATACATTATCAAAAATCGCTCATCGTTAGTTACCTGAGCCGAAAAATTATGATCAGGATGCGCATCATCCTTAAACACCAACACATCTTTGCTTTGATCTTTGCCAAGTTCATGAAAGTATAATTTATGTCCAGTATTTTTTTGTGAAAAAGCACTTCCTGTTGGTTCGTCATATCTGCTATAATAGATGCCGTTACCTTTCCAAGCCATACCGCTGAATTTAACCCACTTGATCACATCGGGCAGATCTTTTTTTGTTGTGAGATCTTTAAAATGTATTTCCTGCCAATCGCTTCCTGCTTTTGAAATAGAATAGGCCAATGTTTTACAATTCTTTGAAATAGAGATGCCGCCTAACGATACAGTTCCATCGGTTGAAAGTGTATTTGGATCTAATACCAAACTCCATTCTTCCGGTTTAGCATTAACCGATTTTGCCATGTACAAAACACTTTGATTTTGCAGACCGGTATTTTTATAACAAAAAAAGTAATCGCCTTTTTTAAATGGGGCAGATTGCTTGTTAAAATTCCAGAGTTCCGTTAATCGACTTCTCAGTTTTTCGCGCATTGGCAATTGATTTAAATAGCCTTCGGTAACCGCGTTCTGCTCTTTAACCCACGACTCTGTTTTTGGACTTCTGTCATCTTCTAACCAACGGTAAGGGTCAACAATTTCGTTTCCAAAATACTGGTCGCGTGCATCTTCTTTAAATGTGCCGGGATAGTTAACCGGTATTTGCGCCCAAAGCTTAATTGGTGCTAAAAAAATGATACCAAGTACAATGGCTGGAGTTGTAAAGATTCTCATGTTAATATTATTGGTTTAAACTCAAATTACAAAAATAACACCGGGGTATATTTGTGTTATGTGTAAAGTTAAGTATTTGTATTTATCCTGTCATAAAATTTACTTGCTTAGCATTTTCTGTCTTTTTGCACTTGTTTCAACACGATCAATTGCGCAAACCAATCCTGAAAAAGTTAAAAAATACATTTCTGAACACACCGAAAAGGCCATTGAACAAATGGTGCTCTTTAAAATTCCGGCCAGTGTTATTTTAGCCCAGGCTATTAAAGAAAGCAATTACGGCAATAGCACCTTGGCTATTGAAACCAATAATCATTTTGGAATTAAATGCCATAAAGAATGGGGCGGAGATTCATATACAATGGATGATGATTCTACCAATGAGTGTTTTAGAAGCTACAAAAGCATCGATGATTCCTATTATGATCACAGCATGTTCCTTGCATCGCGCCCACGCTACGACTTTTTGTTTAGAAATGCTGTAACCGATTATCTTTCATGGTGTATTGGTTTAAAAAAAGCCGGTTATGCTACTGATCCGCATTACACTAATGAATTACTTTACATTATTGAGGTTTATAATTTGTCGGAAATTGACAAGATAACACCTCTTAAGAAATCGTTAAATTATGATGAATTATTGGCTTCTCAGGAGAAAAACATCATCCCAACACAAGAAAATTATTTTACCAATGCAGAAAAACATATCTTAGCTAATGTTATTTTTAATATAACAACAAATGAAGAGCCTTTGCTTGTGCGAGGTAATTCAACTGGAAAAAATTCAGATTAAGGCTAAGATGAAAAAAAGTGTTATAGTAACCGGTGGTGCGGGTTATATTGGATCCCACACCATTATTGAATTATTAGAAAAAACAGATCTTCACATCATTTCAATTGACAATTTTTCGAATTCAACTGAAAGTACTTACGAACGTATTGAAAAGATAACCAATAAATCGTTTACGAAATTGAATATCGATCTTTGCGATCTTCCAAAATTACGATCATCATTGCAAACTTTTGAGAACATTGTTGGTGTGATCCATTTTGCTGCATATAAAGCTGTAGGAGAAAGTACTGAAGATCCTTTGAAATATTACCACAACAATTTTGAATCCCTAGTAACTATTTTAAAGATCTGTGAACTAAAAAATATCAAGCATTTCATCTTTTCATCATCTTGCTCAGTATATGGCAACACAACCGACTTACCAGTTACAGAAGAAACTGAATTGCAGGTTGCTGTTTCGCCTTACGGACATACTAAAAAAGTTGGCGAAGAAATGATCGCTTACTTTACCGAATCCAAAAAATGGTTCAATGCCATTTTACTCCGCTACTTTAATCCGGTTGGCGCGCACATGAGCGGTTTAAATGGCGAATTAAGTTCAAACAAACCAAGCAACCTTGTACCCATTATAACTCAAACAGCAGCAGGTATCAACTCTTTAACAGTTCACGGAAATGATTACGATACGCGTGATGGTTCATGCATACGTGATTACATTCATGTGAGTGATATTGCTGATGCGCACGTGAAAGCTTTAAATTTTTTAATTGAAGGAAAGAACACATCTAATTGCAGCATTTACAACTTAGGCACAGGAGAGGGTGTTACGGTAATTGAAGCGATACAGGCGTTTGAAAAAGTGAGTGGTGTAAAATTAAAGTATTCGGTTGGTCCGCGTAGAGGCGGTGATGTAATTGCCATTTACGCCAATAATGATAAGGCAAAAAAAGATTTTAATTGGATACCAAAATACTCGATAGACGATATGATGCTGAGTGCCTGGAAATGGCAACAGAATGTTTGATCTATTCCTGTGTATAAACTCGCTTTACACGCGATGAAATATTGGTAAGCACTTCATACGGTATCGAATTCATGGCAACAGCCAATTCATTCACATGATCGGCCTTGTCAAAAACAATAACCTCATCCCCTTCTTCGCATTTTATATTGGTCACATCGATCATACACATATCCATACAAATGTTACCAATTGTATTGCAGAATTTACCACGAATAAACACACCAAAATTTCCATTACCTAAAACACGATGGAACCCATCGGCGTAACCAATTGGTATCGTAGCGATCTTCATTTCTTTTTTAGCAACTCCCTTTCTATTATAACCAATCGTCTCGTTTTTCTTAACGCGTTTAATTTGACTGATACACGTTCTTAAACTACTTACATTTTCCAATTGTTTTTGTTCTTTCCTGTTCACGCCAAAGCCATACATCCCAATTCCTAAACGCACCATATCAAAATGCGCTTGTTTAAAGCGACTGATACCACCGGTATTACAAATATGTTTAATGGCACTGTAACCTATCGCTTTCTCAATTTTTTCACTCACATTCTTAAATGAACTGATCTGCTGTTTCGTGAAAGCATCCAAGGCAGTGTTATCAGATGCCACCAAATGTGAGAATATACTTTTTACGCGTACCTGCGAATTACTTTTTAATTTCGTGATGAGTTCATCCATATCATCCGGCTCAAAACCTAATCGTTTCATTCCGGTATCAATTTTTAAATGGATGGGATACGCTTCATAAACACCCATACGATCCAATGCCTTTATAAAATCACTTAACAGCTTGAAAGAATAGATCTCAGGTTCTAAATTGTATTTTACAATATCCTCGAACGAATCGCGCTCAGGGCTCATCACCATAATTGGCAAACTAATGTTCGCCTCGCGCAACTCTACACCTTCATCTGCATAGGCCACAGCTAAATAATTGACACCAACATGTTGCAATGTTTTTGCTATTTCACTGCTGCCGCTGCCGTAACCCATGGCTTTTACCATACACATCAACTGCGTATTCTTTTCAATAAGCGAACGGTAATGATTTACATTGTGCGTTAATTTATTTAAGTTGATCTCTAAAACAGTATCGTGACTTTTTAACTGAAGGTGTTTACTGATCTCATCGAATTTAAAACTATGCGCGCCTTTTAATAAAATAGTAGCATTGCTAAAAATTGAATTGATGTTCTTAAGATCTTTTATAAACGCGTCTTTATCAGGATAGAACAATGAAATAGGATTGAACACCGAGGCCCTGTTGCTTATGGCTTTTCCAATACCTATGAGCTGATCGATCTTATTTTGATACACCAATACTGCTAATTCTTTGTATAATTCCGCTTCTATCCTACCCGATTGCTCAATATCCGAAATGATCAAACATTTTTTTTCACCACGGTGTTGCTGGTTTAAAAAACTCAATGCGATCTTTATTGAATCCAGATCAGAGTTATAGTAATCATTAATTAAAATGGAATTATGTATCCCTTTTTTAACTTCCAGGCGTAAGGCAATACTTTCCAAACCATCTATTCGCACTTGTATCACTTTAGGATCATAACCCAAATGAAGCATCACTGCGATGCAGGTGCAACAATTTAAAACAGAAGCTTTATCTATGAACTTGATGGAGAAACTGTATTTCTTATTTCCTTTAGTTAAGGTTAATTGAGTCCGGTTCTTTATGATCTTATAAAGTAACTGCATGCTGCAGTCGCTCGACTGACCAATTGTTATAAGCTGTTCGCTTTGATTAAATTTTATGGAAGGTGAATCAAATTTGTTGAACACGATCGTATCGGTATGTAAAAACAGTTTTAGTTTTTCTTTCAGCTTTTGATCCTGACCCTTAAAGCCTTCATCATGCGCTGTGCCTAACGAAGTAAATACACCAATGGTTGGTTGAATGATGCGCTGCAACTTTTCCATTTCATTTGGAAGCGAAATACCGGCTTCAAAAATAGCAAGTGTATGTTGTTTATTTAAATTCAAAACGCTTAAAGGCACACCTATTTGAGAATTGTAGCTCTTAGGGCTTCGGCATATCGCCTGATCATCCTTTAGTAACTGATACAACCACTCTTTTACAATGGTTTTACCATTACTGCCTGTGATACCAATTACCGGAATTTTAAATTGGTCGCGATGATACGCTGCCAATTTTTGAAGTGATAATAACGCATCTTTTACAAGCACAAAAGATACCTTTGCTTTTAAAAGTTTATCGGTGATGGTATTTTGATCACTCACCACAAAACATCTCACACCTTTCTTCACTAGATCTTCGATGTATAAATGCGCATCATTTCTGCTGCTTACCAATGCAAAAAAAACAGTTCCGGCAGGTTGAGTTAATTGACGGCTATCGGTTAAAAATGCGTTACACTCGTGATCTTTTGTCCCAAAAAATTCTCCGTCAACAATTTCTGTTATTTGCTTTATTGTATACACTAATGTAAAATTGAACGGTTAAAACACTGTCTGCATAAAGGCTTGTAACTTTCAGTCTCTCCCACTAGAACCAAGCTATCATTGCCAATTACCGTGCGGTGCGATACATACGCTAATTCGCCGCAATCTACACAAATGGCGTGTACCTTTGTAACGTACTCTGCCATTGCTAATAACTGTGGCATTGGTCCAAAAGGTTTTCCTTTAAAATCCATATCCAGGCCCGCAGCTATTACCCTCACACCTCTATCTGCCAATTGCTTGCAAACATTTGGCAATTCATCGTCAAAGAACTGAGCCTCATCAATGCCAACAACG
The DNA here is from genome assembly GCA_044360115.1 of Bacteroidia bacterium. Lineage (GTDB taxonomy): Bacteria > Bacteroidota > Bacteroidia > B-17B0 > Aurantibacillaceae > Aurantibacillus. The sequence continues at coordinate 17,435 of JBIKKW010000028.1, forward strand.
GCAGTATCTGCAGCCAATAATAAAATATTTGAACTTGATGGAACCGGTGTACTGTGAATTTCATTTCCCTGATGCGAAACTACTTTCACTTCGTCATAACGTGTATCGATACTTGGTTTAAATATCTCCACCTTTTGTTTAGCAAATTGCGCACGCTTTAAACGCCTGATCAGTTCTTCCGTTTTACCGGAAAACATGCTGCCACAGATCACTTCGATCCAGCCACGCTTCAGGTTGGCTTTATTATCTTCAATAAACATTGTTTAAAAGGCGTTAAAAACAAAAACTAAATGTAAAGGAACATCTGATAAATTCAAATTAAATTTAAATACAAATTTTACACAACATGAGCCTTGAACAAACGCTAAACAAACTACAAAGTACTATTCATGAAACACTTCCAAATTTGGAATTATTTGTTGATGGTACAGTGCAGCCATCATCGCAAGATTGTGAAAATTTACAGAAACAATTGCAAAAACTACAGGAGCATTTAAGTGTATTTAAATATTTAAAGACCAATAAGGAAATATCGCCAAGTTTTGGCATTCATTCAAAAGTTAGCGAGGTTATTGCCACCCGAACAGATGTAGTTGCGGAAGAAGTGATCAAGCAGGAGGAACAAACCAAAGTAGCAGAACCAATTAAAGAAACTGAGTTAAGATCGCCAATAGAATTGGTAGCAACTCCCGCATTAAATCACGAAGCTAAAAAACTCGAGATCACCTTAAACCAAAAGTTTCAATTCATCAACGAATTATTCGATCAAAATGCAACTGAATATGGCTTGGCTATCGATCAGTTGAATGAATGCACCACCTGGCAGGATGCCGATTCGTATCTATTAAGTTTAAAATCGGTTTATAACTGGAAAGATGCGAATGAAACCTACAAACGTTTAAAGGAGATCACTAAAAAACGTTTTGAATAATGCGTTACACCATTGCACTTCTCTTACTTTCATTTATTTCAAATGCCCAAGATTCGCTTTACGCCCGTGAAGTGATCAAAACCCTCAGTTCAAAAAAAATGAACGGAAGGGGTTATGTGAAAAATGGTGTTGGAAAAGCTTCAGATTATATTGTAAAAGAGATCAAGGGATTTAAAGCCAATCCGCTTTTTAATGAAAGCTATACGCAAACATACAGTCACCCCGTTAATACGTTTCCGAAAAAAGTAAGTGTATCGGTCAATCAAAAAAAATTAATTACGGGAAGAGATTTTATCATTCATCCTGAATGCCCTTCTATGAAAGGAAAATACACCTTCACCAAAAAAGACAGTGTCACTTTTCTTTCAACAGATCCAAAAAATGAAGTAGCCATTAAATTATCCAAAAAACTAACTTACAGTGTTGGCATTAAACAAACAAAAAAATGCCAGATCGAATTATTGCGTGCACTTCATCCACAAGATGTGCTGGAAGCAGAGATAGATATTAAAGCGCATTTTGAGCCGGATTTTAAAACCAATAATATTGGGGCGTATTTTGATGGGATAAACAACGACAGCATGGTTGTTTTTACAGCACACTATGATCATTTGGGTGCCATGGGAAAGAATTGCTTTTTTCCGGGCGCTAATGATAACGCTAGCGGAACGAGCATGGTGTTGAATTTGATGAAGCATTATGCTACACATCCGCCAAAATATAAAACCGTTTTTATCTTCTTTTCAAGTGAAGAAGCCGGCTTAATTGGTTCGCATTATTTTGTAGAGAATAAAAGTATGGATCTGCAAAAAATAAAATTCCTTGTAAATCTTGATCTGCTAGGCACCGGCGATGATGGTATTATGGTGGTGAATGGCGCAATCTATAATGAACACTTTGCAAAACTTGAAAAGATAAACCAAGAAGGGCAATTATTAAAAACGATCAAAAAAAGGGGCAAGGCCCAAAACAGCGATCATTATTGGTTCACAGAAAAAGGAGTGCCGTGCTTTTTTATTTATACCTTGGGTGGTGTATCCTTTTATCATGACATTGATGATAAAGAAAAAACACTGCCACTCACCAAATACAAAGAGGTATTTAAATTGCTGCTTGAATTTGCTTCAACTTTGTGATCATTAGTTTTTGCGCTGCTTTAACACCAAACGAATTACCGGAATGGCCGTAATGATGATCAATGCAATGAATATGTAACCTAAATAATTGGTAATACCAGGAAAAATCTGCACTAGAAAGTAACCTATCCCCGATAAACTAACGATCCACAAAAAGGCACCAGCTGCATTAAAGATCATGAATTTAAAAAAATCAATTTTTATAACGCCGGCTATAATTGGTGCAAAGGTTCGCACAACCGGTAAAAATCTGGCCAAGATCAATGTGGCATTCCCTCCAAACTTTTTATAATATTCCTCGGTAGCGGTTAAATGTTTTTTCTTAAATATCAAGCTATCTTTGCGTTCGTATAGGCGCGCGCCCGCTTTCCTGCCAAACCAATAACCAAAAACATTTCCGAGAACTGCTGCAGTTATCATCAAAATAACCAGCACGCCATAGTTCACCATTAAAAGATCAGGCTTTGATTTACACAAAATACCTGCCAATAATATCAAATTATCTCCCGGCAAAAAAAACCCGACCAACAAACCGGTTTCTGCGAATATCACAAACAACAAGAGCCATAAACCACCATATTGAATGATACTTTGAGGATCGGTTAATTGTTTCAGGAATTCCCACATAAATTTTAAAGTTACTATTTAAAATAGGAATTAAAACTGAGGGAGATCAAGTTTAAATTATTCTTTGATCAATTTATATGAATAGATCAAATTATTATTACTGTCTTTTATCTTTAACATATAAACGCCATTTGCTTTATCAGTAATATCAATTCGTGCATCAGAAGTAATGTTTCCTTTCAAGATAATTTTTCCGGTCATATCAACCACATCAAATTGTTTTACCGAAGTGTTATTTGATCTAATTTCAAAAACGCCATTGCTTGGATTTGGCGTAACTAAACATTTTGTATCAATTGTTGCTTCGTTTATTCCTGATGGTAAAAGGTTAACATCATTAACCGGACCAATGGTTTTATTGATCACCCAATTGTTTGGGTCAACCGATATACCAGTTACAGTGCCCGATAGAGCAATATTATATATTTCGGTATTTGAAGTGTGCATAACGCGTATTACCGTATCTGGTGCACTCACTCGCGTTAACTTATACTCCATAGGCGTAATGAAAACTGGCACAGATGATGGCATAGAGGTACTTTGAATAGATTTGATGATAGCGGTGTTTCCAACAAAATTCCAACTCACATTAAAAGTTGGGTATCCCTGACCATAATACCATTGGTTAAAGAATTGCGTAGGATTGATGGATGTTTGCGATTGATAGTAATTCATGAAATCAACCGTTGAGGCTGTGCTGTTCTTAAATGTGTTTTGAAAACCTCTTAGTGTTCTGAACCAGAGTGAATCATCATTTGTTACAAAACGTAAGGTGTGAACAATAGCGCCTCCTTTGTCATAGGTTAATCTGCCATCAAAGATCCTGTTGGCATTCATGGTATCTGCACCGGTAAAATGAATACTGCCGCCATTTTGGCTCATCACATTATTATGAGCGCCATTTAAATTAGTAGCAAAATTTGTTGGATCAAGATACTGAGCAACCAAATGTTCTGAATAGGAAGCAAATCCTTCATTGATCCAGATATCAGACCACGATTTACAGGTAACATTATCACCCCACCATTGATGCCCCAATTCATGCGCATCAATATAGTAATCAAAAAATCCTAAGCTGGTCATGGTTTGATGTTCCATACCACCGCTGAATGGCGCCATGCAATGTCCGTATTTTTGTTTGTAAAACGGATACATACCAAACATCTTGCATAGGAAATTCATTACCTGAGGCATTTTGTTCAACTGAACTTTTTGTCCGTTTATCCAAGTGGTATTATTAATTGCGCCATCGTAAATATAATTCTGTATCAAAATTGAATCGTTACCCAAATACAATGGTTTTGCATACAAATTATACTCTTTGTACTTCGCTACCGCAACCGATATCAAATAATAATTGATCATGTGATTATTACGCCATTCGTATCGCTTCTTATTTCCAACAACCACAACATTTTTCAATAAACCATTTGATCCAACCTTATTCAATGAATCTGTAGTTACATCTACCCAACTCGAATCTATCTTATCTGTAAGGATCTGTTTGCAAGGCCACCAATGGTATGCAGCAATTGCCTCACTCAAACTCCAACTTACCTGATTACCCCATGCGCCTGAAGTACCATTGCTATAACCGTTTCCAATTGCAGCGCCACCAACCGGTGCAGTACCATGATAATAGACCGAAACTGTAAAGCTTTGTCCGTTTGGTATAGCTGCAGCTGGCTTAACCTTTAACGAACTATCCTGGCGAACATAAGACATCAAAGCACCATTAAAACGAACCGAATCAATGATATGATTTTCGTGCAACGCACACATAAATGTATCCATTGAACTAACCGTAACGGTTGCCACAGTTTTAACGCCGCCACTTACTACTTTGTTTGTTCGTTCTAAATTCAACATCAGGTGAACAAATTTTACATCGTACTTTAATTCGTGTGAAATTTGAGGCAATAATGCACTGGTTCTGTTCGCGTGATCAATTGTTCTTTGAGCACTAACTTGTTTTGCTTGCGAACAATAATGTTGCTGAGCAATTATACATTGACCGGTAAAAAATGTTACAGCCAAAAAAATGTTTTTAAAAGTGAATTTCATGATTTGCAAGTTACGGCAAAATTTATTTATAATTTATGCCGCTCATCCATTTAACAGTCGTTTCAGTTAAATTATTTACCTACAAATTGTAAAATTTCGAGTACTTTTGCCTTTATGATTACCTACAACCCTAAGGATTGGTTTAAACTGATCATGCAATTTCACAAAAGTGATACATTTCGTGTATTACTGCCATCCATGATCGGAATTGGCGCATTTACCGCATTGGTAGTTACTTTTGAGATTTATGTACTTCATTGGTCATTTAGCAATATTACCATCATTCATTCCATTTTAGGTTTTGTTTTATCGATGTTATTGGTGTTTCGAACAAATACGGCCTATGATAGATGGTGGGAAGGCCGTAAAATTTGGGGAGATATTGTAAATAATTCGAGAAACTTTGGTATTAAAATCTCTACGTATTTAAAAGATGAGAAAGATAAAGTAGAGTTTATTCAATTGATCATACATTATAATTACATATTAAAATGTCATTTAAGAAGAAAAGCTATTTCAACCGATATTCATGATCTTAATGATACATTAAAAAACGAATTACTAAACTCTAAACATCCGCCAAACATGATGGCTAAGTTTATTCACACTAAACTTATTGAATTGTATGATGCTAAAAAAATTAACGATACCCAACTATTGCTTTTGAATGAAGAGCTAAAATCATTCACTTCCAATTGCGGTGCTTGTGAACGAATTAAAAATACACCTATACCATTTTCATATAACATCTTTCTTAAAAAGATCATCTTTTTATATGTTATAACCATACCTTTCGCATTTGGACCAGATTTTAAGTATGCCACCATTTTGATTTCAATGATCGTGCTTTATGTTTTTGCAAGTATAGAATTGATCGCCGAAGAAATTGAAGATCCATTTGGTGAGGATGATAACGATCTGCCTTTAGATCAAATTTGCAACAATATTAAAACTAACTTAACTGAATTTATTAAAAAATGAGTATTAAAAACGACCTTATTATAAAAGCCGCAAGAGGCGAAAACGTTGAACGTGTACCTGTTTGGTTAATGCGCCAAGCAGGACGAATTTTACCCGAATACCGTGCTACGCGTTCACGTGCTAAAAACTTTATAGAGTTTGTGAAAAGTCCTGAACTGGCATGTGAAGTAACCATTCAACCGGTTGATATTTTAGGTGTTGATGCCGCCATTATTTTTAGTGATATTTTAGTGATACCGGAAGCTATGGGTTTGCCTTATCAAATGATAGAAGCAAAAGGACCATGGTTTGAAAAAACAATACAAAACAAGAACGATATTGATGCTTTGCGTATTGCTGAAGGTGGTGACCTGCAATATGTTTTGGATGCGTTAAAGCTTACCAAAAAAGAATTGAATGATCGCGTGCCCTTGATAGGGTTTTGTGGTGCACCTTGGACCATTTTAGCTTATATGGTTGAAGGAAGCGGCAGCAAAACGTTCAGCAAAGCCAAACAGTTTTTATATACGCAACCGCAATTGGCACATCTGTTATTAGATAAGATCACAAAAAGCAGCATCAACTATTTAAAAGCACAAATTGCTTCAGGTGCTGATATGGTTCAGATATTTGATTCGTGGGCAGGAATTTTAAGCGAGAAACAGTATTATGAATTTGCATTGAAATACATCAATCAAATTGTAGATGCCATAAAACCAATGGCGCCTATTACTGTGTTTGCAAAGGATGCTCACTATGCTATTAAAAAAATATCAGAAACGAATTGCAATACGATAGGTTTAGATTGGACCATTGATCCTTTAAAAGCCAGAGCAGAGGCCGGAAATAACGTAACGCTTCAAGGAAATGCTGACCCGTGTTTAATGTATGCAGATGAAAAAACAATTATGGCAGAAGCAACTGAAATGCTAAACGCTTTTGGAAAACAGCGTTACATTTGTAATTTAGGGCATGGCTTATATCCCGATCTGGATAAAGAAAAAGTGAAATTCTTTGTGAATTTTGTGAAGGAATTTAAGTTTTAAATCAGCCACTAATTACTCGAATTTCTCAAATCTGGATTTTCAAATTCCTTTTGGTTAAAACAATTCGTTTTAATTCGTGAGATTTGTGGCTAAAAAAAACGAATACTATAACTGCGGTTAAATTCCTGCTTTGGGCCTAATTGAATAATTCCCTTTTTACTTTTTAATTCGCCGTTATGTTTTGTGAAATCGGCAATACCTTGCCACGGCTCTAAACAAATAAAATTGTCGCTTCCCTTTTTTGACCAAATACCAAAGTAAGGCCAGTTGTTACATTGCACCTCAACGCCTTTATTAGTTTTTGATGAAATAATAGCAACTTGGTTTATCTGTGCATTCTCAAACACTAAAGCATCGCTATCAAATAAATTATTGGTAACATCAAGCTTCGCGTTATTTAACACAAGTGGGATTTTTATGTCGGATAAAAGACCGTCACTTAACTTCGTGATGTAATAACTTTTATCTTTCTCAAAAACAATTTGGTAATCGCTCCATGTTTCTGATCCATCAAGCGGGATCTTGAATCCGGGGTGCGCACCAATACTAAAATACATATCACTTTGAGTATTTGTGTTTTTAACTAGATACCCGCATTCGATAGCGTTATATGTGACGGTATAAGATAATATTAATTCAAAATCAAAAGGATAATTTATTTTGGTTTGATCAGTTGATCGTAAAACAAAGCTCACCTGCGTGCTTGAATGCGTTAAACATTCAAATTCCATATCACGCGCAAAACCATGTTGCGGTAATGAATACGAATAACCATTATAATGAAACGTATTACTAACTAATTTACCTACAATGGGAAATAGCACTGGTGCGTGTCTTGGCCAAATATCCGGATTGGCCTGCCACAAATATTCATTTCCATTAAATAAGATACTTGAAAGCTCAGCGCCTTTTGAATTTACTTTAACTGTTAAATGATTGTGTGATAAGGTAAATTCCATTTTACAAGAACATAATTCCTTTTATTTCTGCGGCCTTTTTATAAACATCAATGATCTCGTCTACATTCATTGCCACTTGCTTTGAAGTAATGCTAATGTATTTTCCGCTACCACTTTCTTTAGTGTGGATCTCGGCATTCTCATCAAAAAAACTTTCGATCAAGGCGATCTTTCTGTTATCCGCTTCAACAATAAACTTAAACATATAAACGGTTGGGAAACTGGTTGTTTCAATTAACTTATCGCGGAACCGTTCCAGATCCTTATCTGTCATAAATTAAAAATAATGATTATAGACCAATATCAAACCGAATAACATTAATAACACACCGGTTGAATAATTAATGATGCGCATCAGTTTATCGGTTAAATACTTTTTCAATTTGCTGGCCATTTTACACTTGAAACTCTCTACAAGCCACACTAAGCCAAGCGTTATGCCAAAATAAATAAACATATTTGTTATTGAATAACTCAGGGTTTTACTAATTGCTGTAACATTACCCAGCCACAACAACCAAACCGAGGGATTAACTAAATTCAGAAAAAAACCTTTTAATAATAACGCAATTGTACCGGGGCTTTTTAATTCAATAGTTTCGTTAGAGAGTTTAACGGGCTTTTTAAAATAAAATGAACCAAAAACAACAAGAATCAATCCTGCAATAATTCCCATGAAACGCTGGTTCTTTTCATCTTGAATAAAATTGGTAGCGCCTAAATGGATCAAATAAATAACAATAAAACAAACTAAAAGATCACTTAGTACAACACCCGAAGCAAGCAACCAGCCTTCTTTTCTGCCGTGTTTGATACTGGTATTTAACAACGCGAAAAATGCCGGACCAAATGAAAAGGTTAGCAGCAAAACGATAATGATCGTTTGATATATTAATGTTAAGATCACTTTTTAATTTGATAATTTTCTAAAAACGCTTGCCAATCATTTAAGTGCTTGCCCTTCATTACTCGCGGAAATTTACTTTGTCCGCCAAGTTTATTTTTACTTGCTAAAAAATCAATAAATGCCTGATTCGGCAACACACGAATTAAAACATCCTTTAA
>JBIKKW010000128.1:0-7810 GCA_044360115.1 Bacteroidia bacterium
GGTTAGCGAACTACAAAACACCTTACTCAACGAAAAAGTACAGGAGATCGAACGTTTAAAAAATGTTGAATTAAAAAATGCGTATGATCTGATCTCAGAAAAAAACAAAGAGATCTTAGACAGTATCCATTACGCTAAACGCATTCAAAATGCACTCCTTGCTTCGCAACAACTTCTTTCATACCATTTAAAAGATCACTTTGTTTTGTTTGAACCAAAGGATATTGTGAGTGGCGATTTTTATTGGGCCACCAAAAAAGACGATCGCTTTTACTTGGCTGTTTGCGATAGCACTGGCCATGGTGTGCCCGGTGCCTTTATGAGTTTATTGAACATTACTTTTTTAAATGAGGCCATCACTGAAAAAGGCATTACAGAACCGCATTTGATATTTAATCATGTAAGAGAACGTATCATTCAAACCATTTCAAAAGATGGTGCACAAGACGGTATGGATGGCATTTTAATTTGCATAAAGGAAAATGATCCAATAGTTACATACGCTGCGGCAAACAATGCGCCTGTGATCGCAGTTTCTTCTGGAGCAAACGATCTGTATTGTGATAAAATGCCCGTTGGTAAAGGCGAGAACAATGCTTCCTTTAATTCGTTTCAAATTGAATTAAAAAAAGGCGACACTTTATATTTACTTACCGATGGATTTGCCGATCAATTTGGCGGTATTAAAGGAAAAAAATTCAAACACAAAAACCTGATCGAAAAGATCGGTAACATACACGGTCAAAACTTAACCGAACAACATTCTGAATTAAAAAACACCTTCCTCAATTGGAAAGGCGATCTGGAGCAGGTCGATGACGTTTGCATTATTGGCATCCGCGTTTAGCAATAGAGGCATTTAACCGCAGAGTGCGCAAAGGGATAGCCACTATGGCACGAAGTTTTAAACACGGAGGAAGTATAAGAAGTTGGATGGACTAGTGACGAAGTACGAAGGGGCAGAGGTGTCATCCTGAGCGGAGTCGAAGGATAGCCACGAAGACACAAAGACACGAAGGGAAGTATAAGGAGTAAGTATAAGAAGTACTAACTATGAATGCATAACTCTAAACCCGAAACAACAAACTCGAAACCACAAACCACATACCCGAAACTATTATAGGGTGCCCTCAGGGCGGGGGAGGAATAGGAGAAGTTGGAAGTGCGAATGTAGAAGTACGGGAAAGGATAATGGAGTGAAATAATTTTATCCGCCGCGGCGGACGAGCGCGAATCTAGAACACTCGTCATTGCGAGGAGGAACGACGAAGCAATCTCACATTTTGCAAGGGAAATTAGCCAATTGAAACTAGAAGTTTCCCTTTCAAAACAATCTTTACTGCAACAAACGATTCAAAATTTCTTTCTCCCAGTTCTGCATTTTTTTGTTGGAGATCGTTTCGGTGATCATGGCTTTGTGCTTATCCTGTGCGTAAAAATATTTAATGGTTTCATTCGCCGGTCCGGCTAAACGCCCGTTATTAGACACTGCCGCTTGCATGCAATTTAAAAGAACGTTTACATCAAAATAATTCAATCGCTTTAATGCTGCCATTGCGTTTGTACGTGTAATAAATTCATACGAATTGGATGTATATTCGATCAACTGATCAATGTGTTTTTTGCTATCAGCGATCTGTGTAGCTGCAGCGATCTCAAGCCATTTAACCCTCACATTTCGGCCATTTGTTCCTTCAATATCTTTTGTTCTATCAAGATATTTTGCAATATTCTCCGGAAATTGAAAACACAATTTCTCCAGGGCTGTTGCAATAGTTTGGTATGACGAATCGGTCAATAATTTCTCGTAGTCCGATAGTAAACTCTTTTCAATTTGCTTTGCATTCATGATCACACCCTTGCGTACCTGAACATCCTTATCCATTAAAGCGGCTTTAATTAATGCAATACTTTCAGCATTCTTATCGTCAATCAATTGAATAACAACCTCTGTTTTTACAGCATGAAAACTATTCTTTTGAAATGCTTCAATTAAGGCGTTACGCTTTTGATCAATTGGTAAACTGCGCATGGCATAAACAGCATCATAACGATCTAACATATGAGTGGCCTTAAGCGATTGTAACTTTAACATGTCATATGGTTTATTGAATGTAACCGTTTTCATCACTGCACTGTTTGGATCGAACAACACATAAGCGATCGTTTTCTTTGATGGATTAGGAATATTGATCAGGTGCGATTCTTTCTCTATCCATTCAGTTCTTGAATCCATACTACCATCAGTATAATGTACTTCAAACACTATTGGCATTTTAAATAATCCGATCACATCATTTTGTTGGTGTACTTGATTCACTGTAAACTGTGTCATGTATTTTCCGGTGATCTCCGTTTCTGAATAGGTAACCTTATATGCAGGCTCACCACCACGATATACCCATTCATTCCAAAACCAATCCAGGTCCATTCCTAACTCATCCTGAAACGCGTTCAACAGATCATCTGAATCAACATTCGCATACGAATGATCTAACAAATAACGCTTCACCGAACGGTTATACCCTTCCCTTCCTGTTACATACTTCAACATTTCCAAAACCTGCGATCCCTTTTGATAAATGATGGATGTTGGTGTTTCCGAATGGGCAATTGGTTTTTTATCCATGGTGTTAATAGCAGTTTGATGTGCATAACGTCTGGCCCAATTAAAATGATCTTCACCAAAACATTCGCGCTCTGCTATCACATTATAATGTGTTGCAAAACTTTCCTGTAACCAATGAGAATTACCGCTGCGTGCCGAAACATAATCACCAAACCATTGGTGAGCTAATTCATGCGCGTTAACCGAAACATAATTGCGATCATTGAAACTTCTTGCATCTACTTCAAAAAAATCACCAAACAAAGTTGCCGATGTATTTTCCATGGCACCAAACATAAAATCCTGCACCGGTATTTGCGAATACGATTCCCATCCGTAAGGCACACCGATCTCGCTCTCTAAAAAATCAAAGATCTTTTCATTGTACTTATATGTATACTCATATCTGTCTTTCCATTCAGGGTAATACCATTGTCGGAGTGGCACGCCCGATTTTGATCGCGTTTCTTTTATTTCATACTTTCCTATTCCCAACATCACCAAATAAGTTTGATGAGGATGCGACATTTTATAATGCCACAGCTTTGTTCCGTCCTTTAATTCTTTTTCGGCCACCTTCACGCCATTTGATAATACTTTGTAAGCCTTATCAAACTTCACATATACTTCAGTGATCAATTTATCGTTGGGTGTATCGTAACAGGGGAACCAATGTCTGTTATCCACTCCCTGCCCTTGTGTCCATATTTGTTTTCTACTGATGTTCTTCTCATCATTCCATCCAATAAAATAAATGCCTTTGCGCGGTGTAGCTTCATAGGTAATGGCTAAACTATCCTTTTCGCCAAGTATCAATGCTTTCTCCGGATAAAAGGTAATACCATTTGCATCCGAACGGTATTTCACTTCTTTGCCATTTAATTTTGCTTCTTTGATCTTAATACCCGGACCATCCAAATAAAACGTATCCACTTTTTGTCTGATCGGTGAAAAGAAATGGGTGATCTTTCCTTTTACCAATCCATTAACCGGCTCAAACTCCACATACAAACGCATGCGCTCAAAATTCAAATTATGATCACGTGGCGCGGCGCCCGGATCGTACAAAAAGGTTGGGTTTTTATGCTGTGCTAACAGTGCATTAAAAACAAGAGATAAAGCAATTATAAACTTTATTTTCATATGGTAAATTAATTTTTAAAATAAATATAGGCGTTCAGTGATGTTGCAATAAGCAACCAAATAAAATAAGGCAACATCCACAAGCCAGCTAGACCAATGTTTTTAAATCCCCAATAAGTGAACCAACCCACCAATAAGGTTAAGGCAATGATAATGATCAAACCGCCCAACACCTGGTGGTAGCGAAAGAACACCGGATTCCAGATAACATTTAATAGCCATTGCACAGCAAACAAAATATAAAACGGTTTCAATTGCTCGAATGAGAATTTACTTGCTGCTTGATACATGAAAATTGAAAAGCAAAACATGATGGTGGTCCATGCCGCTCCAAATACCCAGCCCGGCGGTGTCCACGGTGCCCTATTTACATTTTGATACCATTCGTTAGCACCGGGGTTACCGATCAATAAACCGCCAACTCCAAGAGCAGCAAAATTTATAATTAAAAATAAAATGAGTTTGAGCATGTAAGCTGTTTTAATTATATCACCTTAAATATAATTATTTCCGGCGATCAAGCATCAATAAAAACAGCATTATCCTTCTTCCGTTCGTGAAGGGCTGGACTTTCATCGGCATACCCAAAAATAAGAGCTAAATTGATGTGCTCAGATGATGGTACTTTCAATAATTCATATTCATCGGTATTCTCAATGAACTTCGCAAATCCAATGGGGCAGCTTGCTAAACCAATGGAATGCGCATATAACATCATGTTTTGCGCACACATACCAACATCAATAGGTGCCCACTCGTTACTGCGGGGCGATGCAATAAATACAACTAAAGGTGCGCCATGAAAAACAGGATCATCTTGCTTAAAAAAATCAATGCCATCCTTTAAATGAAACGAGCCGGGATGTAAAATATGATTCACAACTTCTTTAATGCCTGCTTTGAACATGGCCATCTTTGAGTGATGCAAGATCGTGTCTGACATTTTTTTGATACGCTCTTTATTGCTTACAACATAAAAATGCCATGGTTGCTTATTCATGGCCGAGGGAGCCATCCTACCTGCATCTAATATCGCATTGATCACTTCTTTTGACAAAGATGCATTCTTGAATTTTCTGGTGGCTCGCCTCTCGTAAATTGCTTTCACGATCGTATTATTTAAAGTTGTTTCCGTTTCCATATGATTTCGATGTTCTACTAATTTGCATCAAATATTCTATTCAACACATGACATAAATCAATTTACAAAGCGGCATTTATCAATTACCATTCACGCTGTTTCGATCATCTTCGGGTATGAGATTTAAGGATCGCAAACAAGCTGCTGAACTTTTATCAGAAAAGCTTTCAGAATATAAAAATTCGAATGGCATTGTATTAGCCATACCAAGAGGCGGTATACCATTGGGTGCTCTGGTATCGAAAAACTTGAACCTACCTTTGAGTATTTTACTTTCAAAAAAGATCGGACATCCTGCCAATAAAGAATATGCTATTGGGGCGGTGACTTTGTTTGGGTTGCACCTTAACGAAAATGCTGCATCTGTGAGTAAGGGTTACTTAGAATCCGAAACCGAAAAGATCCGATCGAATTTATTGAGTAGACAAAACTTATTTTTGGGGAATAAACCTTTGCCATCATTAAAAGATAAGATCGTTATTATTATAGACGACGGCATTGCCACCGGTGAAACCATTATAGCAGGTATTCAACAATTACGTTCACAAGAGCCAAAAAAGATCATCGTGGCTGTGCCGGTTTCTGCTAAGGATACAGCATATAAAATTGCACAACAAACAGATGAATTCATTTGCCTTTATTTACCGGAGGATTTTAAGGGAGTTGGCGAATTTTATGAGAACTTTGAACAGGTGAGCGACGATGAAGTGATCGCCTTATTAAAAGCACATTAAAATGTATCTTCAATATATTTTATAAGATGCGAAGCATCTATGGGTTTAATGAATAAATGACTGTTACTAATTTCCTTGATCAACTCTTTTGTTTGTTGTAACGAATTGCCGGTGGTATAAATGATCGGTTTTTCAATTTTTGATTTTCTTATACGGTGTCCTGCATTTAAACCTGAGGTGTTATTCTTTAAGAACACATCCATAATGATCAGATCGGGATCAAAGGTACCGGCTGATTCCACTACGGTCTCCTCATCAACCACATGCTTTACTTCAAAGCCTTTTTGCTCCAGCATTAATTTTAATACTTTGGCAACCAGCAATTCATCTTCCGCTATTAATATTTTTTTTATACTGCTCAATCTATCGGTATAATGATTTCGTATGTTGGTGGCTCATTTGATACAAGTTTTATGGAGCCGTTCAATTGCTCAATGAAGGTATGAATAAGCATCAAGCCCGTGGTTGAGGTGTCATAAAAATCAACCTTCACGGGAAAAAAGCCACTTCCGTCACTATAGTCGATCTTTAAGTTATTATCCCCACGTGTAGATTGAATATTCAATTGCGATTGCTCTCTACCCTTAAATGAGTGTTTGATGGAATTCATCATTAATTCATGCATCATTAATCCAAAGGGCAATGCCTTTCCTAAATTCAATACCTCATTATCGCCTTCCAGTTTTAATAAGATATTCGCATTCATATTTAAATTCCCAAACAGCTCAGTTATATAATCCTGAACATTAATATTGTCAAAAGAATCGTTCTTATATAACATCTCATGCACCAACGCGGTTGATTTGATACGTTTTCTGCTGTCACTCAATGCATCTTTGGCTAATGCATTATCCATATTCATTTCTTTTAACTGCAACATACTAGAAACAAGCGCCAAATTGTTCTTAATACGATGATGGATCTCTGAAAGTAGTACTTCCTTTTCCTTTAATGCTTTTTTAAGATTCAGTTCATAGCTGATCCTTTCTGTGATATTTTTCGAAAAAACAGAAATACCGCTGATCTCTTTATTGTAATTATAGATGGGGTGATAACTCGATTCAAAATAGATCACAATACCATTTAATGTCTCAAAACTTTCAATGTCATTTACTACTTCACCTTTGAAAACCCGCTCATAAATATTCTTTAAATGTTGATGTTTCTTTGGATCAATGTAATTCAAAATAACAGTACCACGCAATTCTTTAATACCAAAACCACGTTCAACTTGTTGCTGAAAAACACTGTTATGCTCAGTTAATTTATACTCTTTATCAATGGATAGAATGATATCGTTGGTATTATTGATGATAGCGTAAAGCTTTTCTTGCTTATTACGCATGGCAATATCAAATTGTTTTAACTCGGTAATGTCCTTTGTGAAAACGATCAGATATTCGATCTCATCATTAAGATCTTTAATTGGTGTTATAGTGCATTCATACCAAACCTTGCCAAACGATCGGTAATTATCTACAACGGCTATTTCAATATTTTGTTGTTGCTTGGTTGATACAACTTTTGCCAATACCGAATGATAAAGTTCGATATGCTCCGGCGTTACAAAATCAAAAACTTTTGCACCAAGTACATCACTTTTCTTATATCCCGGCTGAACGTGATTAATGTAGGCAATGCGGTATTCTTTAGGCTCTATTAACACCACCACATCTTTTAGCGTTTCAGCTAAGGTTTTAAAATACCTGATCGTTTCAGATGCTTCATCTATATACTTTCCTTCTGTCATACCTATTATCTAATCAAATATAATCAAAAACAGAAAAAAAACAAGAAACTAAATTCAAAAAAATAAATCAGTTCCGGTATGATCGATGGCATTATACTACATCTCTTCTCTAAGGGCATTTACCCTGATGTTCATATGACTTTCGTTATAAACACATTTCCCGTTCTTGATAACCAATACCTGTGGCGATTCGTGCTCCACATGGTACCTTTCTGCAATGGCATTGGAAACGGACCTGTAGGCGATCAGATCCAAATAATACGGCTTCATCTTTGAACTATCTTCTTCTGTCCATTCTCTTTCAAACCTGCTTATGGCTGCATCGCTTATACTGCAGCGTGTGCTGTGCTTAAATAGCAAAACGGCATGTGTTTTTGATAACGTATCAATTTGATCTAACTGTTCAATTGCGTTTATTTGTTCCCATTTCATAG